>RFGU01000015.1 GCA_003696955.1 Deltaproteobacteria bacterium | reverse complement strand
TCTTCGGGGGGGATCGGCTCCCCCGGCGGCGGAAGCTCCCCGAGCTTCCGCAGTACCGGGCTTTCCGGGGCGAGCGTTCGGAGCCGTTCGACCAGGCGGTCGTAGAGGGGGTCGGGGAGCGTAGGGTGATCGAGCACCCAGTACTCGTAGTTCGCCCGCTCCACGAGCGCTTCGAGTTCCGCAGCGTCGAAATCGAGGAGGCGGCGCTCGATCTCCTCGGCCGAGAGATCTTCGACCCGAGCCATGGCGAGGATGCGTGCGGACGCCCTCTACTTGACGCCCTTGCCCGCTTCCTGCTGGGCCTTGATCCGCTTGAGCACCGCCTCGGCGTCCTCGATGATCTCGTCCTCCTCCGTCTTCTCGTCGGAGGCCATCGCGGCCATGTTCACGTCGAGCTTCTCGAAGCGCGCGAGCATCTGGTAGAGCGCCAGACGTGTCCCGGGGGCGGGCCCCGTCACGTCCTTGTCATCGTTGGGATCGGGAATGTAGATGTCCGGCCGGGCGCCCTCGATGACGCATTCGTGGGCGATGTCGAGGATCTTCTCGGCCTTCTTCGTGGAGGGGCGAAGGCCCTGCAGCACCGGGAAGTCCTTGCCGTAGTGGAGCAGCAAGGTGTCGAGGGCCGCCTTCGAGCCGCACTTGGCGTAGAGCGGGTCGTACTTGTCGGGGACCATGGCCGTGTTGGGATCGATCTTCCCGTCGGCGTCCCGCTCGGCGAAGTCGTTGGCGGCGGTGGCGAACATCTGGAAGTCACGCAGGAGCGAGCCGTAGATGATCGACCGCAAGAAGGCGTAGCGGAGCTTGTCGCCCTTGAGCTTGCGGGAGAAGACGAACGTGAGATCGTTGTATCCGCCGCCGAGGTCCTCGCGCAGGACGCCGAACCCGAGGTCCGGGTCGATCTTCACGTCCTTGGCCTTCTCGGGAACCATGGAACTGCCCTCCATGGCCCAGACGGAGTGGGTGTCGGTGAGGAAGGCCTCGCGATCCTTGGGCTCGCGGAGGTTCGTCAGCATCTCGAAGAGCTTCTCGTTGTCCGCGATCTCCTTGGCCCACGCCTTGAACGGGGCGTCCATGGACTCCATCCAGGTGCGCGGCGGCGGCTCCTCGAGCCCCATCTGCTTCTGCAGGTCCCGCAGCAGGGGGCGGAAGGGCTCGTCCCGCGAGACGACCCGCCGGGCGTACATCTTGATCTTCATCCACCGGTTCCAGACGTCCTCCTTGCCCTTTTGGTATTCCGCCTTCATCTGCTCGACGACGGGCCGGACGTCGGCGGGGAGCTTGGCGATGGCCGCATCGGCCTCGGGGCTGTTGAAGAAGGACAAGAGCTTGAGGTCGGCGTAGGCCTTCTGGATGAGTTCGGCCTGGTCCTCGCCGAAGCCGCGCTTGATCTTGTGGATCTGGTCGGCATAGGGCCGGCGGATGTTGGGGCGGTAGGCCCAGGCGTCGGCCTCGGCGGTCGCCTTCACGATGGCGCGGATCTTCTGCTCGGGCGAAAGCCCCTGGGGGAGCTTGACGACGCTCATGACCCCCGGCTCGAGTTCGTAGTGGTGGGGATTGTCGGGGACGTCGGCCTCGGTGACGTCCGGGATCTTGGGCTGGCTGTAGATGGCCTCGAGCAGGGGGCGGAGCTTCTCGCGATCCGGATGCGGCGGAATATCCGGGATCTCGGTCTTCGCCTCCTGCTTCTCCTGAGCTTCGTAGCCGAGTTCGCGCTTGAGGCGCTCTTCGCGGCTCTCTCCGCAGGCGGCCGCGAGGACGAGGAAGGACAGCACGGGACAGGCGAGGCGGGGGAGGCGGCGTTCCATGGCGGGCTCCAACGGGGCGAGAATACGACGGACCGTCGCACGGTACGCAAGGTGCGCGGGAAGTGTCAACGCTGCCGGGCCCCCTGTGCGCCGCTTGCGGGGAAATTCCGCAATATCCGGGGGCATCGGGCGCTCGGACAGCCGTGCCCCGGAGCCTGCGCCTTGACCCCGTGGCCTCCGCACATCATCTTTGCCCGAGCGGGGAAGGACGCGGTCTTCGCGACGTCCTGCCGCCCCCCTCGCGAAGAAGGTCCCATGAGCGCCACCACCACCGAGCCTGCATCCACCTCGACCGTCGAGGCCCCGCCTCCGGCCGAGACCCTTTCGCTGACGGAGGTCGCCGCGGACAAGGTCAAGGAGATCCGCGACGCCGAGGCCATCGAGGATCACTATGCGCTGCGCGTCAAGGTGCTCGGCGGCGGATGTGCGGGCTTCCAGTACGACCTGTACTTCGACGAACAGGCGGAGGGGGACGTGGTGACGGAGAGCCACGGCGTCAAGCTGGTCATCGACCCGATGAGCCTCATGTACCTGATGGGCACGACCATCGACTACGTCGAGGGGCTCGCCGGGGCGGGCTTCAAGTTCAACAACCCCAACGCCACGGGAAGCTGTGGCTGCGGGTCGAGCTTCAGCGTCTGACGGTCGCCGTGCCCGACGGACCGGAGGACGGGCCCGCAGACCCCCTCGCGGGGCCCGCACCTTCACCCGAGGCATTGCGCGTTCCCGTCGACGAGATCGCTGCGCGCCTTGCGGGGAGGCTCGAACGCGGAGCCCCGCCGGTGCCGCCCGCCCGCGAGCCGCTGCGAACGGCGAGCGTGTTGGCGTTGCTCACGCCCGAAGGCGAGGCCGACGAGCGTGACGGTGGTCCGGGGCTCGTGCTCATCGAACGCAGCGCGGAGCTTACGAACCATGCGGGGCAGATCGCGCTGCCCGGGGGCAAGCCCGAGCCCGGTGATCGCGACCTTTGGCACACCGCCCTGCGCGAGGCCGAAGAAGAGGTGGGCCTTGCCGAGCCCGTCGACCCCCTCGGACGCCTCGGTCCGGTCCCCACGCCGACGGGCTTTTGGATCGTGCCGTTCGTCGCCGTGGCTCCGCCGTCGTTTCGTCCCGTGCCGAACTCGGGGGAGGTGGCCCGGGTCTTCGTGCCGTCCCTGGCCCGGCTGGCCGATCCGCGGATCCACCGGATCGAAGGTCGCGTACCCTACCGGGGCCGGACGTACGACTTGCACAGCTTCGACCTGGGCCTGCGCGTGCCCCTGTGGGGTGCGACCGCCCGCGTGGTGTGGGATCTGTTGCGGCGACTGGCATGAGCCCGGTGATCGGTCGGGGGCGCGGTCATCCTGCCCCATGGTAGGATCCGCTTCGTGCCGCCGTGTCCGTTCTGCGCTCGGATTGCAGCTGGTGAAATCGTGCTCGCGGCGGACCGGGCCGTGGCCCTCGCCGACGCCTATCCCGTGGCGCCGGGACACACCCTGGTGGTGCCGCGAGCGTGCGTGGCGGACCTCTTCGAGTTGCCACCGGAGGATCGGCGCGCCGTGTGGGACCTGGTGGACGAGGTCGTCGCTCATTTGCGGCAGCGTCTCGCGCCCGACGGCTTCAACGTCGGGGTGAACGTCGGTGCCGCCGCCGGCCAGACGGTGACCCACGCCCACGTCCACGTCGTTCCCCGCCGCCGCGGGGACGTGCCGGACCCGCGTGGCGGCGTGCGGTGGGTGATCCCCGACAAGGCGAGGTACTGGAGATCGTGACGGAGCCGGCTGCCGACGACGTGGTGCGCTTCGCAGAGCGCGTCCTCTTCCTGCTCGGCCGGGCCGCGACCACCACCACCTACAAGTACGCCGTGCTCCTCGGCCTCGTCGACGTGTGCATCGAGCAGGTGGCCGAGGACGGTGCCGCCCCCGACGTGATCACCACCCGCCAGCTGGCCGAGAAGGTCACATGGCTCTACTTCCGTCACGCGGAGCGCTTCGCCGAGGGACGGGTCCTGCGGCAGAACCGGCGCGGCCAGGCCCGGATCCTGCAAGAAATCGTGTCGTACCGCGAAGCACGCGGCATGCCCGGGTGGCATCGGGCGCGGCGCGAGGACCCCGAGGGCTTCGCTCGGCTCGTGGACGAGGTGGAGTGGTACCTCATCCGCAACCCCTTGCCACGCCTGCAACTCGTGGGCGGCCGCTCCATCGATCTCTTGTACCGCATCGGATGGGGGCCCGAGGAGACCTCGGAGGCGCCGCGACGGTCCGACGTGCGGGCCTACCAGCGTGGCGAGGCCAGTGCGTTCGACAACCGGATCCTGTTGTTTCCGGGCGTGGGGGAGGCGCTCGTGCGCCTCGCGGGGATCTTGCGTCCGGTCGTCGAGCGCCAGTGGGCGTCCATGGTCGCGAGGATCAACGACCTGCCCGAGGCCGACCTCGAGCGCTTCCTCTTCGCTCCGGCCCGCGAGACCGCGGCCGCGGTGCGGGGGCCCCTCTGGGATCTGCAGGAGGGGCGATGCTTCTACTGCGGCGGCGACCTGCGGCGCAGGACCTGCCAGATCGATCACTTCATCCCGTTCGCACGTCACCCCGACGACGGGATCGCGAACCTGGTGCTGGCCCACGGGCGGTGCAACGGGGCCAAGCGCGACTTCCTCGCGGCACGTCGACACGTCGAGCGATGGCGGATGCGGACGTGGGACGCGGGGGGCCGTCCGACGAAGGCCCTCGCGTACGTGGCCCGCGAGGCGGGACGTGAGCTCGACCTCGACCTTGCGCCGGCGACCCTCGCCACCGCCCGCGCCATCTACCTGCACCTGCCCCCTGGGATCCACCTGTGGCGCGGCCCTTCGAGGGACGCCTTCGAGGTGTTCGAGGAGGACCACCGCGAGGCGTTCGCTCGCGTGCTGGTGTCGTAGGCCCGGCCGCCTCGTCCGTCACGATACGTCGCGGCCGAGGGCTGCGAGGATCGTGTGGGCCGTCTTGGGGCCGATCCCGGGTACGGCGCAAAGGTCCTCGGCGCTCGCCGCGGCGATCCGGCGCAATGAGCCGAAGCGTGCCAGCAGCGTTCGCTCGAGTTTGGGGCCGATGCCCGGGATCTCCGACAGACGGCTGCGCACGGCGGCGCGGCGGCGGGCCTTGCGGTGGGCCGTGATGGCGAAACGATGGGCCTCGTCGCGGATCCGCTCCATGAGCAGGCGCTCGGAGGTGCCCGGCCGCAGCAGGATGGGGTCCTTCTTGCCCGGCACGTAGACCCGCTCGGGTCGCACCTCGTAGGCATCCTCGGGCGGGGCCGCCACCGCCGCGGCGCGCAGGGCCGCTCCGGGGGCGGCGTCGAGGATGCGCGTGGCACCTGCGCCGGTGCGGTGCGAGGTGGGGCGGAGGGTACGCCGCTCCTTCGCGAGCGCCACCACCTCCACGCCCTCGGGGCCCACCGGGACGCCGAGGTCCGAAAGGGCGGCCAGCGCCCGCGCGAGCTGGCCCTTGCCGCCGTCCACCACGATGAGGTCGGGCAGGGGCCATCGCTTCGCCTCGGCGTCTTCTCCGGCCCGGGCAATCCGCCGGGACAGGACCTCGTACATGCTGGCGAAGTCGTCGTTCTGGCCGGGCTCGCCCCCCGTTCCCCGGATGCGAAACGTGCGGTAGGCCGCGCGATCCGGTTCGCCGTCCTGGAAGACCACCAGCGATGCCCTCGGCTCGCTGCCCTGGGTATGGCTGATGTCGTAGCACTCGATGCGGTGCGGCGGGCGAGACAGTCCGAGCCGGGCCGCGAGGCGTTCGAGCACGAACGCTTGGTCCTCCCGGCGGTTGCGGCGGGTGGCGAAGTTGGCTGCGGCGTTGCGTTCGGCAAGCCGCAGGATCCGAAGCCTTCGGCCGCGCCGGGGGACCGAGATGCGGACCGTGCGGCCCGCCTGCTCGGTGAGCCACGCCTCGAGGGCGGACCGATCGTCCTCGTCGAGGGGCTCGGGCAGCAGGATTTCGGGCACCGCGATGGGACGGGCACCGTAGTGGGCCCCAAGGAACCCCGCGAGGACCTCGGCCGTCGGAAACTCCATCCCCCGCTCCGAGTGGCTCGCGTGCCCCGTCACGCGGCCGCCGCGGATCTCGAGTACCGTAAACTCCAACTGTCCGCCCTCGCGATAGACGCCGACCGCGTCGAAGGACTCCTGGCGCTCGCTGACCACCTCCTGGGCGGCGAGCACCGATTGAAGGTTCGCGATCTGGTCGCGCAGGGTCGCGGCGCGCTCGAATTCGAGGGCGTCGGCCGCGGCCTTCATGCGGGTCTCGAGGCTCCGGATGAGTTCGTCCGCCTCGCCCCGTAGGAAGAGCGCCACGTCCCGCACGGCCTCGTTGTATCGTTCTCGATCCACGTCGAGGACGCAAGGTGCGGGACAGCGTTCGATATGATACTGCAAGCAGGGACGTTTGCGCGTACGCAGCACGAAGTCCGTGCAGGTGCGTAGGCGAAAGTGCCGGTTGACCACTCGCAAGGTGGCCCGGGCCGCGCGGGCCGAGGGGTAGGGGCCGAAGTAGAAGGCGCCGTCACGCTTGATTCGGCGCACGAGTTCGAGCCGGGGCCACGTCGCCGTGGGATCGAGCCGCAGGACGAGGAAGTTCTTGTCGTCCCGGAGCTGGACGTTGAAGCGGGGCTTCAAGCGTTTGATCAGGTTGTTCTCGAGGAGCAGGGCCTGCTTCTCGGACTCCGTGACGATGGTCTCGACGTCCCCGACGAGTTCGGCGAGCCGCGGCACGAACCTCCGGGTGTCGTGGCCGGAGAAGTACTGGCGGACGCGGGCGCGGATCCGGGTGGCCTTGCCCACGTAGAGGTACCCCCCCTTGCGGTCGCGCATGATGTAGACGCCGGGCGCGTCGGGCAGGCGCTCGACCGCAGCCGCCAGGTCGTCGGCCGATTGGATCCGCGGAACGAAGGCCGGGTCGCGGGTGCGCCGGGCCATGACCCTTCGTCTCAGCCGCCGCGAACGTCTCCGATGGTGACGAGCACCATCAAGAGGAGCAGCGCGATGATGCCTACGCCGTGCACCCACCCTTCGACCTGCGGGCTCGGGCGGCGCCGCGTGACGAGTTCGTAGCCGAGGAAGACGATCCGTCCACCGTCGAGGGCCGGAAGGGGCAAGAGGTTGAACAGCCCGAGCAGGGTGCTGATGAAGGCCGTCATGAAGAAGAACGGGACCACGCCGGCCTCGGCCGACTGCTTGATCTGTTTGACGATCCCGACGGGGCCGGTCAGTTCCGCTTCGAGCTTGCCGGCGACCAACAGGTAGAGCGCCTCGAGCTGCGCGGCGGAGATCTCGAGGGGCCGGGCCACGGCCAGCTTCGCGGCCTTGGCCATGGGCACCGGCTGGCCCCATGGGGAGACGGCGAGGCTGACCCCGAGGGCGGGGGGCTCGGGGTTCAAGGTAACCTGGAACGACCGGCGGGCTCCGTCACGTTCCACGACGATGGGAATCGTCTCGCCGAGGTGTTCCTTGGTGGCCTCGACCACCTTCCGAGCGGCCCCCGGGGGTTCGATGGGCACCCCGGCCACCTCGACGATCCGGTCGCCGATCTCGAGGCCGGCGGCCTGGGCGGGCGAAGGCTCCGAGAATCCGCCGACGGCCACCGCCTCGGTGCCGACGGACGCGAAGATCCCGAAGAAGATCGCCATGGCGGCCAGGTAGTTCGCCGCCGGCCCGCCGAAGAGGGCGAGGAACCGGGCCCACAGGGGCTTGTCGCGGAAATTGGGGCTGTCGGGGTCCGGATCGCCCGCTGGCTCGTCCTCGGGCTCCATCCCTCGGATCAGGACGTACGCCCCGAAGGGGATCGCGCCGATGACGAACTCGGTGCCGCGATAGGTGCCGAGCCGCAGGATCGCCGGCCCGATCCCGAAGACGCTGAACCGGTCCACCTTCATCCCCGTAGCGACGGCGGCCACGTAGTGGCCGAACTCGTGCACGACGATGACGAGGCAGAGGGCGACGATGGCGAGGAGCCACTCCACGGCGGGACTATAGCAGCGGCGCGTTACGCGGCGCCCTTGCCCGGGCGGTCGAGGCGCCGAAGGCCGAGCCGCGCCGCCACGGTGCGAGCCCCGAGTCGTGCGCGTTCGGCGACGCCGCGATCGGGAGGTGGGCTGAAGGCGAGGGCGCCGTCGCTGGGGGACAGATGCCGGCGGATCCGGTCCTGGGCGGTGACGAGGCCGCCCCGCATGCCCGAGAGGTGGGTGACGGCGTCCTCCCGGCGGATCGCGAGGACTTCTCCCGGAACGACAGCTGCGCGATGCCCGCGGGCCACCTGCTCGCTGGCCCAGCGCAGCAGATCCTCGTCGGTGGGGTGGTCCACGAACACCACGATCTCCCCCTTGGCGAGCTTGATGCCCCGCGCCAGGGCGGTGCCGGGCGGGAGGTCCTGCACCGTGCGAAGCTCCGCGATCTGGCCGTGGAGGAGGCTCAGGAGGGCGAGGGTGTTGTCCCCGGATCGCTCGTCGAGGGCGAGGATCTCGAAGCGGGGCCCTCCGTTGCCGCCCACGGCGAGGCTCCGGCCCACGGCCGCCACCGACCGCACCAGCGCGGCGACGAATCGCTCGGCGTTGCGCAGTGGCAGGACGAAGGAAAGGTCGAGCACGCTGGCTCCAAATTGGGGCCGTCCCCCGTCGGGCGTCAAGTGCGCAACATGCCGTCCATGGCTGCGAAACGCCGTGCACGCCCCGTCGTCCGTCGAGCGCGCACGCGGCCCTTTTCCCACGGGCTCGCGTGTGCAAAACATGGCGGCCACGGCCGACGCTGGTCCCGCACCAAACCTGGCCCGTCCGTTCCCCCTCGCGGGGTGGCGGGGGCCGCGGAGCCAACACCGACGTGCCCGCCGTGGGTTCGTCGGGACGTACCCATCTCGAACGACGGAGCAGATCCCATGGCAGGCGTCAACAAAGTCTTCTTGCTCGGCAACCTCGGGCGTGACCCCGAACTGCGGTTCACCAGCAACAACACGCCCGTGTGCCAGCTCAACGTGGCCACCACCCGCAGCTACACCGACCGCGGCGGACAGCAGCAGAGCCAGACCGAATGGCACCGGGTGGTCGTGTGGGGCCAGCAGGGCGAGCGGTGCGCCCAGTACCTCAGCAAGGGCCGCCAGGTCTTCGTGGAGGGACGGCTGCAGACCCGAAGCTACCAGGACCGCGACGGCAACAAGCGCTACGTCACCGAGGTCGTGGCCGACAACGTGCAGTTCCTCGGCGGCGGTCGTGGCGGACGGGGTGAAGGCGACGTGCCGCCCCCGTCCGGCGACGACTTCGGTGCCGGGCCGTCCTTCGGGGACGACATGGGCGGCGGCGGTGTGGCCGACGACGACATCCCGTTCTGAAGGGGGCGGGGCGTGCCCGCGCGGACATGCGGTCGGCGGACCGACCTAGCATAATGGCGCTGCGTGTCCGCCACGACCTACTTCCTGCTGCGCGAGGCCCATCGTGACGACGAGGACGCGATCTTCGACCTCGCCCGCCACCTCAACACGCTGAACCTCCCACCCGAGCGCAGCTACATCGAAGACCTGCTCGCCCGCTCGTCGACCTCGTTCGGCGGCGGGCCGGCCTTCGATCCGGATCGCCGATTGCTGTTCGTGCTCGAGGCACCCGATGGCCGCGTCGTCGGGACGTGCATGATCCATGCCCAGCACGGCACCTACGACGATCCCCACGTCTACTTCTCGGTCAGCACCGAAGAGCGGCACGCCAAGCTCACGTTCCCGGACGGCCGCGTACAGCACATCCACATGGAGCACACCATGCTCCACCTCGGGATGACGTATCACGGTCCCACGGAACTTGGGGGGCTCGTCCTCGATCCGGCGCTACGCCGACATCCACAGCGGCTCGGACGGCTGCTCTCGCTCTCCCGTTTCGTCTTCATCGCGACCCATCGGGGGTGGTTTCGGGATCGCCTGCTCGCCGAACTCCTGCCGCCGCTGTTCAAGGGGCCCGAAGGGGCGACGCGCAGCCCCCTGTGGGACGCCCTCGGCCACCGGTTCACCGGGCTTTCCTACGACGAGGCCGATCGACTCAGCCGATTCGACAAGACGTTCATCTGGAGTCTGTTCCCACGCATGCCGATCCATGCAAGCCTCCTGCCCGAGGAGGTCCAGGCGGTCATCGGTGCGGTGGGGCCGAACACGGTGGGCGCCTTGCGCCTGCTCGAGTCCGTGGGGTTCTCCTACGTGGGGAGGGTGGACCCGTTCGACGGCGGACCCCACGTGGAGGCGCCGACGGATCAGGTGACCCTCGTGCGCGGGACCCGATCCTACCGCACCCGTCCAGGGGATCCGGGGCCGTCGGCGTTGCCGGCCATCGTGGCCGTGCTCGACGAGACGTTCCCGCGCTTTCGGGCCGTCTGGACCCACGTCGCCCTCGACCCGGAGCAGCCCGACACCCTCGTCGCAGAGCCCGCGGCCCTCGAGCGGCTCGCCCACGGCCGGCCCGGGGCCGCCGCGACGGTGCATGCGGCCCTACGGCCCGGCCGCCGCGACGACGACCGGCGTCCCTCGACGCTCGTGTGACGGAAGGGCACCGGGTGCGGCGCTACTCGCATCCGAATTCGACGTCCGTCACGTCCACCACGTAGCGGCCGGTGCCGCTCGGCGAGTCGCGCCGTTCGACGGTGAACGTACCTGCAAGACCGGGGCCGAGCTCCGTGAAGGTGAGCGAGCCCTCAGGGAAGAGGCTGCCGAAGGCATCGCCGTCGCTCGACATGGTCGCCACGGCGAGTCGGATGTCCCACGCGACGAAGTCGTAGGTGCCGACACTCAGCCCTTCGGGCCAGGAAAGGCCCAAGGAGTGGACGAGATCGAGTCCGTCCACGGGGTGCAGCCCTGGGCGTTCGGGGCCTTCGAGGTGGACCACGATGGGAACGTCGTAGTCGAGGACCTCGCCATCGGCCTGCTCGAGCGTGGCCCGCATGAAGCAACCGTCGGATGCTCCGTCTCGAGCATGGCAACCCATGCCCACCACCACGAGGGCGACGCAGATGGTGGTGGCGCCGCGAGCACGGAAAACGACGTGCACGAACGTACCATCGCCCGTATCGCCTCGCGACGCAAGCGGGGCGCCCGGCGGACCGCGGGCAGGTCACCCCTCGGCGTCGGTGCGCGCCCAGTCCGGCAAGGAGCTTTCGACGACGACGGGCGTCCCGTCGATGGGGTGGACGAACTCGAGCCTCCATGCGTGGAGGTAGAGGCGTTCGTCCGGTGTGGCAGGACCACCGTAGCGCGGATCGCCGACGATGGGATGGCCGCTCGATGCCGCGTGCACGCGGATCTGGTGGGTTCGACCGGTCTCGAGGCGTGCCTCGACCAGGCTCTGCGCGTCCGGCTCGGCGCCTCGAAGTGCGATCCGCCGAAAGTGGGTGATGGCCTTGCGCCCGCTCGGGTCCACGCGGATCCGTCCGCCGCGGGCGGCCGTCAACGGTCGATCGGCCGTCCAGCGTTCGGGCGCCGTGCCGACGAGCAGGGCACGGTAGGTCCGCTCGACGTCGTGATCGACGAAGAGCCGGTGGAGGCTGCGTTGGACCGCACTGCGTACGGCGAACATGACCAGGCCCGAGGCCTCGCGGTCGAGGCGATGGACCTCTCCGACGTAGGGTCGTGGTACCCCCTCGGCCGCGAGCAGGCGTCGCAGGGCTTCGGCCAGGGTGCCTCGCGCCGCCTGCCGGGTGGCGACGGTCGGAACGCCCGGCGGCTTGTCGATCACGACGAGGTGTCGGTCGCGGTGGACGATGCGCAAGGTGGCCGGGTCGATGGGGGGGATCTCGGAGGCCTCGGGATGGACCGTCACCCGATCGCCGGTCTGGACGCGGACCTCGGGGAGACGCACGCGGTGTCGGCCGACGTACGCCCCGCCGGCGCGGACGATCTCTCGGGCCCGTGCCGGATCCACGTCGGGGATGCGCCGGGCGATGAGCTGGGCGAGGCGCATGCCGTCCTCGGGGGGGACGACCCGAAATCGATGGGGGCGGGACATGGCAAGGGTCGCGAAGCGAGGGTCGGGCGAGGGGAGGCTACTCGAGTTCCACGAGGGCCACCTTCACCTTGCGAACGCGGCGGTGCTCGGCGTCGAGGACGCCGAGCACGACGACGTCACCGGCCGAGTGCACGTCGAGGGCCGAGAAGAGATCGTCGAAGCTGCGGATCGGCGCGTCGTCCACGGACACGATCACGTCGCGGATCATGGGGCCGCGGCGCGTGTGGGCGAGCCCCTTGAGTCCGGCCCGGGCGGCGGGGGATCCGGGCATCACGTCTCGCACCACGACCCCGGAGATGCCGACCCGCCGCGCGATGGAGTCGTCGAGCACGCTGATCCCGATCCCCACCCGCGTGGGCTTGCCGTGGGCGATGATCTGGGGAACGACGCGCCGAATCGTCTGGACGGGCACGGCGAACCCGACGCCCGCAGATGCGCCGGACTTGCTGAAGATCATGGTGTTCATGCCGATGAGGCGGCCCTGGGAGTCGAGCAGCGGGCCGCCGGAGTTGCCGGGATTGATGGCGGCGTCGGTCTGGATCATGTCCCGGATCGTCACGCCTCCGATCCCTCGGACCTCCCGTCCGAGCGCCGAGACGACGCCCACGGTCAGGGTGTGGTCGAGGCCGAAGGGGTTGCCGATGGCGATGGCCTTCTGGCCGACGACGAGGGGCTCCCCCGGGGGGAGCACCGCGATGGGCGTAAGCTGCTCGGGCGGTGCGTCGATCTTGAGGACCGCGATGTCCTTGGTGGGATCGACCCCCACCACGCGCGCTTCGTGGGTGGATTGGTCGTGCAGGCGCACGAGGATCCGGGGAGGCCTGCGGCCCCGTCCGGCGACGACGTGGAAGTTGGTCACGATGTGGCCGCGATCGTCCCAGACGAAACCCGAGCCGGTGCCCTGGGGAATCTCCATGGCCCGCAGGGTCAGCGGATCCGCGACCCGCTCGACCTGCGTGACGTAGACCGTCGCCGGCGCCGCCGCGCGAAAGACCGCCATGGTGTTGCGCTCGTTCTCGATGTATGCGTCGGCCGACGGGGGGGAGACTGTGGGGGTGGTCGCCGGCTGGGCGGTCGGGGCGACGGGCGCGAGGGTGGCCGCCGGCGTCGGATCGGCCACGGGCGGCGGTCCGGGCGTACGAGCCGGCAAAGGCGCGGGTGCGGAGTCGCCGACCGGCGGCTCCGTGCAGGCGGCGACGGCCGCGGCGAGGGCGAGGGCGAGCAGACCCCGGTGCCCAGCGCGTCGACGGCCGTGGTGGGCGGCGGTTCGGGCTGCGTCCGCGGTCTCGTTCATGGCCCCAATGTAGCAGCGCGTCCCGCCGCGTTCCGCGAGACGGCTGCCGTCGTGGGGCTGCTAGGCTCACGGCGCATGGCCGCATCGTCGGCAACGCTCGCCCCCTGCCCGAGCTGTGGTGCGCTGCACCCCGAGGACGTCCTCGTCTGCCCGTCGTCCGGCCAGATCCTGCCCCTCGAAGGGCGGATCCTCGACGGGAAGTTCCGCATCCTCTCCCGGCTCGGTGAGGGCGGGATGGGCACCGTCTATCGTGCGGAGAACGTGCTCGTCGCCCGCGAAGTGGCGATCAAGCTGCTCCACCCCGAGTATGCACGGGACCCGACGACCCTCGAGCGCTTTCGCAAGGAAGCGACGGCCGCAGGGCGGATCCGCAATCCCCACATCTGCGACATCTTCGACTTCGGACGTTCGGCGGCGGGGCCCTACATCGTCATGGAGCTGCTGTCCGGTCGCAGTTTCGGCGCGCTGATCGAACAGCTCGGCCGTGTGGAGCCGGGGTTGTGCGTGCTCATCGTACGGCAGGCGCTCGAAGGCCTTGCGGCCGCCCACGAGGCCGGGATCATCCATCGTGACCTCAAACCGGAGAACATCTTCCTCCACGAACCCGAGCCGGGTCGCCTGCTCGTCAAGCTGATGGACTTCGGGATCTCGAAATTCACCCAGGATGGAGGCGGTGGGCGTACGCGGCAGGGGGTGCTCATGGGGACACCCGAGTACATGTCGCCCGAACAGGCCGCCGGTGCGGCCGGCGTGGACGCTCGTACCGACATCTGGTCCATGGGCGTCATCATGTATTTCGCCCTTTCCGGCGTGCATCCGTTCCTCGGATCGACGCTCGCGGCCACCCTGGCGAACGTCACGATGCACGACCCCCGTCCCCTCGTCGAACTCGCCCCCGACGTGCCGGGCGATCTGGCGAAGATCGTCCATCGGTGCCTCGAGAAGGACCGCGAACGCAGGATCGCCTCGGCCCGGGCGCTGCGGGATCTCCTCGCCCCGTTCGAGCCGGATCTCGGCACGTCCACCATGGCTGCGGCCATGGCCCCCACCGTCGCCGCGACCGCAGGGGCGGCATCGTCCCGAGCGCCTGCGTCGCCAGCCGCCCAACTGCTCGCCGAGGCCCGTGCGGCCTCCCTCGCCGGAGCGGACGGAACGCCCATGCCGCCCGCACCGCCCTCCGCGGGGGTCGAGGCGTCGTCTTCGTGGGTGTCCGAGGTGCCGCCCATCGACGACGGGGACGACGGGTGGACCCTGCGCGGGTCGCAGGTCGACGTCACCCGCCCCGAGTCCACCCTCGACGGCGGCGGCCGCCGCAGATGGCCGTGGATCCTGGCCGTCCTGCTGCTGGCGGCGGGCGGCACCTGGGGCGTGCGTCATGGTCTCTTCGGTGGATCCGACACGAGCGGGGCAGCGGGCGTCGCCGGTGGGGGGGAGGGAGCGGCCGGGCAGGCGGCGGCGGACGGTCGTGCCGAACGTGGGACCACCGGCGACGCCGACGCATCGAAGGCCACGGACGGAGGATCTCCATCCGGTTCCGGCAGTGGCGGCACGGGCGGTGCCGTCGGGTCGGCCGGCACGAAGGGCCTTGGCGGCGGCACCGGGGAGCACCCGACGGGGACGACCGGCCCGACGCCCGCGGAGTCGGAGGGCTCGGGCGGCGCGCAGACCGAAGGCGGGGGCACCTCGCCTACCGAAGCGAAACACAAGCCACGCAGGCCGGACCTGTCGAAGGTCACGCGGAAGGGGCGACTCTACCTGGCGACGGGCGAGCCCATGCCCAAGCTCAACTACGCCCAGGCCGTGCGGCACTGCCGGCGTCTTGCGCGCAAGAAGTTCGGCCGCCTCTCGAAGTGGCGGTTGCCGTCCCCGGCGGAGCTTCAGCGGATCCACACGGCGCTGCCCGACAAGGTGCTCTACGTGACATCGCAGCGGGTGGGCGACCAGGTGACGTTCTACGACGCGTTCAACCGGCGAACGCGGCAGGGGCCTGCTACGAAGACCGCACGGGTGATGTGTGTCGCCCGGCGTTGAGATCGGGGGCTTTCGACCACGGCCCAAGCGGCGTCGCAAGGCCCACGAAACCTCGGGCCAGGAGTGTTAGTCTGGGCCTGTCATGACCTACGACGGATCCAGTCCACTGCGCGCATCGTTCATGGTTGCGGCGGCCCTTTGCCTCGCGGCGGGCTGCGGGGACGACGGCGGTTCCGGAACGGGCACCGACTCGGCCACCGGCGGCACGGCCACGTCCGGCAGCGGTACGACGGTCGGAAGCACGTCCTCCTCCACCACGACCGGCACCGCCAGCGGCACGGCCACCGGAACGGGCACCGCGTCGACCACCGACGGCACGTCGGGCACCACCTCCGGGACGGGGTCGACGGGCGGGACGGGGACGACGGGTGGCGGGATCCCTCCCTGTCCGTACGATCCGGTGGACGGCATGCCGCAGGTGGCGGTGGAACTCGTGGCCGACGGATTCACGCGCCCGGTGCTCGCCCTCGGCCACCCCACCGAGCCCGACCGCCTCTTCGTGGTCGAACAGCCCGGCACGATCAAGATCCTCGAACCCGGGCAGACGACCGCCCCCCAGGAGAACTTCCTCGACATCCGGTCGGCGGTGGACGACGGGCCGAACGAGGCCGGGCTGCTCGGCCTTGCCTTCCACCCCGACTTTCCGCAGGACCCGCGCTTCTATGTCAACTACACGGTGGACCAGGGACCGTTGCGCACGCGGATCGCCGAGTTTTCCCTCGATCCGAACGATCCCGACAAGGCCGACCCGAACAGCGAACGCGTGGTGATCGAGATCGATCAGCCCGCGGGCAACCACAACGGTGGGATGATCGCCTTCGGGCCGGACGGCTACCTCTACATCGGCATGGGGGACGGCGGCGGCGCATGCGATTCGGCCGCGGATTCGAGCCGCGATCCGGGCGTCCTGCTCGCGAAGATGCTGCGCATCGGCGTCGAGCCCGACGGCACGCAAGACAACCCCGTGGCCTGCCAGTCCTGCGATGCCTTCGGCCCGTTCGACTACACGATCCCGCCGGACAACCCCTTCGTGGGGATGGCCGGGTACGCGCCGGAGATCTTCGCCCTCGGCTTGCGCAATCCCTGGCGCTTCGCCTTCGATCCGGTGACGGGGCTGCTCTACGCGGGCGACGTGGGGCAGAACACCGCCGAGGAGATCGATCTCGTCGAGGCGGGTCGCGACTACGGATGGGTGCGCATGGAGGGCAACGTCTGTTCGTCGACGACGAACTGTGGCGGTCCGGCATGTGCACCGCCCGCGCCCCCCAACCAGGAGAACGCCGACGGGTTCACCTCGCCCCTGGTCTCGCTCCTGCAGAACGACACGGGGGGATGCGCGGTCACCGGCGGGGCGGTCTACCGGTCCTGCGAGGTGCCGGCGTGGGACGGCGTCTACTTCTATTCGGACTTCTGTTCGCGCCGCGTACGGGGGCTCGTCTACGACGGCGGCACCGTGACGGATCTGGGCGATCTCGGCGTGGCCGTGCCGGGCAACGTGTCGGGCAACGGTTGGAACGCGTGGGGCGACGTGTTCTTCACGGGCTTCGACGGCGGCGGGCCCCAAGGCAGCGTCTATCGTCTCGTGCCGGCGCCCTAGGGACGGCGGGGCGGTCGTCGGCCACCCGCTCGGGTTCGGACGAGGCCCCCGGAGACGCCCGCAGCGAGCCGGCGCCTCAACCCCATGGGCCTGCCGCGTGGACGGCCGCACCGAGCAGGGCGTGGGCGGCACCGAGCAGGCAGGCGACCACCCGGGAGCCGAAGGTGGGCGCGAAGACGGCGCCGGGGGCAGCGAGGCAGAGGCCGACGGCGAACGGCACGGCGGAGGGCGAGCCGCCGCCTTCGGCTCCCAAGGTCGCGGCACCGGCGTCGGCGAGCAGCAACACCGAGACCCAAAACCCCGCGCGCCATGCGATGGCGACGAGCACCCTGCGGCGGCGCCACAGGAAGGCGGCGGCCTTGCGCCAGGGGCGTTCGCCGCGGGCAGGGTGCACGAGGATCCGCCATGGGTCGGCCGAGCGGGCCACGCTCCATGCCTACCCCGACCATGGCCCGAGACCCAAAATTCCGCCGCAGGCGGGTTGGCGTCGCCCCGTCCCGGGCACGTAGAATCGTCGTCGTGCCCGCAAGCCTCGCAGGGTGGGTCGCACCGGCCGTCTTGCTCGCCGTGGGGGCCGCTCCCGACCCGGGAAAGGTGCCCGAGACACGCGCGCCACGGAAGACGGTCTGGGCCCGCGTGGGCGGCGGGGCCTACGGGGCCTGTCGCGCCTACGATCGTGCCGCGGCGCAGGTGTTCGGTGCGGCGTCGTTGCCCGCGTCCACGGTGCGATGGACCGAACGGGCGGCCGAGTGCGGCCGTGCGATCCACGTGTTGCTGGTGGCGGCGCGAGAGTTGGCCGTCGCGGGCGTCGGCGTCGAGCTTGCGCGGATGTCCGACGAAGCGCGGCGCGTCCACGAGCGGGCCCGGGCCGAAAATCTCGACCGGGCCGAACGCCTGATCGCCCGGGCCCTCGGCGAGGCGCGTGCCATCGGAGATCTCCCGCCGGTGGGCGCCGTGCACCTGCGGGCGTACGTGGCCTTGGCCGCGGGCCGCGTCGATGCGGCACGGCGGCTCGGGACCGCATCGTTGGCCCGAGGTGACGTGCCCACCTGGCGGGCCCTGCGATTGCTTGCGGCCGTGGACCTGCTCGAGGGCGAGCTGGCATCGGCCGTGACGCGGATCGATGCCGCCATCCGCAGCGGCGAGGTCGACACGCGGGCGAGCGGCGGGATCACCCAGGCCCTCGCCGCCTGGATCTTCGATCGCGTGGGCGACCATCGTGCCGCGCGCGACGCTTTCGACCAAAGTGGCGTGGGACGGAACCCTTCGTCGGTGCTGGCGGCGGCCGCCATGTTGCCGTTCCACGAGCGCGTCTACCTGCTCGCGCTCTACCAGGCCCACGTCGGCAACACCGAGCACGCGCGGATCCTCTTCGAGGCCTATCTCGGCCGGAGCGAGCCGTCGGACGCCGAGCGAGAGCTGGCGCGGCGCCACCTCGCCGCCCTCGAACGAGCGCGCCGGCCCGGGCCTTGACGCGCGCGGCGCGATGCCGACGGCCGGGGGTCAACCGGGCGGCACGAAACACGAGATCGTCGTCTCGATCCGAAAGCTCGACTGGGTCGTGTGCCGTTCGGCGAAGAACAGGTCGAAGTCGTAGGTACCGCCGGGTGAGAGCCCCAACGCGGCGGCCTGGGCGTCGAGGTCCACCGTGGCCTCGAGCGGACCGTGCACACCGCCGAGATCGATGGCGAGCTTGCCGTTCAGGAAGAGGAAGAGATCGTCGTCCCCGCGGAAGGTGAAGACCTCGCCGCCGCCGTAGACGAAGGTGGAGTGCAGCTCGAGGGTGAAGTGGTAGTTGTGGGGATTGCCCTCGTTGCCGAAGCCCTGGTCGTCGATGGGGAAGAACTCCTGGTCGTCGAACCCCCACGTGCCCGGTGCGATCTCGACGAGGTCGAGGCTCCAGGGGATCGTTTGATTGACGCCAGGCACGTCGCGATACCATTGGTCGAAGTTCGCCTGGCCGGTCGTGCTCGGATTGCCGGCTTGGCCGGCGTAGACCGGTTTCCCGTCCGGGCCGAGGTCGGGGAGCACGATGCCCGGATCCTCGCCGATGTAGCTTTCGAAGTCGGGGTGGCTCGCGTGGAAGTCGCGGATCGTCACCGGAATCGTGCTCTCGCAGTTCGCAGGGCCCGTCGTCGACCCCGCCGATGCGCCTACGTCGAGGGACGGGCCCGTTGCGGCCCCGGAACCCGTGTCGGAGCCGGTGCCGAAGGTGGTGGCCGTCCCGCCGGTCGTGCCGCCCGCGCTCGTCAGGGAGTCGGAGCCGACGCCGCGGGTGGTGGCATCGCCGTGACTCGGGGCGCAGCCCACGAGGGGCCACGTCACGACGCACACCGTCAGGATGCGAGGTACACGGATGCCGAGCATGGTCGACGATTCGACACCGGAGGGGGACTCGCGTTCCGCGCGCGGATCGGCACCGGTACGCCCGGTACCCAGAGCGCGGTACCATGGCCCCATGGGGGGACCGCCACCAGACTCGAACGCACGACCTCGGCGATCCTTGGCGCCCATCGTCGCTTTCGCGTGTATCGCAGGGTGTGGAGGCGACGATCTCGGCACGCCGTGGATCCCCGGCTCGACCGGGGCCGGTTCCTCGGGTGCCCAGACCGGGTCCTCCGGGACCGGCGACGGTAGCGTCACGACGGCGGGAACCGGGGAGACGAGCGCGACCACCGGTACTTCGACGACCTCTGCAACCTCCACCGGGGCGGCCACCACGGGCACCGGGGGGGACACGGGGGGCGGCGTGCCCGAGAACGTCTTCGGCATGGGGCTCGCATCGCCGGGCGATCCCGGCAAGCTCGACAAGGTCGCGTACCTTACGGGCCCGGGCGGCGGCGTGCGCCTGACGTTTCCTGGTATCGACCGCAACATGACGCAGGCGCCCCAGGAGTGGAAGGATGCCGTCGCCCTCGCCTACGAGCGCGACCTGATCCCGGTCATCCGACTCGGTCCGCCGTGGGGAGACCGGCGCGTGCGCAACCAGTCGGACGATGCGGCGCACCTCGAGTACGGCCAACTCGCCGCGGCCTATGCCGCCGTCGTCTCGAGCCTGCCGCTGCGCGACGGATGGCCCGTCTACATCGAGGTCCACAACGAGCCGAACCTCTGTTACGAGTGGGCCTGCGATCCGGGGGACGGCAACGACGGGTGGATGGGCTACGAGCAGATCGCAAGCGAGTACGCCCACATGCTCGAGGACGTGGCCGCCGCCCTGCACGGGCTGGGCGATCCGCGGATCCGGGTCGTCAACGGCGGGCTCGCGCCCGGAGGTGCCGTCTCTTGCGAGTGCGGGGGCGAGGGCTTCACGCCGGGGATCACCTCCGCCGAGTTCATCGCCGCGATGAAGGCTGCGGTGCCGGCCTTCCCGTCGTTCCTCGACGCCTGGGCGAGCCATCCGTATCCGGCCGAAGGCCTCGGGTGGGGCTTCTTCGTGTCCTACGAGGCGCCGGACTGGAAGGGGGAGACGGGCCTTCGCTACTACGAGCACGAACTTTCGGCCCTCGGGACGGACCTGCCCGTCATCGTGACCGAGACGGGATGGACCATCGATCCGGGCAAGGGGGGGCCGGGGGATCGCAACAAGGTCGCCGTGTGGATGAAGAACGCCTACGAGAACGTCTTCCTGCAGGACGACCGCATCGTGACGGTGCTGCCGTTCCTCCTGCAGGACCCGAACTGGGACGACTTCGCGTGGGTGGACGGAGCCGGCAATCCGTATCCCGTCTACACCACGGTGCGGGACTTTCGGTGCCAGGTGGCCATGCCGCCCTGCTGAGCCGGATGCGCGCGGGCGACGGCGCGCCGCGGCCGCGGACCGCGTTCGACGAAAGGCGGGTGCGGCGTCAGTTCTTCGTCACGGTCACGCCGTCGCCGTCGCAGGTGTAGCTCCACCCGCTGCCGAGCACCTGCGGAGCGATGGCCTCGCAGATGGACTGGGTGTCGGTGCCGGGGACGACGAGGATCGGATCGGACGCCGGGTCCTGGTCCTTGCTCGGCACGCCCGCCAGCATGAACTGCGGGCTGTTGAGCAGGACGCCGGCGTAGCGTCGCGCCGCGATCTCGGCATCGGCGGCGCCCACGTCGGCGACGGGGGCGTCGAGGGCACCTTCGGTCAGCAGCATGCCGGCCTCGATGGCGTCCTCCTCGGCCGGACCGTAGATCTCGGGCTCCGTGATCAGGCGATCCTTGATGGCCACGGCCAGGTCCCGCATGGTGGCACCCGGCGTCGCGACCGCGAGATCCACGAGTTCGCCGATCCAGTCGTAGGCGCACGCGCCCGCGACCGGGCCCGTACAATCACCGGCCAGGAGCGGATCGTCGGCTCGGGCCAACTCGTCCTCCCAGTGCAGCAGGCCGGCGAGATCGATGCCGTTGGCGCCGGGCTCGGCGTCCTTGAGGAAGACCCCCATGCTGCGCAGGAACTCGAGGTTCGTCGGCGCACCGAACTGGCCGCTGCCGAAGCGCTCGGGTTTGTCGTACCACAGGGCCTGCATCGCCGAGTCCACCAGGACCCACGCCGAGTAGCGGTGCACCATGTCGCCGACCCCGTTGCCGCGTTCGTTGGGATCGGCGGCGGAGATGCTGAACGGATCGAACACCGGCGCGAGCGGGTAGGCGGTGCTCGCGTCGCAGGCGTCCGGGGTGTCCTGGTTGAAGTAGGGGTGCAGGACGATCTCCGTCAGCAGGCTGCGCAGGGAGTAGTGGTTGCCGGCGAAGGTCGTCGCCAGGGTCTCGAGGATCTCCCGTTGCTTCTCGTTGCGTGGGAAGTGGTGCGCCACGGTGAGGGGATGCCCCATGGCCTCCTCCCAGACCTTGCCCGCCACGTTGGTGGCGATCATGAACGCCAGGGCGACGTTGGGATCGGCCACCTCGAGGTTGTCGTCGGTGACCAGGCCCTCGGAGGCGAGCTTCTCGAAGCCGGACTTGAGCTTGGGATCGAGGTCGTAGACGTGGGCACCGGCGGGAAGCGGGCCCGCAAGGTAGGCGGGGTCGCCGAGGACGTCCCCCGAGTGGTCGGTGGAGAAGCGGCCGCAGGCCGAGAAGATGCCCCAGGGGGCTGCGCCGAAGTTGCCGTCGGCGAAGCCGGCGTAGCGGAAGACGGCGTAGATCTCCTCCTCGGGCCGGCCCTTGTCGTCGCCGTAGACGGCGCGCTCGAGGAGGGCGGGGATGGCCCAGAAACGGTTCTTCTCCGGGTCGGGATCCCACGTGACGGATTCTGCGCTGTTGTGGCACTCGAGGCAGCCTACCTTACGTCCGAGGTAGGCTGCATCGAACGCTTCGCCGTAGTTGCCCCGCCGCATGATCTCCAGCTCTTCGATGGTGACGTTGGCGCCGTTCAAGGGGCGGGCCATCCGGGCGAAGAGGTCGGCCCGGTAGAGGGGCGAGAGGTCGTCGAGGAGGAGGGCGCTGCGGACCAGATCCGCCATGGTCCACTCGTTGCCGAAGTCCGAGTTCGGATCGTTGTCGCGGACGTAGGCAGCAAGATCGGAGCTGTCGGCCGCCGCGGTCTGGGTGGAGTAGCAGCCCACGTTGCGGCGCTCGTCGATGCGGTTGACGCGCAGGGCGTCGAAGAGGAACGTGGCCCACCGCTCGCGGTAGAGCGGACCGGAGGCGAGGCCCCGTGCCACCTCGGCACGGCCGTCGCCACCTTGGGCGTCGATCTGTTCGATCATCGACACGAGCAGCCGGACCTCGCGGATGCTCTCCGGCTTGCGGCCCTGCAAGAGCGGGATCGCGCGCTTGACCCAGGCCTCGTGGCCGGCATCGCACAGCTCCTCGCCGCCTTCGGGGGGCGGCGGTTCGCCGCTGTCGCTGCCCGCCGCGGTGGTCGTGGCGTCGGTGGTTGCGGTGCCGTCCGTACCGCCGGATTCGGTGCCGCCGGATCCGGTGCCGCCGGATTCGGTGCCGCCGGTGCCCTGGGTGTCGTCGCCGCAGGCGGGTACGGCCGCCGCGAGGAGCAGGGCCGAAAGCGGCGAGGCGAGGCGTAGGAGATGGCGCTGGGTCTTCATGGCGAGCATCCCTTTCTAGTCGGTGATCCCGAGGTAGACCTCTTTGAGGCGCTTGGCGGCTTCGAGTTCGTTGGTGACGCCGCCACCGACGTCGCCGACGGCGAACGTCTGGGACGAGAACGGATAGATCCCCATGGCCATGAGGATGAGCATGCGGTTCTCCGTGGGGCTGACCCACGACTGCGCCATGCCCTGGTCGGCGGTGATGTAGCCGTAGATGCCACGCTGGCGGATCGGGCCGCCGATGAAGACGTTCACGTAGCCCTGGGGCCAGTGGTTCAGCCCCGAGCCGCCGCCTTGCGGATACGGCGTGCGGCCGAACTCCGTGTTGATCACGATCATCGTCTCGTCGAGATCGATCTTGTTGGGATCGTTCTCGCCCGGTTCGTTGATGATGGACACGAGCTGGCGCAGGGTGTGGGCCACGTTGCGCGAGGCGTAGGTGACGTGGGAGTCGTGGGTGTCGTGCCCGGCCGAGGGGTGGGGCGTGAGCCCGGCGTCGATCCAGTGGACGTAGCGGGCGGCGTTGTCGGGGCGGGTCAACAGGCTCGCGGCCATGCGGGCCTGCATCGCCGGCATCGACGTGGTGTTCGTCCCGCACTCCGAGCCCGGGATCGACGAGAAGAGGTCGGCCGAGAGCACGGATTGCAGCTCCCCCGCGCCCTTGCGCGAGTAGTGGGCGAACTCGAAGTCGGCACGCTGCGCCGAGCGGGCGGCCTTGCCCTTGCCGGCCCGGCGGAAGCGGTCGGCATACGCGGCGAGATAATGATCCACCGCCCGGTCGAAGCGTTCCCGGTTGGCGTCCCCCACCGTGTTGCGGGCGAGCAGGTTCGTGAGCAGGGAACCCTCGTCCACCGTGACGCTCAGGGCGCGGGCGCTGCCGGGATGGAGGCCCACGGCCGAGGCGGCCCGCACGTTGTCGGTGGCGAACTCGGATCCGGGATAGAGCACGTAGGCATAGGGCACCGGTCGAAGCCCGCCCGGCCGCTCGGCGAAGTAGCGCTGGATCGACGACCCGATGCCGGCAAGACGCGGCGAGCCGAGCCGGTGGCCGGTGAGCGCCACGGGGTTTGCACCCTCGTGGGGCAACAGGTCGTGGCGCTGCACGACGATGCGCATGCGATCGACGATGTCCGGGCGCTCGCGCAGCGGGGCGAGCCACGGTCCGAGATGCACCGTGGTGCCCGCCTCGTCGTCGAAGAAGGGCTCGGTGAGGTTCCCGCCGAATCCGCAGCTTGCGAAACGGTTGTTGACCGTGTTGGCCCCGAACGCCCACAGAAAGAGGTTTTGGTTCTGGCCCCACTCGGGGACCGTGTAGAAGCTGTCGAAGGCGTTGAGCCCGCCGTAGAAGTAGAGTTCGAGGACCTTCTTGGCCTGCCGCTCGGGCGGGATCATCGCTTCGAGCTTGTCCTGCGGCCAGTCGCCCCAGGCGGCGTCGGCGCGTCGGGGCGAACGCAGGATGCCGAAGGCGCCGGCCGAGGCGGCGACCCCTGCCGTGCCGGCGGTCTTGAGGAAGGTTCTACGCTTCATGGTGCCTCCGTGGTGAGCGGTCATCCGCCCGCGAAGAGATCGACGTAGCCCCACACCTCGGTGCGGGTGACGACGTCGAGGGAACCTACGGGAAGGGGAACGGTCGTCTCGCGTTCGCGGGCGACCGTCAGGTAACCGGGGCCTTCGGTGAGGCCGCCGAGCCGATCCGCCGGCAGGGTGAAGCTGCCGTCGTCCGCGGCGTGGGCCGTGAGCATGCGGCCGAACTGATCCCACACGCGGATCACGATCCGGTCGGCGCCGTCGCCGGGCGTCCAGGTGATTTCGAGGTCGGTGGACGTGTCCACGGGAAGGTCGTAGGTCGACAGATCCGGGCCCGTCACCTCGATGGTCGGCGGCGTGCTCACCAGTCCCTCGATGCGGGCGTCCTCGAAGGCGTCGCCCCCGTAGACCACCAGGTCGTACGCCGTCTCGGGCAGGAAGGCGGCGGGATCCGGGGCGCACGCGGGGTCGAGGAGGTCGCTCGACTCGGCCACGTACACGGGAAAGTCGTCGTCCACGTAGAGAAGACACGCCAGGGCCGAGGTGTCGCCCGATTCGAGCTTGATGCCGTTGCCGGCGGCGACCCAATCCGTCGGCTGTCCCCACGAGAACGGGACGGGGATCTCGTTGTCCTCGATGGTGTCCGGATCGGACGGCGCCGTCGGGAACGTGAGCTGGAACGCGACCACCGCGTAGAAGTCTCGAATGCCCGTGATGCCCCCCATGCGCAGGCCGCCCGCCATGCCGAGGGCGGGTTCGGTCTCGACGGCATCGGGCAGGTAGTACGTCACGGTCAACAGTCCGCCCACCTCGCCGCCGCCGGTCGTGGTGCCCGTGGCCGCCGTGGTCGCCGTGCCCGCCGTACCGGCGTCCGTCGCGGACGTGTCGGTTCCGGCGGTGCTCGATGCCGTGGTGCCACCGTCGGTGGCATCGCCGCCACCATCGTCGCCACAGCCCGCGAACGGGACGAGCACACAGGCGAGACACAGCCGGAGCGAGTGGGAGCGAAATCGATCGGTGGAGCGGTGGCGTTGAACGACGGACGACACGGCGATGCGGACTCCTCGGTACGCCGCGGGGGCGACCGCCCGAGCATGCGTCAGGATGTTCGAATTGTCAGTGTATGCAACTATCCCACATGGGGCGCGTTGCGGCCCGCGGGCGCCGGCGTATCCTCCGCCCCGTGCGGATCCTGCGGACCCGGGAAGAAGTGCGTGCATGGCGAACGGCGCTGCCGGCCGGGCGGCGCGTGGCCTTCGTGCCGACCATGGGGTTCTTGCACGAGGGGCACCTGTCCCTCCTGCGCGAAGCGCGGCGGCGGGTTCCCCGGGACGCGGGTGAGGTGGTGCTCTCCATCTTCGTCAATCCCACCCAGTTCGACCGCGCGGACGATCTGGCCACCTACCCCCGCGACGAGGCCGGAGATCTCGCCAAGGCCGAGTCGGTCGGGGTCGACGTCGCCTTCTGTCCCACCGATCCGGCCGAACTCTACCCCCCCGGACACGCCACGTTCGCGGAGGTGGAGCGGCTCGACCGCCATCTGTGCGGAGCGACCCGCCCGGGCCACTTCCGCGGGGTGTGTACCGTGGTGCTCAAGCTGTGGAACCTCGTCCGGCCCGACGTGGCGCTCTTCGGCGAGAAGGACTTCCAACAGCTCGCGATCCTCCGGCGGATGCACCGGGATCTCTTCCTGGGCGGCGAGATCGTCGGCATGCCCATCGTGCGCGAGCCCGACGGCCTGGCGATGTCGAGCCGCAACGCGAACCTCTCGCCCTCGGCACGGCAAGAGGCCCTGGCCCTGCCCCGCTTCCTCCAGACGGTGCGTGCACGCTTCGACGCGGGCGAACGGGAGGTGGCCCGGTTGCTCGAAGGCGCCGCCTCGGCCCTGGCCCCGGGGCGCATCGACTACGTCTCGGTCGTCGACGCCGAGGAACTCGCGCCCGTCGAGCGCGTCGAGGCTCCGGCGGTGGCCGCGGCGGCGGTGTTCTACGGCGGCGTTCGACTCATCGACAACGTGCGCCTCGATCCGTCGAACGGATGAGGGAGAAGGCGCCATGCCCCTTTGGACCTTCGTGCGCCACGGCCAGAGCGAGGCCAACCGGGCGCGTCGTTTCGCCGGGCACCTAGACCCCGCCTTGACCGACGAAGGTCGTGCCCAGGCCCGCCGGGCGCGCGCGCTGCTGCGCGAGGTACCCCATCGCCGCGTGCTCGTCTCGGACCTTGCACGGGCGCGACAGACGGCGCGGATCCTGCTCGGCGACGGTGCCGAGGTCACCGTTCGTCGAGCGCTGCGTGAGCGCCACTGTGGCGTCTACGAGGGTCGTCCCTACGCGGAGGCCGAGGCGTGCGGCGACATGGATCGGGTGTTTCGGCGCTTCCGCGGCCGGCCCGAAGGCGGCGAGAGCCTCGAGGACGTGGCCCGGCGCGCCCTCGCCGAACTCCTGCGCTGGAGGGACGAGGGGGACCTGCTCGTGGTCTGTCATGGTGCGCTCATCCGGGCGGTGGTGGGCGTCCTCGACGGCCTCGAGGACGATTGGATCGGCACCTACAAGCCGCGCAACCTCGAGTTCGTCGTGCGGCGCGTCGATCACGGGATGCTCGCGCGGGCCGCGGAGCGCCTCGCCGTGGGACGTGGGTGACCTCGGGGCCGGTCGGCATCGGGCGTCCGTGGTCACCGTGGCGCGCAGCGCGCGTGATGGCATCCGGCCACCCGGCCCCTTGGTGCGCAACCCGCACACTCGAGGGAATTCGCCGATTTTCACCGGCAGCGCCCGGTTGACCGTATACCTGAACGTATGATAGCCACTGATGGCTCGTTCAGTGCGAGCGCACGAGGCCGTTCGATGCTAGACGAGTCCCCGCGCTTCTCCCGTGCCCGGACCCTCCTTCCAGGGGCAACCGACCGCGGCTCTGCTTCTACCGGCACGGGAGAAGCCGTTGTTTTTCCACAGGATCCCGTCGACGAAGCGATCTCGGAGATCTCTTCGGACGCGTCGGTCGAGATCGTCGCGCGTTGCGATCGTCCCGGTCGCTCGGTGCTGTCGGCGCCCTGGCCCGCGTGGCTCGGTGCGTCCACCTTGGCGCGGCTGTCCGCGCGGGGCGAGGCGACCGCCTATCGCCACCAGGCCCGCGCACTCGAACGACTGCATCGCGGGGCGAACGTCGTCGTCGCGACGCCCACCGCGTCGGGCAAGTCGAGGATCTTCCAGCTTGCCATGCTCGCCGCCATCGAGCGCGATCCTCGGGCGCGCGCGCTGTGGATCTTTCCGACCAAGGCGCTCGCGCGCGATCAGGTCGAGGCGTTTCGCGAACTCGTAGGCGACGTTCGACCCGGTGCCGCCGGCATCGCGACCTACGACGGCGACACGCCCCCGGAGGAGCGACGCGCGGCGCGACGAAGGGCCCACGTGGTGGCGACGAACCCGGACATGCTGCACCGTGCCGTGTTGCCCCACCACGAACGGTGGGCGGCGTTCCTCGCTTCCTGCGCCTACGTGGTGGTCGACGAGGCCCACGTCTATCGCGGCATCTTCGGCAGCCACGTCGCGTGGGTGTTGAGGCGCCTGCGTCGCCTGTGCGCCCACTACGGTGCGGCACCGCGCTTCGTCTTCTGCTCGGCCACCATGGCCGATCCGGGCGCCCACGCGAGCGCCCTGCTCGGTGCCCCCGTCGAGGTGGAGGCCGAGGACGGCTCGCCGTCCGGACCTCGAACGCACCTGGTGGTGCAGGGCACGGTGGTCGATCCCGTCGTGGGATTGCGGCGAGACCACGTGGAGGTGACCCGCCGCGTGGCCGACGTGCTGCGCAGGCACCGGCTCGGCACCCTCGTCTTCTGTCGCACCCGCCGGCGGGTGGAGCTGCTCACCCGCTACCTACGGGAGGACGCGGCCTTCGGGATCTCCGGCACTCGCCGGCCTTCGGCCGAAGCCGAGGCCGAGGCCGCCCGGCGCGTCCGCGGCTACCGTGGCGGCTATCTGCCCGAGCTGCGTCGCAAGATCGAGCGCGCGTTGCGGGCCGGGGACGTGGACGTGGTCGCTGCCACCTGCGCCCTCGAACTCGGGATCGACATCGGCAGCCTCGATGCCGTGGTGCTGTCGGGGTATCCGGGCAGTGTCGCGGCCACCCGGCAGCGAGCGGGCAGGGCGGGGCGCCGGGGCCGAAGGGCCCTGGTGGTGACGGTGCTCGGCTCCGATCCCCTCGACCGCTTCGTGGCCGCCGATCCGAACGTGCTCTGGGACGGTGACGTGGAGCAGGCCCGGCTCGACCCGGCCAACCCGCGGGTCGTCCTTCCCCACCTGCGGTGCGCCGCCTTCGAGGCTCCCCTCGGCGCATCGTGTGCCGAGCCCCTCGGCTTCGACGGCGAGGATCTCGTCGCCGCGGCGCGCCACCTCGCAGGGGCCGGGGCCCTGGTGTGCCGCCCGTCGTCCCGCGGGCCGGTCTACGTCCACGTCGGCGGCGTCTCCCCGGCCGACCGCGTGGATCTTCGCGGCCCCCTCGAGGAGGACTTCGCCGTGCTCGAGCGCGAGGGCGGCACCGTGCGGGAGGGCCACGTGCTCGCACGGGTGGACTTCGAGGACGCGCCCCTCTACCTGCACGAGGGGGCGATCTACCCCCTCGAAGGCGCGACCTACGAGGTGCTCGAACTCGACTGGGACGCGCGCAAGGCGTTCGTGCGGCGGGTCGAGGCGGACTACTACACCGAGGCCGTCACGCGGCTGCGCGCGCGGATCCTCGGCGAGCGTGGGACCGAGCGTCGCGGCGGCGGTGGCGCGCGAGCGGTGGCCGTGCTCGCCGAGGTGGTGCGCAGCGTGCCGGGCTTCAAGAAGATCCGTTTTCGCACCCACGAGACCATGGGCTACGGTCCGGTGCGCGTGCCGGATCTCGCCTTCGACACGACGGCCGCCCTCGTGACCATGGCGCCCGAGCGACTCGCCGTCGCACTGCCCGACGCCGACGCGCGGATCGTCGCCGTGTTCGGCGCGGCCCGGGCCATGCGGGTCGCAGCAGCCTTCGTCAGCATGTGCGATCCGTCGGATCTTGGCCTTGCGGTGCTCGACGATCCGGGGACGGGGGCTGCGGGCGGATGGGCCGAGGCCCTCGGTACGTTCCGCGGGCCGTCGGTGGATGCATGCCATCTCGCCTCGGCCCGGCCGGCCGTGCTCCTCTACGACCGCCGTCCGGGAGGGGCGGGCCTGGCCGAGGGGGCGCTCGCGCAGCTCGACGCGGTGTTCGATCGGGCCGCAGCCTGGGTTGCGGGATGCGGCTGTACGGCCGGGTGTTCGAGGTGCGTCGGCGCCGTGCCGGAGCATCTCGATACCGCAGCCTCGAAGGACGACGTTCTTCGCACGATCCGTCTCGTGGCCGAGGCCTTCGGGCCGGGAGCGAGCGCGCCGTGACCGGATTCGCCAGCCGTCTTGCGGCGTTTACGACCTCGCCGGCCGGCGGTGCGGACGCCGTGTCGCGTGGCGACGGGCCGGGGCACGTCGAGTCGCCGGAGCCGCAGGACGGTGTGATGTCGGGCGAAGCGGGATCCGAACGCTCGTGGGTCGCGCCTCGCCCCCCGGTGAACGGGCGGTGGGCTCATTGGGACGTAGCATGCGGGACGGGTGCGGCGGCGCCCACGCCCGCGGGGGTCGAAGTCCGGACGTGCGCCTCCTTCGGTCCGTTGCCACCTGCGGCCGCGCTCGAACCCTTGGTGGACGGGCCCGTGCACCGTGCCATCTACCTCGATCTCGAGACCACCGGGCTCGACGTGCCGGGGGCCATGCCGTTCGTGGTGGGGTGCCTCGAACGGGCAGAGGGCCTCGCCGAGGCGACGACGTTCGTCCTGTGGGATCCGTCGGACGAGGCGGCCATGCTCGAAGCCGTCGTCGCGTACCTCGCGGCCCGGGCGGGGCGCGGTGCGCTGCTGGTCACGTTCAACGGGCTGCGCTTCGACGTGCCGCTGCTCCGGGGGCGATGCCGTCGTCTCGGGGTGGCCGAGCCGCCCGAGATGGACCACCTCGACGTCCTCCCCCATGCCCGGCGCCTGTTGCGGTACGACGTGCCCCGCCGCAACCTGTCGGCCCTCGAGCGACACCTGCTCGGTCACCGGCGCTCCGGCGATCTCGCCGGGGCTCGCGTTCCAGCCGCTCACGCCGCGTACCTCGAGGCTCCGGGGCCCGAGACCCGCCACGGGGTGGAGCGGGTGGTCGCCCACAACCTCAGCGATCTCGTGGGGCTCGCCCGGGTCGGTGCCGAAGTCGCGCGCATCGAGGAGGCGCCCGTCACCCTCGGTCAGGCCGTGGGCGTGGCGCGCAGGGCCCTTCGGCGCGGACATGCCCACCGCGCCCTCGGCGCCCTTGCGCCGCGCTTTTTCGCCGAGGCCGATCGTGCTGCCCGTCTGCGGCCCGAACTCGCCGCCGACGCTGCCTTCGTGCTGGTCCGGGCTTACCTCGCCACGGGGCGCGGAAAGGACGTGGTCGAGGCCCGCCGCATCGCCGCGTGGGCGCGCCGTCACGTGCCGTTCGATCCCCGTCCCGCACGTCTGGCCGAACGCGCCGGGCGTTCCCTGTAAGGCCGGTCGACGCGAAGCGTAGAACCCCGCGCGTGTTGCGGTACCCTCGCTCCGTGCCCCGTCGCCCACCCCACGCGCCCGGCATCGCCTTCGCGGCGGCCTTCTGCTCGGGGTGCATGACGATCACGCCGCAGCTTCCGCCCACGGACTACGCGGCCCTCGAGAAGCTCGAGTCGCGCGAGGATCGGCAACGGGCCTTCGAGGACAATACGATCTACGTGCATCGCGAACCCCAGGGGATCCGGTACACGAAGGGCAAGGACGAGGGAGCGACGAAGCGTAGTTGGCAGTCCCTCGACGCCGTGCTGCGGTCGGATCGTTTCGCGTCGGAGGCACTGCCCGTGCGCGATCTCTTCGTCGCACGGTTCTTCCTCGGGCTCGCGCTCATCGGTGGCACGGCGACGATCGCGGCGACGGCCGCCTCGGCGCGGGAGGGGTTCGACTTCTCCAACGTCAACGGGCCCGGTGCCGTGCTGATCTCGAGTGCCCTCGCCACGTTGGCCTTCTCGGTGACCAGCGGCGTCTTCTTCGGCCGGGCGCGCAAGGGGTACGCCCGCGCCGTGGACGTCTACAACGACAGTCTTGGCATGCGCCTTGGGATCCTCACCGCCGACGGTCGGTACATCCCTCCGCCCGACGTACTCGTCGACGAGGAGGGCAACGTGATCCTCGAGGACGTGGCGCCGGACGGCACCGGAACCGCCGGGGCCCTGCCCCCGACCTCCGCGACGCGGTCCGCCACGGGCGCCGAGGGGGTGGCCTTGCGCCCGCGTTCGGCCCACGGGGCCGGCCGCTGATCGCGAAGACGCTCTCCGTCGGCGATCGTGCTAAGTCTCGCCCCGTGCGCTCGACCGTCCTGCGGACCGCCCTGACGAGCCTGGCCCTCGTCCTTGCCGGTGGGTGCTCGAGTCCCACCGGGCCCGAGCGTCCCCTCGACGGCAAGACGCTCTTTCTCCAGCACTGCGCGCGATGCCACGGCACGGACGGGCGAGGCGTGCCCGAGGTCCCAGGCGTCCGCGACCTGACCGACGCCCGTGTGATGGAGCAGCTTCGCAACGATCAACTCAAGATGGTGATCCGCATGGGCAAGCCCCCGCGGATGCCGGCCTTCGGCAACGAGTTCACCGATGCCGCCCTCGAGGTCCTGGTGGCCTACGTCCGAAGCCTCTCCGCTCAACCCGATGCCGAGCGCGAGCTCGCGCCGGCGACGCCCTGAGGGGAGGCGCCGGGCGATGGAGCCGCCGATCCGGATCGACTGGCCGGGCCGCACCGCCTTACGGCCACCCGAGGCGGGGCCGAAATGGCGGGCCGTCGAGCGCTTCGGCCCGGACGCATCGTGCGTCCGCCTGTGCCACGGCGACAACCTCGAGGCCCTGGCCGGGCTCGTGCCCGAGTACAAGGGTTGCGTCGGCCTGGTCTACCTCGACCCGCCCTTCGGCACGGGCAGGCGCTTCGCCGCCGCCGATGGGGCGTACGTGGCCTACGAGGACCGCTTCGAGGGGGGCGTTGCGGGGCTTTTGTCCATGCTCGAACCGCGTCTTCGGCTCGTGGCCGAACTCCTCGCGCCGACCGGAAGCCTCTACGTTCACGTCGATCCCATCGCGGTGCATCCGGTCAAGCTGCTGCTCGACGAGATCTTGGGGCCGCGATGCTTCCAGCGCGAGATCGTCTGGCGGATCGGGTGGATCTCGGGCTTCAAGGCGGCCCAACGCAACTGGGTCCGAAACCACGACACGATCCTCTTCTACACGAAGCATCCCACGCGCTTTACGTTCCACAAGGTCTACGTGCCCCATCGTCCCGGGTACCGGCGCCGGGGTGGGGGACGCGGGGGGCGCTCGGGCGTGGCCGTCGGTGACGTGTGGAACGCCGGGCCCGAGGACCTGGCCCTCGAAGGGGCCGCCAGCCTCGACTCCATCCAGATCAAGAGCCTGTCCCGGGAGAAGACGGGATACGCCACCCAGAAGAACGAGAGCCTGCTGGCGCGGATCGTAGGCGCTTCGTCCAACGAAGGTGACGTGGTCCTCGACCCGTTCTGCGGTTCCGGAACGACGCTGGCCGTGGCAGCACGCATGGGCCGTCGCGCCGTCGGGATCGACGCATCGCCCGTCGCGGTGGACGTCGTGCGCCGCAGGATCCTCACGCGGGAGCGGACGGGCCTTACGGTGCAGGTGCCCGGGAACGCGGTGCCGCGCGTGCGCTCGGCGCCCCTCGGGGTCCGGGTGTGCAACGAAGCCGAAGGGGCCGTGTCCGTCCGGCTCGAGACGGTGCGTGACGGCGCGGGCGGCGAGGTGCCCGACGAACGGGTCGGTGGCTGGGCGGTGGGGACGGTGGATCGAGACGGATGCTTCGTGGCATCGGCCCACGCCATGCGGCCGCTGCCCACGGGCGACCTCGAGCGGCGCCTGGGCCCCGTGCGCCCGGCCCGGAGGGCCCGCAGGCTCGACCTCGAGGTGCGCGTGTTCGCCTCGGACGGCTCGGTGTGGTCACGCCCCGTGCGGCTCGTTCGCCGCGAAGGCAGGTGGCGGCGCGTTCGGGATCCGTAGCCGCCGCCCGCCGTCCACGAACGTGGGCACCTCTCCGTCCCAGGCGAGGTAGGGTTCGAGATCCACGAGGGCCGTGTTGGTGACGCGTGCCGAAAGGCGCCGGCCGGAGCGTTGCGACGGCACCGCGAGGCACAGCCCGGCCGCGTCGGCCCACAGCGCCTCGGGACCGACCTCGACCGTCCGGCCGTCGTCGAGATCCGCCTGCAGCCGACCGCCCACGACGCCCACGTGCCGCGCGCGCAGGGGGGTGTCCTCGGCGGTGACGTAGGCCCACTTGCCCCCGAAGTGGAAGCACAGGTCGCCGCGGTCCGTAACGTCGAGCCCGTCGAGGATGGCCTGACGGATCCGCGGGTGCACCACCGGCGCCCCCTTCATGGTGATCGCACCGTCGCGACGGATCCGTACGTCGAGGCTGCGACGCAGGGCGTCGAGTTCGTTCGGGGACGGGCCGGACACGGCGACGGTGATTCTAGCGCGGGCGCGCAACGGGCCCGGAGGATGGCGAAGCTCGCGTGGGCGCGGTTCGTTGCTTCGGCGCGGCCTTCGGGATAAGACTGCGCCGCCATGACGGACCCGGCACGGATCGCAGCGGTCTACGGCTTTCTCGAAGGCCTGCTCCGGGACCGGTCCCGCCTGGTGGCCCACGCAGGGATCGATGCCTGGGCCGCGGCCATCGAGGCCGCCCCCGAGGATGCCGAGCCGGGGGCCGACCTGTTCGATGCGGTCTTTCCGTGGGCCCGCGAGGCGGCCGACGTGACCTGTCTGGCCGATCCGCCGACCCGAGCGGCCCTCGCCGGGCGCCGCGGCGTTCGCGTAGAGCCCATGGGCCACTTCGAGCAGGTGTGCCGTACGTCGCCATGGACGGTCGCCGTGGTGGATCGCGGCGACCTCGCCCGAACCGTTCCGGCCGAAGACATCGTCGCGACCCTCGCCCGGGCCGTGGAGGCGGACCCGGAGCGGGTCGTGGTGCTGATCGAAGATGCCACCGGCGTACCCTACGACCAGGTGGAGGAGGCGGTCTTCGCACTCGGTGGTGGGCGCGTCTTCGGACTGTATCCGGCGTGCGCATTCGGGGTGGTCGAGTTCGGCGACGTGGGCGAAGAGCCCCCGCAGGACTGGGGCGAGGAAGCCGACGGCGACGAGCACGAGGACGAAGAAGCGGAGGACGACGAGACGTTCGTCGAGGGCGGCCACGACGAGGAGGGCGAGGACGACGAGGACGACGAAGACGCAGAGGACGAAGAGGACGACGTACCGGTGGTCTACGACAACGCCCTCGGCCCCGCCGAGCCCGAGCCGGACCTTTGGATCGCCGTATGCGGTCCGTCGGCCCACGCGTGGGCTCCGGAAGGGTTGACCCTCGTCGAACTCGACGGTCGCGCGTTCCGGGGTGGGCCCCGCGCGGCCGCCGAGGCGGACGCGGCCCTCGTGGCGGCCCGCGAGCAGGAACTGCGTTGGCGCCTCGAGCAGGCCGAAGCCGAACTCGCGGCACTTCGGGCCCGGCCGGTGGAGGAGCTCGAAGCGAAGGTCGCCGAGCTCGAGGCGAGGCTGCGCGCCCATGCCGCGGATGCCGGCGAGGCGGCGGCACACCTCGATGCGCCGTCTCCGCCCCCTCGACCGGCGGGCGCCAGCCCGCAATCCGCGGTCGAGGTGGAACCCGAAGAGGATGCGACGTCGCGGTCGCAGCCCGCGGGGTTGCCCGCTCGCCTCGTCACCCTCGAAGGTTGGATCCGCCGTCTCGAGGCGGGGGGGCCCGTCGCGGCGACGGCCCTGCTCGCGGACCTTCGGGCCCTGGCCCGCAGCCTTCGTCGCGAGCTACGGGGCCGGGTGCGCTAGCGCTTGGCCTTGTCGCGCACGGTGGACCAAAGCTCGCGGATCTGGTCGCGCAGCTCCAGCGATTGTCGCTCGAGGGTGTCACCGAGGTTGCGACCCGCCTGCTCGATCTCCGCCTCGAGCTTATCGAGTCGCGGCTGGAGGTCCTCCTTCCAACGGGTTTGGGCCTCCATGCCCGCGAGATGGAGCTGTACCCGCAGCTCGTCGCGCATGGTCCTCAGCTCGTCGACGATCTTCTGCACGCGGTCGAACTTGTCCGAAGTCGTGGTCGCATCGGTCATGGACGCACTATGACCACGATTGTCGGGAGCGCACCCCCCATGCCACGAAAAGCGTGCGTGGGGGCGCCCGCGTAGCCGGCTCGCGGGCCGGCCGGCTCGCGGGGGGGCGCGACGACGCTCGTTCGGGGGGGCCGCCGGCCCCGTCCGCCCGTCCGCATCGTCGTTCCGCGGGAACGACGGAAGCTGCGCGTTGGCCGCAACAGGCGGGCGGGCTACACTGAACCCAGCACCGACCCCAAGGGCCCTTCGGCGTCCGACCAACGTCGTGGGGGCCTCTTCTTGCGCAAACTTCTACCTGGAGCATCCCATGAACATCACGCCGACCGGCGTCAAGCCGGACTGGGCGGCGCTCGAAACGGCCTTCGAGCACAACGCCCCGGACACCCACAGCTACCTGGACCTCGAGAGCGGCCAGGTCGTCACCATCGTCGACTCGAGGCCCGAGGACGACGAGAAACGCCGCATCATCCGTCGCGGCACCGGACGCTACATCCACCTCGATCCTGCCTCGTCGCGGGAGCAGTACCGGTGGATGGAGCGGTTCGTCATGTCCGTGGAGGACCCCGCCCTCAAGGAGCGGCTCATCCTCGCCATCGACGGCAAGGGAGCGTTTCGGCGCTTCAAGGACGTGCTCTTGTCCTATCCCGTCGAGCGGGATCGATGGTTCGCCTACCGTGCGAACCTGCTCCACCTCTACATCAACGGCTGGCTCGAGGCCCACGACATCCCCCTGGCCGAACCCCCCCCGTGGGGCGAGCCCGAAGAACCCCCCGAGCCGGACGTGCCCCTCGAAAAGCCCATCGGCCAGCGGGGAGAAGGGCCCACCGAGACCCTGCGGCGGACGGCCCACGAGGTGGTCGACGCGTTGCCGGCGCTCGAGTTGCCGGCGGCCATCGCCTACCTGCGCTTCCTGACCGAGCGGATGCCCTCGTCCCACCTCGACGGGGAACAAGCGGGCGAGTGAGCGGGCCGCGGGGGCGATTTCGCCGATTCATCGGGATCTCCCTCGGAGGGGGCCGCGGCAAGCAGACGGCCGTGGCGCGACTGTCGTGGGAGCCGGGCGCTCCGTCTCCGAACTTGGCGATTCATCACGCCGCGACGCGGATCGGGCACCGGGGCACCGGCGATCACGGCGAGCACCGTCCGGTCGCGGACACCGGTTATCTGCGGGACGCGGAACTCGAGGCGTACCTCGATGCCCACGTGACCGACGCGACCCTCGTCGCCGTGGACGCCCCGCTGGTCGTGCCACCGTGTCTGCGCTGCGACGTACCCTGTCCGGGGGTCGCCGCATGCCCCGTGGACGAGGTGCGCTTCGCCACGCGCATCGGGCATGTCCGTTCGGGCAAGCCCGCCGTGCTTCCGTACGTGGAACGGGCCTGCGAGGTCGTCCGACAGCGCGAGGCATTGCCCGTGCGGGCGGGGTGGGGCCAGGGGACGGCCCCGCTCGCGGCGCGGATGCACTACCTGCGGCGAAGGTTCGCCGGTCGACTCGTGGCGGGCGTCAACTTGGTCGAGGTGGCGCCACGGGCGGCCGTGGTGCGCTGGTTCGGCGAGGAGACGGAGCGGCGCACCCGTGCCGGCGCCCTCGCGGACGTTCGCCGCGCCCGGGCCGATGTGCTCGAATCCCTGCGCGGTCGCCTTCGTTTCGACCACGTCTGGCCGGAGCTCGTGGTGCGGCAGCGGGCCGTCTTCTATGCCGTGATCGCCTCGGTGGTCGCCTGCGATCTTGCGCGCTGTGGCTGGTCGTTCGAGGACACCGTGGCGGAGCCGCTGGCCGCCGAGGTCGCCCGCTCCCCCGAGGTGTTCGTGCGCGGGGGATGGATCTGGGTGCCGCCGCCGGGCGGGGCCGATCCTTGACGGCGGCGGCGGGGGCGGCCACGCTTGGCCCGACCGCCTGGACCCCTCGGGCCGGGACGGAGGGCACCATGGAACCACGGATCCATCTCTTCAAGTCGAAGATCCACCGCGCGACCGTCACCCACGCCGACCTCGACTACGAGGGCAGCCTGACCATCGACGGCGCCCTGATGGACGCCGCCGGCATCTACGAGCACGAGCAGGTGCACGTGTGGAACGTGACCCGCGGGACGCGGCTCGTGACGTACGCCCTGCGCGGCGAGGACGGAAGCGGCGTGATGTGCATGAACGGCGCCGCCGCCCACCTCGCCAAGCCGGGCGACAAGATCATCGTGGCGACGTTTGCGGAGGTCCCGCAGCAGGCCGCATCGACGTGGACGCCGAGGGTGGTGCTCGTCGACGACGACAATCGCATCGTCGATCCGGCCCTGCGGGAGATCGCCGGGCCCAAGCGCCGCGTCTCCAACGCCTGAGGCCGAGTGGCCCTTCGCGGTTGCCGGGGACGACGACGCCCTTGGGCGAACGTGTGCCGTTTCGCCCGTCCGGCTTCGAACGTCGTGGCGATCTGGTCGGCCGCCTCGGCCGAGCGGGGCGCGTCGGCCGTCGGGGACGGCAGGGAGGGGACGCGGCCAAAGCTGCAGCCCGTCTCCTGCGGCGCACGAAAGGCACGCCCCGCGGGGCCACGAAGTCCCCCGGGGGCCGACTTGCGAAGCCGTCCGCGGCGCGCTTTCGTGGGATGCATGCCCCGCGTAGCTCCCGATGCCGAGTGCTCGGCGCGGATCCGCAGTGGCCTTCGGCTGGTGCTCGAGGTCGAGGGGCGACCATGGGCCGAAGCGGTTCGTTGGGTCGAGGCGACCCGCGCCGCGGTCGCCATCGTCGACGTGGGCGCGGATCCGCCGAAGCCGCCGTCGCGGCGGACCTTGCGCTTCGCCGGGGACCGGCCGTCGCTTGCGGACGTGCCCGTGGCGGCCGACGTAGGTGTCACCGAATTTCCCTGGGGGCGCTCCCCGGACCTGATCTGGCATCGCCCCGGCGGCGAGGGCGGCACGCCGCCGGTGGACCAACATGCCGCCGACGCCGGCGCAGCAGCGTGGGGACTCGATCTCGACGTGGAGGACGCCGAAGCCTGGGAGCGTCTCGCTGCGACGGCGCAGGTCCCGTGGGCCGTCGTTCGCGTCACGGTGGGCGGTCCGGGCGACGGCGCCGCCTTGCGGCGTGCGCGGGCCTTCGCGCCGGTGCTCGTGGCCCGCCTGCGTCCGGCCGTCGGGGGGGGGCTGCCCGAGTCCGTGGATGCGGCCCTTGCGACGCTTCGCACCCGCGAGGCCGCGTGGAGTGCAGGACTCGGCGGGCGGCTTCGTGCGGGTGGCGTCCCGGGCTCGGCGTTGTTCCGCTGGTCCGAGGCGTTCGGCCGTTGGTTCGACGAGGGCATCGACGCGGATGCGTGGCGGACGCGGCGCTACGAGGAGATGGCCCCCATGCTCGGTCGGACGGCAGGCGCCCTGCTGCGGGCCCTCGAGGGTGAGGCGCGCGCGGCCTTCGCCGACTTCTGGGAGGCGTATGGAAAGGCCCTCGACCGCCTCGACCGAGCCGTCGAAGCTGCGTTGGCCGACGCGGGGCGGATCGAGCGCAGCCCGCAGGCGGACGGAGTGGACCCGGACGCGGTGGCCGCCGTGTTGCGCGAGGCGGACGCGGTTTCGTGTGGCCGGGGAGGGTTCGCCGAGGTTCGGGCCTGCATCGAGGCCGCCTTGCGATCGACGCGATGAGGCCGCGGGGCAGGGCGCGGGGGCGTTCGCTATGCTTGCGCGGCCCAACGCTCGCCGAGGAGTACGCCCATGTTCTCGTTCGCCACCATCGCCCCCGTCGTCATCGCCGCCGCCGCCGTCGCAGACGGACCGCTCTCCTACGAGTACATGGGCCAGACCGACGGCGCTGGGCGTGCCGCGTTGACCCTGGTCGCCAACGAGGATCTGCCGCCGTTTACCGTGGTGATCCGAGGCGACGGCCAGACGATCCGCAAGAAGGTCCCGGGCATGCGGGCCGGCAGCCGCAAGAAGATCGCCTGGAAGCAGCGATCGCGGCAGGCCCACTACGAGATGTCCATCGAGAGCGACGAGTTGTCGGCGACCTTCGAGTTCGACGTGCTGCGGCCCGTGGGCAAGGCGGGCAAGATCGGCAACCTCGTCGTGCTGAGCGATCGCGACGAGATCGTGGAGGGGCACAAGGTGCGCTACCGGGCCCCTTCGCCCCTTTCGAGCTACGAGTACAAGGTCTACGACACCCGTGGCAACGTGATCGCCGAAGGCCTCGTCACCAAGGAGATCGGTACCGGCGAGGTGTTCGAGGTCACCTGGGACAGCCCCGCCGAGGTATTCATGGTCTACGTCAAGGCGGAGAACGACTTCGGGGGCTTCGTAGAGTACAAGCTCGTACCTTGGAGCGTCGAGATCCCGCACACCGAGGTGAATTTCGACAGCGGTAAGTACGACATCAAGCCCGACCAGGAATGGAAGGTGAAGGAGGCGCTGGCGGTCGCCCTTCACGAACTCGTGGGGCTGCAGAAGGTCAACGAGGCCGTGGGCGCCCAGATCACGCCGCGCCTCTACATCGTCGGGTACACCGACACGGTGGGCAGTGCGGCCGACAACCAGAAGCTCTCGGAGAACCGTGCCCGTGCCATCGCCAAGTACTTCTACGACCACGGGTTCTGGGCCGAGATCTACTATGCCGGCATGGGCGAGCGGGGCCTGCGGGTGCCCACCGGCGACAACGTGGACGAGGTACGGAATCGGCGTGCCCTGTACCTGCTCACGGTGCAGCAGCCGGCACCCGGGGGCCAGATCCCGGCGCGCTGGCGAAAGCTCGCCGACGCGCGGCCCATGCCCGCGAACTTCGAGCTGCCGCCGTACCCGGAGCGCTTCTTGAAGCACAAGGAGGAGCGCGAGCGGCAGCAATCGGGAGGCGCCGGAGCCGGTGGGGGTGGGGCGGAGCCGTCCGGCGGGGAGGACGAGGGCGGCGCGGCCGGAGCCGGCGAGGACCTCGGCACGTCCGCCGGATCGCCCGATGCCGAGGCTCCGGGCGGCGCAGCCGACGAGACGCCGCCACCGGTGGACGGAGCCCCCGGGGCGTCGGCCAAGGGCTGCAGCGTCAGCGGGGCTCGATCCCGCGCGTGGCTCGCACTCTGCTTCGTCCTCGCGCTGGCGCGTCGCAGGCGGCCGGCCTGACCGGAGCCCATCGAGGCGTCGTCGGGGGGCGCGCCCCGGCGTACGCGCCCCGGCGTGTCCGGTGGCGCCGCGATGTCGGAGGGGGAACAATGGACCGCTGGAACGGACCCATCTACTCGAAGGTGCCATGATCCGCTCGTCCCCCATCGTCCTCCGTCGAGCTGCATACGTGTCCGCTGGGGCGTTCCTTGCCATGCTGGCGGGAACCGTGTCCGCGTGCGAGGCAACCGTGGGGTCCGAAGGTGACACGGGCACGACGGGTTTGGAGGGCACCAGCACGGGCTCGCCGTCCGAGTGCATGCCGGTCGCCGACGAGGACCCGTCGGCCGGTGCGCAGACGACGATTCGGATCCGCAACGAGACGACCGAGGTGCAGTACCTCTTGCCGTTCGAGCTACCGGCCGCGTGTGGCGACGACCTGGCGCTCTTGTCCGTGTCGTCCGGCCAGATCGAGCGCAGTCCACCGTCTCCGGCGGGGGCGAGCTGTTGGGACGCGGCCCAGTGGGTGGCGCCGTCGCAATGCTTCGACCCCTACGAGGGACCAGCGTGCGACGAGAACTTCGCACGTCGCTTCGACACCTACGCCGTCGCTCCGGGCGGTGTCCTCGAAGTGCCCTGGGACGGGCGGCTGTGGCGGCAGCTCGGGAGCGTCTCGAGCTGCCGGGGTTGCGACATCTGTGGAGGTTGCGAGATCCTCGAAGGCGAGCGGCCATTGTTTGCCGGATGCCGTGTGGCCGACGCCCTCGAACCGGCAACGTCCTTCGTGCTCGAGGTGGCCGTGACGGCCACGTGCCCTGCGGACGACCCGGCCACGTGCGGGTGCATGTCGGGCGTATGCCCCATCTCCACGTACGCCACCTCCGAAGACGGCGGCAAGGTCGTGCAGGCAGACGGTGTCGTGGGCGAGGACCTCGAGGTGGCGATCACGCCGTAGTCGCCCGTTCGGTCGTGGCCGCCTCGGGCGTGGGCGGAACGAGTCGCCCGGTGCGAAGCTCCTCGTTCATCCAGTCCGCGCTGGTCTGCCAGCCCTTGCGGAGGTTGCGTTCCGCCGCCTTCTCCACCAGGCCGCCGAGGGCGAAGATCCGGGCGCGCACCCAAAGGTCCGCGATGCGGACGCATCGATCGTTGCCTTCGGGCCGGGTTCGCATGGTGCCGCCGAGCTGGATCTTGTCGGACAACACGGCCAGGTGGGTCGTCCACTCCCAGGTACGGCGCGCCTTGTCGAAGGTGCCCTCCTCCCGGTAGGAAAGGCGCGGGCCGAGCAGCTTGGCGACGGCGTCGGGCAGTTCGAGCTTGGGTTGGGCCACGGTCGTACGGTGGATCGTCGCGCCGTCGTCGCGCAGTTCCTCGACGCGGCAGGCCTCGAACCCGAGCCCTTCGGTGATGAGGCGCACCGTGAACTCGGTGTCGAGGTACAGGGCCCAGAAGGTGTCTTCCGAACACGAGATGGTGTGGGTGAGGGTAAAGCGCGTCACGTGCGGCCCGACCTTTCGTTCGTCGCCGCGACCATCTTGGGACGGATCCGGGGCGGCTGGAAAGCTGTCGGATGTGAGGTCGAGCACGCACCGGGCACTCGGACGCCCGCCACCTACGGACAACCGAGGGCATCCGAGGGCGCCGCCGTGGCGGCGAAGACGCTCACGCGATGGGGGTGGGGTGGGTCCACCTGCACGTAGGCCGGGTCGAAGAACGTCCGGATCTCGCGGAGTTCGAAGGCCGGAGCGAAGAGCGCGCGCCAGTTCGTGGGCATCACGAAGTAGCCGGGGGCGATGTCCACGAGTGCGCACAGCTTGGCACGGCGGTCGTGATGCAGGTGGGCGAGGCGCCGCGCGTTCAGGCCGACGAGGTCCACGATGACCATGGAGCGCGGGGTGAAGAAGCGGGTGGCCCCGGCGCCTTCGACGGCCACGCGGGCATCTTCGGGGAGGTGGTCGGCGATCCACCGCGCCGGTGCCTCGTGCACGGCGACCACGTCCTCGGCCATGGCTCGCCCGCGTGCGAGCAGGTCCCGGGCCTGCAACACGCCCACGGCGACCACGAGCAGGACGCCGGCGGCGCCGAGGTAGGCACGGCGCACCCCGGCGAGCCCGAGGGGGACGAGGGCGGTGAGGAGGATCGCCCACGGCGCGAAGTAGCGCGCCTCGTAGAATCCCACGCCCGGATGGAGCGGACGGCCGACGACGATGGCGACGAAGGTCGCGGCGACGGCCACGAGGGCGGAGGCGACGTGGCGGCGTCGGCCACGGACCTCCCAGCGCACGCAAAGGCCCAGGAGCACCACACCCGCGAGGGAGACGACCTCGGGTTGCCACGACAGGACCTCCTCGACCAGGTAGGCGAAGCCGGCGGTGCCGCCGCGCCCGGCCTTGACGTAGTAGGTGTTCGGCAACGGCGCGCCCGAGACGACCAGGCAATAGGCCGACCACGCCGCCATGGCCGCCACGGCGCCACCGGCCGCCGCGAGTCCTGCGCGTCGCCGATCGCTCCGAAGGACGGCGACGGCCCCGGCAGCGCCGACGAAGACGAGGGCCTCGGGCCTGGCGAGGACGGCGAGGGCCGCGGTCAGGGCGGCGACGGGGGCGGTGGCGAACCAGATGGCGTGGAGTGCGAGGGCACTTGCCGCATAGGCCAGGCACACCTCCATGCCGCTGGCCGCAGCAAGCTGCCCCACGGGGGAGACGGCCGCGCACACGGCGGCCGCGGCGGTGATGGAGAGGACGGGCACGGGCGCATCCGCGGTGGCGGCCGACCGGCATACGTCGCGGACGAAGCGCGTGGTGGCGTAGGCACCGAGCCCGAAGAAGAAGGCGCCCACCCAGGCGACGGACGCCGCGGGCGCCGTGCCCCAGGGGACGAGGGCGAGCACGAGGACCCAAAGGGGCGACGAGCATCCCGTCTCCCAATCGCCAGGATTGTACGAAAGGCCGTCCCCTAGACGTAGGCTCTTGGCGTAGGAGAGGTGAATCCACGCGTCGTCGAGGGGAAAACTCGCAAACCCCGCCGCCGCCGCGCGCCCGAGGACGAAGGCCAGGACGAAGCCGGCGACGGGGATGGCGCGCTCGAGGGCGGCGTGGCGGGCGAACGGACCCATGCCCCGCCCGGGTCAGGCGTTCTCCCCGGCGGACACCTGGAGAACCACCTTGCCGTACTGCGTGCGGCGGTCGAGGTAGCGGTGGGCCTCGGCGGCATCCTCGAGGGAAAAGACGCGATCCACTTCGGGGGTGAGGGCCCCGCGCGCCACCAGGGGAACGATCCTGTGGAGCAGGGCCTTGCTGCCCATGGTGCTGCCGAGGATCTGGATCTGCCGGAAGAAGACGTGGCGCAGGTCCACGCGTGCATCGAACCCGGAGCTTGCGCCGCAGGTGACCACCACGCCGCCGCGCCGGGCCAGCTTGATGCTGTCGGCGAAAGTCGCCGCACCGACGTGCTCGAACACCACGTCCACGCCGCGCTTGCCCACGAAGGGCAGGGCGCGGACCTTGGCCGGCCACTCGGGGTCGTCGCTGCGCAACGTCGCCTCGGCGCCGCGGGCCCGCGCGCGTTCGAGCTTGGCGTCGGTGCTCGCGAGGCCGATGACCCGGGCGCCGAACAGGCGCGCGATCTGAAGGCCCGCCGACCCTACGCCGCTGCCCACGGCATGGACGAGGACGACGTCGCCGGGGGCGACCTTCGCCCGCACCACGAGCATCTGCCACGCCGTCAGGAACACCAGGGGCACCGCGGCCCATTCCACCAGGGATCGCGTGTCGCCCTCGGGGATCGGGACCAGGTTCGTCACCGGAACGGCGATCCGCTCGGCGTAGCCGCCGGGTGCGTTCTCCCCGAGGATCCGGTACCGCGGGCAAAGGTTGTCCCAGCCGGACAGGCACGACTCGCACGCGCCGCACGAAAGGCCGGGGTTGACCACGACGCGCCGTCCCATCCAGGTTTCGTCCACGCCCGGGCCCACCGCCCGCACGGTACCGGCCACGTCGCTGCCGAGGACGTGGGGATAGGCGATGCGCAGGTTCGGCAGGCCGCCCCGAACCCACAGGTCGAGCCGGTTGACGGCGCAGGCGGCCACGTCCACCACCACCTCTCCGGGACCGGGTTCGGGCTCGGGCAGGTCGAGGGGGACGAGCACCTCGGGCCCGCCATGTTCGTACAAGCCGATGGCACGCATCGATGGAGCCTCCTTCGCGGGGGACGGGGGCGGACCGGAACGGGACGCATCGAGGTGGGAGCGGGCCCGCCCACCGGCGAGCCGAGCCTACATCATCCCACCGAATTTCGCCGCACCGCAGGCCGAGGACGATTTTCCACTTGCGCGTCGCGGACCACCGGTGCAAACATGCAGGTGCGTCATCGGGGCGCGTGCTCGCTGGGGAGCGAGCCCATGCGTGTCCCACCCGTTACGGGGTCCCCATCCCGGAGGAGATGGAGGACCCACATGATCACCTTCTCGAACGCCAGCTTCCAGCACTACCTCGCCGCCATCGAACGCTACCCGGTCCTCGACCGCGCCCGGGAACTCGAACTCGCGCGTCGCCATCGCGAAGGCGACAAGGCGGCGGGCGACCTGCTCGTGAGCGCGAGCCTTCGCTACGTCGTACGGATCGCCCACGGCTACCGGGGCTACGGCCTCAAGCTGGCCGACCTCGTCTCGGAGGGCAACCTCGGTCTGCTCAAGGCCCTCGAGCGTTTCGAACCCGATCGGGGCCTGCGGTTCATGACCTACGCCTCCTATTGGGTGCGGGCCCAGATCCTCACCTACGTCCTCAAGCACTACAGCGTCGTGGGCATCGGCACGGGGCCCATGCAGAGCAAGCTCTTCTTCCGGCTCCAACGCGAGAAGGCCAAGATCCTGGCCGAGCACGGTGCCGACGTCGACACCACGGCCTTGCTCGCCGAGCGTTTCGGTTGCTCGAAGAACCGGATCCGACGCATGGAGCAGCGGCTCGAGCACAAGGACACCTCCCTCGACGCGAGGGCGTACCGCGAGGGCGCCACGACCCTGCTCGAGACCCTGGCCGACGAGGCCCCCGGCATCGAGGACGAGGTCGGCCGTCGCGAGCGCATCCGCATCGTCCGCGATCGCATCGCCCGCGTGATGCAGTCCCTCGACGACCGCGAGCAGGCCATCGTGCAGCGAAGGTTGCTGTCGGTCGACGACGACCGTACGACATTGTCCGATCTCGGCCGCGAGCTGGGGATCTCCCGCGAGCGGGTGCGCCAGCTCGAGCATCGCGTCAAGGCCAAGCTGCGCCGCCAACTCGCCGACTTGGGGCCCAACGCTCCGGCGCGACTGCTGCCGATCTACGCCGAGGCGGCGTAGGCGACGACGGGGCAGGCCTGCGCGTATTGCGCAAGTCGGGGTGACGTGGCTTTCGTGGCGTGGTCCGGCGGGGGGCGGGCCCTCGGGCGTTGTTGACTTGAGCTAGGGCCGATCCTAGGGTCCGGCCGCCAACGGACCGCCCGTGACCGCGCTCAAGCTATCCGACGAAATCGAGCAGAAGATCGCCGAGCTTTGGCCTCGCTTCCCCGAGGACAAGGTGCGCAAGGTCCTCTGTCTGCCCGTCCTCTATATGGCCTCGCAGCAGTTCGGGCGGGTGGACGAGGAGGTGATCCGGCTCGTGGCCGAACGCCTCGAGCTGCCCCCGGCCCACGTCCGGGGCGTCGCCACCTTCTATACGATGATCGAGACCGGAGAGGTCGGCGAGTTCCACCTCCAGATCTGCACCAACATCGGGTGCATGCTCGAAGGTGCCTACGACGTGCTCGGCCGCTGCAAGAAGCGCTTGGGGATCGAGAAGAACCACGGGACGAGCGCCGACGGCAAGATCACCGTCTCCGAGGTGGAGTGCCTGGCCGCCTGTGGCTATGGCCCGGTGGCGCAGATAGCGCAAAAGGGGAAACCGGACATCCCCCTCTATTTCGAGAAACTCGACGAGAAGCGGATCGACGCCATCGTCGATGCCCTGCTCGAGGGCCGCGTGCCCGTGGAATTGGGGGTCTAGTCGCCATGCCCATCGCCGAGACCAAGATCGTCAGTGCCCGCTTCGACGACCCCGAGGCCAAGAACATCGACGCCTACGAGAAGAGCGGCGGCTACCGGGCGGCCCGCAAGGCGGTGCGCATGGATCCGGCCGAGATCGCCGAGCAGGTCAAGGCATCCAACCTGCGCGGCCGCGGCGGCGCGGGCTTCCCCACGGGCATCAAGTGGGGCTTCGTGCCCAAGGACGCCGACACGGTCTACCTGGTGGTCAACGCGGACGAGTCCGAGCCCGGCACCTTCAAGGACCGGCACATCCTCTACTGGGATCCGCACCTGCTCATCGAGGGCATGATCTGCGCGAGCCGTGCCCTGCGCGTACGCAACGCGTACATCTACATGCGCGGCGAGATGATGCGGGAGTACAAGGTGGTGCAGGCGGCCCTCGACCAGGCCTACGCCAAGGGCTACCTCGGCAAACGGATCTTCGGGTCCGACATGGACCTGGACATCACCATCTACCGGGGGGCCGGGGCATACATCTGCGGCGAGGAGACGGCGCTTTTGTCGAGTCTCGAGGGCGGCCGCGGCTGGCCCCGGCTCAAGCCGCCGTTTCCGGCCGTCAAGGGGCTGTTCGGCAAGCCCACGGTGGTCAACAACGTCGAGACCATCGCCAACTGCGGCTTCATCGTCGAACACGGGGGCAAGGCCTTCGCGGAGTTCGGGACCGAGCGCTCGGGCGGGACGCGCCTGCTGTCGGTGTGCGGCCACGTGGAGAAGCCGGGCGTCTACGAGGTGACCATGCAGACCACCGGGCGCGAGGTCATCGAGGAGGTCTGCGGCGGCATGCGCGGCGGCAGGAAGGTCAAGGGGGTCATCCCGGGCGGCGTGTCCATGCCCGTGCTCCTGCCCGACGAACTCGACGTCCCCTTCGAGTTCGACGCCCTGCAGCGTGACGAACGGATCCGCGAGGTCGAGGTGCATCCCGGCCAGAAGTTCGATCTCGGCGGGGGCAGGACCCTGCGCACCATGGCCGGCTCGGGCGGCGTGGTGGTCATGGACGAGACCACGGACATGACCAAGGCCTTGTGGCGAATTCTCCACTTCTTCCACGACGAGAGCTGCGGGCAGTGCACGCCGTGCCGCGAGGGGACGGGCTGGCTGGTGGCCGTCGCCAAGCGCATCGCCTTCGGTGACGGTCGGCCCGGCGACGTGGAGTTGCTCGCCGACATCGCCAACGGCATCGCCGGCAACACCATCTGCGCCCTCGGCGATGCGGCCGCGTGGCCAACCCTCGCCTTCCTGACCAAGTACCGCGACGAGTTCGTCGCCAAGATCCCGCGGGCGGCCCGCGCCGTCACGGGAGCTGCGGCCGCCCTCGAAACGAGCCCCTAGGTACCCCCATGTCCGGAGCCGAGATCGCCTTCTTCTTCTTCGGTGGCCTCGCCGTCTTCTCGGCGCTCGCCATGGTGACGCGCAAGAACGCCATCGTGGCGGCCATGTGGCTCATCGCGACGTTCCTTTCGGTGGCGGCCTGCTACGTGCTGGCCTCGGCCACGTTCCTGTCGGCGATCCAGGTCATCGTCTACGCCGGCGCCGTCATGGTGCTCTTCGTCTTCGTCATCATGGTCGTCGACGTCGATGCGACGGGCAAGCTGACCCACCGCAGGCCCTCGCGGGTGGGCAAGATCGCCTACTACGGCGGTTTCCTGCTCTCCGCCGGCTTCCTCGCCTGGGTCCTCGTCGGCACCCTCGCCCGGCAGTACGTCACCTACGGTGCCGAACTCGAGCCGGGCACCGACTTCGGCACCGCCACGGGCCTCGGCCGCGAGATCTTCACCGACTACGTCTTCCCGTTCGAGGCGGTGTCCCTGCTGCTGGTCGCCGCCATCGTCGGCGCCGTCGTGGTGGCGCGCAGCCGCAAGGAACGGGAGCATGCCGCCCGCCATCTGACCGACGCGGCGGCGCGCCATGCCGCCGGGCTCGGTCCCCACGAGGCCGGCGATCTCGCCCCGCCCGGGCCGACGCCGGCCACCGACTTCGGGGAGCCCTCGGGCACCGGGCACCGCGGTCTGTGACCCCGCCTTCGACGCTCCCTCCCTCCGCACCTTCGCCCACCCTCCGCGCACGATGGTCCCGATCACCCACCTCCTCTACCTCGCCGTCCTGCTCTTCCTCGTCGGCGTGGCCGGCGTGCTCCTTCGGCGCAACGCCCTGTTCGTGCTGATGAGCATCGAGCTGATGCTCAACGCCGCCAACGTCGCCCTGGTGGCCTTCTCGCGGTTGCACGGCAACCACGACGGTCAGGTGTTCGCCTTCTTCGTCATCGCGGTCGCGGCGGCGGAGGCGGCGGTGGGCCTATCCATCATCGTCAGCATCTTCCGGTCCCGCAACGACGTGGACATCGACGACCTCGCCCTGCTGCGAGACTGACGGGGTTTGCATGAACGCGGTGCCCACCCAAGACCTGCTGTGGATCATCCTCGCACCCCTGTGCGGGGCGATCTTCAACCTCATCTTCGGCCGCCTGGCCATGCGCCACCTTTCGGACCGCACCGGGCGGGAGGTCGTCCACCTCGCGGCCATCAGTGCCGTGGCCATCTCGTGCTTCCTGTCGTTCTCCCTGTGGTGGGAGGTGATGGTCCAAGGCGGGGTCGAGCGCCTCGTCCAGACGGTCTACCCGTGGATCTTCTCGGGCGAGACCATGGTGGGGCTCGACCTGCTGCTCGATCCCCTCTCGGCCGTGATGATCCTGGTGGTGACGGGCGTCGGCCTGCTGATCCACATCTTCTCCGTGGGCTACATGGCCCACGACCCCGACTACCACCGCTATTTCGCCTACCTGAACCTCTTCACGGCGTCCATGCTCGTGCTGGTCCTCGGCAAGAGCCTCCTGGTGACGTTCGTGGGGTGGGAGGGCGTCGGCGTGTGTTCCTACCTGCTCATCGGGTTTTGGTTCACCGACGAGGCGAAGGCGAGCGCCGGCCGCAAGGCCTTCGTGATGAACCGCATCGGCGACTTCGGGTTCATCCTGGGCCTCTTCGCCATCTACACGGTGGTGCGCTCCCTCGACGTGGACGCCATCGCGGCCGTCGCGGCCCGCGGTGCGGCCAGCCCCCTGGTGACGACGGCCCTGTGGGGCGTGCCGGTCGCCACGGTGGCGACCTTGCTGCTCTTCCTCGGCTGCACCGGCAAGAGTGCCCAGATTCCGCTCTACACCTGGTTGCCCGACGCCATGGCGGGCCCCACCCCCGTCTCGGCCCTCATCCACGCGGCCACCATGGTGACGGCCGGCGTCTACCTCATCGTGCGGCTGAACTTTCTCTTCGCCTTGGCGCCGCTGACCATGGCCATCGTGGCCGTCGTCGGGGCGGTGACGGCGCTCTTCGCGGCGACCATCGGCATCACCCAGTTCGACATCAAGAAGGTCCTGGCCTACTCGACGGTCTCGCAGCTCGGGTACATGTTTCTCGCGGCCGGGATGGGGGCGTGGGTGGCGGCGATCTTCCACCTGATGACCCATGCGTTCTTCAAGGCCTGCCTCTTCCTGGGGTCGGGCTCGGTCATCGAGGCCTGCCATCACAACCAGGACATCCGCACCATGGGCGGGTTGCGCAAGAAGATGCCCATCACGGCCGGCACCTTCTTCGTCTCGTGCCTGGCCATCGCAGGGATCTTCCCCTTCGCCGGCTTCTTCTCGAAGGACGAGATCCTCGTGGCGGCCTACACCTACGCCAGCGAGTGGTCGCCGCTGGTCAACTACCTCGGGTGGGGGCTCGGCACGGTGGCGGCGGCGTGCACGGCCTTCTACATGTTCCGCCTCTACTACCTGACCTTCGAGGGCAAGTTCCGGGGCGACGAGCACACCTGGACCCACCACGTGGCCGAGTACCCCATCATGTGGGTGCCCCTCGTCGTCCTCGCGTTCCTGGCCACGGTCTCCGGTTTCCTCGGCTGGCCCCACGCCCTCGGTGAGGTGACGGGGATCCACATGCCCCACGTGCTGGCCAAGTGGCTCGCGCCCGTGACCGAGATCAGCAGCCGCTTCACGGGCCCCTACTACGTGGGCCTGCGCGAAGGCGGCTTCGCCCACGACGGGCACGTCACCGTCGGCGCCGAGATGGCCTTCATGGGGGTGAGCCTCGCGGTGGCCGTCGCGTTCTGGCTGTGGGCGCGGGCGATGTACGCCGACGGGTTCTCGGAGGCGGCCAAGGCGTGGAAGGAGCGACTCGGCAAGCTCTACGAGGCGAGCCTCAACAAGTACTGGGTGGACGAACTCTACGACGCGCTCTTCGTGCGCCCCTTCAAGTTCCTGGCCAAGCTCGCCTACCGCTTCTTCGACGCCCTCATCGTCGACGGGCTCGGCGTGGGCGGAACGGCCGGACTGGTCGGGTGGCTCGGCGACACCGTGCGCGTGTTCCACAACGGCAACGTGCGCCGCTACATGCTCGCTCTGCTCGTGGGCGTGTCCCTGGTGCTGGCCACCGTCTACGCCAATCCCACGGTCTCCTCCCTGGAGCCTTCGGCGGTCCACCGGGTGCAGGGGCGGCCGGACCTCGGCGGTCTGCGCACGACCCTCGGCCCCGAGCCCTACCGCATCGAGATCGGCTTCGGCTCCTGGAAGAAGATCATCGACCTCGGTCCGCCGCCACCCGGTGGGGCCGCCGGTGACGCCGAGGGAGGTGTCCGATGAACCACCTGCTTTCCATCGTCCTCGTCCTGCCGATCCTCGGCGCGCTCACCACGGCGCTCTTGCCGCGGGGCGAGGAACGGCTCGCCAAGGGGCTCGGCCTCTTCTTCTCCGGGCTTACGTTCCTGGTGTCCCTGCCGCTCGCCACCGAGTTCGAGCATGGCGTCGCCGGCATGCAGTTCGAGGAGAAGCTGCCGTGGATCGAGCGCTTCGGCATCTCCTACCACGTCGGCGTGGACGGCCTTTCGGTGTGGCTCGTCCTGCTCGCCACCTTCCTCACGCCCATCTGCATCTGGGGGGCGTGGCGTAGCGTCGAGCATCGCAGTCGTGAGTTCGTCGCCTCCATGCTGGTCCTCGAGACCGGGATGACCGGCGCCCTCGTCGCCCTCGACCTCATCCTCTTCTTCACCTTCTGGGAGGTGATGCTCGTTCCGATGGCGCTCATCATCGGCATCTGGGGCAGCGAGCAGCGGATCAAGGCGGCGATCAAGTTCTTCCTGTACACCATGGTCGGCTCGGCCCTGATGTTGGCCGCCATCTTGTACCTGGCCGTCGCGCACTACGAACTTTCGGGGGGCACCTTCAGCTTCGACCTGGCCGATCTCGACCGCGTGGTCCTGCCCCCGAAGGTGCAGGCGCTTTGCTTCTGGGCCTTCGTGGCGAGCTTCGCCATCAAGGTGCCGCTCTTTCCGGTGCACACCTGGTTGCCCGACGCCCACACCCAGGCACCGACGCCGGGCTCGGTGATCCTGGCCGGCGTGTTGCTCAAGCTCGGTACCTACGGCTTCATTCGGTTCGCCATGCCGCTGTTTCCCGGGGCCGCGGGCGAGGCGGCCCAGGCCCTGGCGATCCTCGCCATCGTCGGCATCGTCTACGGGGCGCTGACGGCCTACGCCCAGGAGGACGTCAAGCGGCTGGTGGCCTATTCGTCCGTCAGCCACATGGGCTTCGTCGTGCTCGGAATCGTCGGCATGACGCCCCAGGGGCTCACCGGCGCCACGTACCAGAGCCTGGCCCACGGCCTGACCACGGGGGCCCTCTTCATGTGCATCGGCGTCCTCTACGAGCGGCGACACACCCGCAAGCTCGACGCCTTCGGCGGGCTCGCCAAGGTGATGCCCGTCTTCACCGCGGTGTTCATGATCGCCATGCTGGGCTCGGCGGGCTTGCCGGGGCTCGTGGGCTTCGTCGGCGAGTTCCTCATCATGGTGGGCACGTTCAGCGGGGGCGCCCACGTGCTCAACAATCCGCCGCTTCTGGTGCTCGTCGCGGCCACCGGCGTCATCTTGGGCGCGGTCTACCTGCTGCACATGTTCCAGAAGGTGATGTTCGGACCCATCGTGCACGCGGAGAACGAGCACCTGCCGGATCTGGGCCTGCGAGAACGCCTCGTGTTCCTACCGGTCATCGCCCTCATCGTCGTCATGGGCGTCTACCCCAAGCCCTTCCTCGAGACCATCGACCCGAGCGCCCAAGCCCTCGTCTCGCACTTTACCGCCAAGCGGTGCGCATCCGTGGCGCTCGCCGAGTCCGGCGCGAAGAAGGCTGCGTTCGCCGAGGACTTGATGGAGGCCTGTGCAGATCCCATGGCGACCATCCGAGCGGCCTACGGTGACGAGCGCGCGCCGGAGGTTTCCGGTTTCGGCCCCGTCGCCCGGCACGAAGGAGGCCACGCACCATGATCCAACCCTCCGTCGTCACCGAGAACATGGGCGCATCGACGCTCGCCGACCTCGCCCACCTCGCCCCCATGGTCATCGTGGGCACGTGGGGGCTCTTGCTCCTGGCCACCGATGCCTTCACCAGCATCGGGTTCCGGCTCTTCCAGCGCCGCATCGCGCTCTTCGGCCTGGCCCTCGCGTTCGTGGCCGGTCTGTCGATCTACGGGAACGCCGACTACGACGGGGGCGTCGCCGTCTTCCGCGGTTTTCTGGTGGTCGACCAGTTCTCGGCGCTGCTCGACCTCGTGCTCGTGGGCCTGTGCGCGGGGACGGTGCTAGTCGCCGGGGACTATGCCCGCACCCACCGCTTCGAGTACGGCGAGCAGGAGTCCTTGCTGTGCATCGCCACCTTCGGTGCCATGATGGTGGTCCACGCCCAGGACCTCTTGGCTCTCTTCCTCGGCATCGAGACCATGAGCATCGCGGTGTACGTGCTCGTGGGCGCGCGATGGAACGCCAAGCCCTCCGCGGAAGCGGCCCTCAAGTACTTTCTCATGGGGGCGTTCGCGTCGGCGATTCTCCTGATGGGCATGGCGCTGCTGTACGGGGCGGCAGGCACGACCCACTTCGAGGTCCTGCGTGGCGCGGTCACCGAGGCCTTCGTGCGCTGGCTGCGGGTCAACGACCTCGCGCGGGCCCTCGATGCGGGCCAGGTGGCGAACCCGGCGGCCACCGACCTCGTGATCCAGGGCGTCGCCAAGGCGGCGCTGTTGCTGCCGGGGATCCTGATGGTGCTCGGCGCCCTGCTCTTCAAGGTCTCGGCGGTCCCCATGCACATGTGGACGCCCGATGCCTACGAAGGGGCGCCCACGCCGGTGACCGCCTACATGGCGTCCGTGGTCAAGGTGGCGGGGGTGGCTGCGCTCTTGCGGGTGTTCGTCGCTATCTTCTCGAGCCACCGGCTCGTGACCGCGCCCTACGGTTGGACGACGGCGGTGGCGCTCGTGGCGTTCTTGACCATGACGGTGGGGAACCTCGCGGCCGTGCGCCAGACCAACGTCAAGCGCCTGCTCGCCTACAGTTCCATCGCCCACGTCGGCTACCTGCTCCTCGGCGTGGTCGCCGCCGCCAACTTCTACGGTCAGGCCTATGCGAAGGGGCCGGCCGCCGGTACGGATGCGCTGCTTTGGTCCCGTGCGGCGGGGGACGCCGCCGTCGCGGCCGTGGTGCTCTACATCGTGCTCTACGCCGTCGCGAGCCTCGGCGCCTTCGTGGCCGTGGCCTGGCTTTCGGGCAACAAGCACGAGGCCCTCGAAAGCTACCAGTGGGCCGGCCTTGCGCGCCGACACCCGGGCATGGCCCTAGGGCTTACGATTTGCCTGTTGTCGCTCATGGGGCTGCCGCCGGTCGCGGGCTTCTTCGGCAAGCTCTTCCTGTTCCGTGCCGTGTTCGAGAACAGCAACGACTGGCTGCAATTCCTCGTGGTCTGGGCCCTGCTCAATGCCGTCGTGGGCGCCTACTACTACCTGCGGCTCGTCGTCGCCATGTACTTCCGCGAGCCGCCCCGGGACGGCTTTACGACGCTTCCCGGCCGTGGTGGACCGGCCGTGGTCGCCGTTTCCGCCTTCCTGTCGCTTGCGATCGGAGGCCTGATGGGACCGGCGTTGGATCGGGTCGACCTGGCCGCCCGGGCGTTCAACTACCCCGCCGGGGCCTCCAAGGCACGCCGTGTGGACGATCTGAGGGCCGACTGGGAGACGCGGGATGCCGGCGGTGAGGCGCTGGGGGGCGAGGTGGCTTCGGAAGCGGACGCGGCGCCCGAGGAATAGACGCCCGGGCCGGCACTCCGAAGGGGGTGATCCGCCGCTCGGTCGTCGGGACGACAGGGGGGCCGTCGCGCGGGGGCGCACCCGGGCGACCGTGACGGCCGGTTCGCGTGAACCCGTCGCCGTTGGATGCACGGTACGTGCTTTTCGGCCGTCGGCACGTGCTGCAGCCGTGCGTGCCGCAGGCCCGAGGGCTCGTCCGTCGTCACGGTAGGATCGTCAGATCCACCGATTGGAGTTCCGTCGTGGCCACATGGGCAGGGGAGGTGGTGATGGGCTCGGCTGCGGCGGGAACCCTGAGGCCGAGGTGGGCGCGCCACCACCCCCGGGCCCGTCGCAGCGCGTCGCCCACGGTGCTGCGATGCACCTTCCGCGCACATCGCTCGAGAACCTTCGCCACGTCACGCATCGATGCGAAGCGGGCTCCCGGGTCGACGGCAAGCATCCGGTCGAGGGCCCGCGGCAATTCGTCCGGGGCATCGGTGCACGAAAATGCCCGTCGAGCGCCGTCGCGAACGGCGCGGGCGTAGGCGACGGCCGTGGCCCCCTCGTAGGGCCGCTTGCCGCACAGGGCCTCGAAGAGCAGCACGCCGAAGGAGAACTGGTCGGCCGCGTAGGTCAGGGCCCGACCGAGAACGAGTTCCGGGGCGATGTAGCCGTTCGTCCCGAGGACCGTCCCGACGTCGGTGATCCGGCCGCGCAGGGGATCTTCGGTGGTCGCGACGGGGGCATCGGCGGGGCGCGGGCGGACCGCCAGGCCGAAGTCGACCAGCACGGCGCGGCCGGAAGGCTCGACGAGTACGTTGGTCGGCTTGACGTCGCGATGCACGAGACCCGCCTCGTGGCAGGCGGCAAGTGCACGCGCGACCTGGACGAGGGTGTCGAGGATTCGGCCCGTGCTCGGCGTGTGGATCTGTCGCCACCGGGTGAGGGATACCCCCTCCACCCGTTCGAGCACCACGTACGGCCCGACGCGATCGTCTTGGTCTACGGCGTGGAGCGCCGGAACGTTCGGGTGGCGCACCTTGGACAGGGCGATCGCTTCGCGGTAGAGGCGACGCCGACCTTCGGCCCCGTCGAGGGGGCCCGTCCCGAAGGGGTTGCGCAACACCTTGATCGCCACCGGTCGGCCGGTCGCACCGTGACGAGCCGCGTAGACGCGCCCCATACCGCCCGAGCCGAATTCGTACTCGACGCGGTAGGGCCCCACCCGTTCGCCCGGCACGAGTCCCGCGGCCGGGTGACGGCGAAGATTGCCCTGGCGGTCCCGTACGGGGCGGGGCACGCCATCCGCCGAAGGCGGCGCCGAGGGAGGGGATTGGTGGGGCGGTTGCGGGGCCATGGGCTCGGGGCGCCCCCACCCGGGATCGGCACGGGGGAGTGGGGGCCCTTCACCCCAATTCGACCACGGATCCGCCGGAAATTCCGCAAGAAAGATATGTAAGATGCCTTACATATCGATCGCGTGCGTCCTCGGATACCGGGAAACCTACATGCGCTCGAAGATCCCGGCAGCGCCCATGCCGCCACCGATGCACATGGTGACCATGGCGTACCGCCCCTTGCGGCGGTGGAGCTCGGCCAGGGCCGTGGCCGTGAGCTTGGCTCCGGTGCAGCCGAGGGGGTGCCCGAGGGCGATCGCGCCGCCGTTGGGGTTCACCTTGTCCTCGTCGAGGCCGAGCTTGCGGATGACCGCCAGGGACTGCGCGGCGAAGGCCTCGTTGAGTTCGATGACGTCGATGTCCGACAACGAAAGCCCCGTCCGTCGCAGCACCTTGGGGATCGCTTCCACCGGCCCGATGCCCATGATCTCCGGCGGCACACCGGCCACCGCGAATCCGACGAACCGGGCGACGGGCGTAAGTCCGAGTTCTTCGGCCTTGCGGCGCGACATGAGCAAGGCCGCGGCGGCGCCGTCGTTCATGGGGGACGAGTTTCCGGCCGTCACCGTGCCCTTGGCGTGGAACGCCGGCTTGAGCTTGGCGAGGGCCTCGAGGGACGTATCCCGGCGCGGGCCCTCGTCCTTGTCGAACACCTTTCCGTCGATGGTGGTGACGGGCACGATCTCCTCGTCGAACCTGCCGGCATCTTGGGCCGCAACGGCCCGCTGGTGACTGCGGAGCGCGAAGGCGTCCTGGTCTTCGCGGGAGATCTCGAACCGACGGGCCACGTTCTCCGCGGTCAGCCCCATCGAGATGTAGATCTCGGGCTGCTCGCGGACGACCTTCGGGTTGAACATGGCCTTGTTGCCCCCCATGGGCACGAGGCTCATGGACTCGAGCCCCCCGGCGATGGCGCACTCGGCCGCACCGACCATGATCCGCTCGGCGCACAGGGCGATGGCCTGAAGGCCCGACGAACAGAACCGGTTGATCGTCATCGCGCTGGTGGACTCGGGCAGACCGGCCCGCAGCCCCACGACGCGGGCGACGTTGAGCCCTTGCTCGGCCTCGGGCATCGCGCAGCCGAGGACCACGTCGTCGACGATCTCCTTCGGAAAGGGGGGCAGGTCGGCGAGCATCTTCTCGATGACCTCGATGGCGATGTCATCGGGGCGGGTGTTCGCCAGGGCACCCTTTGCGGCGCGGCCGACCGCCGAGCGGCGGGCGGCGACGATGACGGCTTCTTGCATGGTCGACATGATGGGACGTTCCTTTGGACGATGGGGATCGAGACGATGCGGTCAGTTGCGCAGGGGCTTGCCCGTTTGCAGCGTATGGGCGATGCGGGCACGGGTCTTCTCGGTGCCGCAGAGACTGACGAAGGCCTCGCGTTCGAGTTCGAGCAGCCGCTTGGCCGTCACCTGGGTGCGGGCGGGCACCATGCCGCCGCACAGGACGTTGGCGATCTTCTCGGCGATGAGCTTGTCGTGTTCGCTCGCGTAGCCTGCCTGCTGGAACAGCCAGGCTCCGAGCAGGAACGACGCGCCATGGGGGGCGCCGACCACGGTGATGGGCTCTTCGGGGTCGGGCGGGGTCCACCCGGCCTCGGCGAGGGCGATCGCCCGCGCCTTCGCCCGCGCGATGACGCGGTCGCGATGGAACTCGATGGTGTCCGTCGGGGTGAGGAAACCGAGCTTGCGGGCGTCGAATCCGCTGATGGAGACCTTGGCCGTGGCCGCCGCCTCCCACGCTCGCCGCAGGAACGGGTAGGGATCCCCGTCCGGAACCTGGGCGGCCCATGCCGATGCCCGGCGCGCGAGTTCCTTGAGGCCGCCGCCTGCGGGCACGACCCCGATCCCGGCTTCGACGAGCCCCATGTAGAGCTCGGCGCTCGCGGCGATGGCCGCGCAGTGCAGGGAGCACTCGCAACCGCCTCCGAGGGTCATCCCGAAGGGAGCTGCGACCACCGGGATGGGACCATGGCGCAGGCCCATCATCGTGTTCTGGAAGGTCTCGACGACCTGTTCGAGCTCCTTGAACTTGCCCTGCTGGGCGAACATCAGGATCTGGAACGCGTCGGCCCCGGCGCTGAAGTGGTCGCCTTGGTTGCCGATGACGAGCCCACGGAAGCCGCCGGCCTTCTCGAGGTGGTCGAAGACGGTGGCGAGCAGCTCGACCACGCCGGCATCGAGGATGTTCATCTTCGAGCGGAACTCGAGGCATGCGATGCCATCGCCGATGTCGAGCAGTTCCGCGGTCTTCGTGGCGTGGATCCGATGCCGATCGTTGCGGAAGGCGTCGAGATCGATGCTCCCTTCGGTGGCAGGCACCTCACGGTAGGAGCCGCTTTCCGGCACGAACACCGTCAGCGATCCGGGGGTTCCGCCGTACCAACGTGCCTCCTTGCCGCCGCGCTCGACCAGATCGAGGGCCGCCTTGGGCGGATCGATCCCCAGCTTTCGCATCTCCTCGACGCAGTACGCGACCCCGGCCGCATCCCACATCTCGAAGGGGCCCTTCTTCCAGCCGTAGCCCCAGCGCATGGCCTGGTCGATCTGCGCCGGCGTGTCGCAGATCTCGCCCACGCGCCGAGCCGCATACGCGAACAGCGGCAGGTAGACCTTGCGCAGGAAGTCGCCGCCGCGTCCTTCGGCGCGAAACGCCTCGTGGATGCGCTTGTCCAGGCTCGGGTGCTTGGCGATCCGTGCAAGCTCGGGGAAGTCGGGTTTGCGCTTGTCGCGGTACTCGATCTTCTCGAGGTCGAGGGCCAGGATCTTGCGGGCGCCGCTTTCGTCGCGGGTCTTCTTGTAGAAGCCTTGGCCGGCCTTGTCGCCGATCCAGCCTCGCTCGATCATCTTGGCGATGACGTCCGGCACGACCATGAGGTCGTGCAGCTCGTCGTAGTTGGGATCGTTCGGATCGCCGGAGGTGGCCTTGGCGAGGTTCTGGATGACCAGGGCCGCCACGTCGATGCCCACCAGATCGCCGAGCCGGAACGAACCCGTCTTGGGGCGGCCCACCAGGGGGCCGTTCAGGAAGTCGACCTCCTCGACGGTGTAGCCCTCCTCGAGGGTGACCTTGTTGGTCAGGATCATCTCGGCGATGCCGATGCGGTTGCCGATGAAGTTGGGGGTGTCGCGGCAGACCACGACGCCCTTGCCGAGCATCTTGTCGCCGATGTGGCGGGCCGCGTCCACGATCTCCGGCCGGGTGTACTTCGACGGCACGACCTCGAGCAGGTGCAGGTACCTTGGGGGATTGAAGAAGTGCATCCCGACCAGGCGCCCGCGGGCCTCCTCCGGCAGTCCCTCGGCGATGGACGTGATGGGTAGCCCGCTGGTGTTCGTGGCCAGCAGGGCATCGCCCCTTGCGGCCTTGGCAACCCGGGAGAACAGCGTTCGCTTGACGTCGAGACGTTCGATGACGGCCTCGAGGACGATGTCGCTGGCCGCGACGCAACGCTCGAGGTCGTCGTCGAAGTTCCCCGGCGTGACCCGGGCCGCGAAGTCCGGATCCATGAAGGGGTTGCGCTTGTTCTTGAGCATGGCCTTGATCGCCCCGGCGGCGATCCGGCTACGTTCACTCGGCGGTGCATCCGCGGGGGTGTCCTTCGGCACGATGTCGAGGAGGAACACCTTCATCCCGACGTTGGCGAAGTGGGCGGCGATCTGCGAGCCCATGGTGCCGGCGCCGAGAACGGTGGCGACGAACGTGTACGGCGGTCGTTGGAAGTTCACGGGGCGGACCATACCAGCGCCGTCGCGCCGGTTTGACCCCGGGCGTCTTCACGATGGTGCGCAAAAATCGGGACGCACTCGGCGCCATGCTAGGCTTGCCGGCGTGACGTCGGTTGCCGCACGGGCTTCGTCGGCCGCGCGTCGGCGAGGCGGCCTACGATGGGCCACGACGGCCGCGGCGGCGTTGCTCGTCGTCCCGCTGGGGCTCTGGCCCGCGCAGGCCGTCGCGGCGGACGTCATGCAGGCCCAATGGCGCGTGCCCGACACCGCCGCTACGGGCGTGGAGGGCGAAATCGCCCATCGCGCCCATCCTTCCCCGGCCGCTTCATCGGCACGGCAAGATCCGCCGGTCGCGCCGACAGCCGGTCACGTGGCGGCCCTTTCCGCCCTGGCCGATGGGGACGCGCTGGGCGCGCTGGCCCATCTTTCGGCGCTTCCGGCGCCAGAACGGGGGGCCGCGCGGGTGGAGCGGGAAGCCCTGCGGGCCAAGGCCCTGTGGCGGCTCGGACGCTTCTCCTCGGCCGATGCGGCCTTCGAGCGGCTCGAGGCCGCGGACCCCCGGGGCGACCACCTGCCGTCCTGGTTCGTCGCCGGCGAGCGAGCGCAGCTCGCGCTCGAGTGGGCCGACCGGGTCAGCGATCCCGAGCGCCGCCGCGCCATCGTTGCGGCCGGACTCGAGTACGTGGCCCGCGCCCTCCGCCACCGCAAGGTGCCGGAGCGTCCCCTGCTCGAACTGCTCCGCGTCGACCTGCGAGTCCGGGCCTATCGGTCGGTGGCGCCCGATGGGCGACGTGCCGCGGCGCGACGGCTCGACCGGGACGCCGCGCGTTTCCTCGACCGATACCCGAATGCACCGCGGGCACCCGAGGTCGCCCTCGTCCGGGCCGAGGCCGTCGCGGTCGTGCGCGGGCCCAAGGCTGGGATCGAGGCGCTGCGAGCGGTCCACCTCGAATGGGCGGGGCATCCCGCGTCGGACGATGCCCTGCGTCTTGCCGAGCGCCTCGCGGCCGAGCACGGCCTACGCGTGCCACGCCTGTCCCGGGCCGAGTCCCTCGCATACGCCACCCGTGCCCGGAGGTTGCGGTGGTACGAAGCCTCCCGTGCGGCCCTCGACGGGCTCTTGGCGGAGCCAAACCTTCCTCCGGCCTTTCGGCGTTCGGTCCTGCGGGAGCGTGCCTACACGGCCTACCGCCAGCGGGACTACGCCCAGTGCGCGGCGGACCTTCGGGAGCTTCGCCGCTACACGGCGTCCGTTCACGGCGACTTGGTGCGTTGCTACGAGCGGGCCCACCAGTACGACGAGGCCCTCGCGGCCGTGCTCGACAGGGCCAAGGCGCGCAAGGGACGAAGCCGCGCCGCGTATCTGTGGGAGGCGGTGGGGCTTGCGTTCCGCGCCGGATTCTACGAACGGACCCTAGCGCATCTCGACGCGTACCGTGAGGTGTCACGGGGGCATCGGGTCGAATCGTCGTTCTACCGGGGCATGGCCCTGTTGCGACTCGGGCGGGCCGACGAGGCGGCCGAGGCCTTCGAGGTCTTCGCCCGGTCGCGGCGGTACGATCCCCGGGCGCGCTACCTCCTGGCGCGGAGCAGGTTATATAGTTCATCTTCGGATGAACGCGCGGCGGCCGTCGCCGAGTTGCGGGAGCTGGCCGAGGAACGACCGTTCGATTACTACGGCATGTGGGCCCGCGTGCACCTGCGAAGGCTCGGCGAGCCGGTCGATCCGCCACCGGCGGCGCGACGCCCCGCGGCCCTCGAACGGCCGCCCGAGCTCGGCGAGGTCTTGACGGTCCTCGATGGGCTCGGCGCGCGCTACGGCGACGCCCTGCCGGCGCTGCGACGGGCGCGTGCCTTCCTCGGCGCGGGGCGGTTCGAGGCGGCGCGGCGTGAGGTCCGCCGGGCTGCTCGAACGGTCCGCAACCTGAAACTTCGCCTCCGCGGCGGTCGCATGTACCGGGCCCGGTCGGAGGCCCTCGAACGGGGCCTTTCGTGGCACCGGGAGTTTCGCACCCCGCGGCTTGCCCATTCGCGGGAGCTTCGCGCCGTGGTGCGCGACCGCGCGGCGCTCGAGGACCTCGAGCGTGGGCTCTTCGTCGTGGCCTACGGGCTCGACGAGCCGTACGACGCCCTGCGCACGGGGGCCGTGGGCGCCGATCCCTACGGGATGCGGTGGTACGTGCCGGCCTATCGCCGAACCGTGGAAGCCGCCGCCGCACGGTGGGGGTTCTCCCCGAGCCACCTTTGGGCGCTCATGTACACCGAGTCGCGTTTTCGTCGATTCGTCGTCTCTCCGGTGGGCGCGCGTGGGGCCGTACAGATCATGCCGTACACCGCCCGGCGCCTCGCCGAACGGCTCGGAGAGATCCCCGTCGGAGGTACGTTCGATCCGGATCGGCTCTACGACATCGAGACCAACGTGCGCCTGGCCGCCTACTATCTGGCCGAACTCGCCGTGAAGTTCCGCGGCCAGATGCCCCTGGCCTACGGTTCGTACAACGGTGGGCCCGTGAACGTGGGGCGATGGGTGGTGGCGAAGGCCTCCCGTCCGTTGCCCCTCGATCTCTTCGTCGAGGAGATCCCGTTCCGGGAGACGCGCAGGTACGTGCGTCGCGTGATGGAGACCGAGGCGATCTACACGTTCCTCGCGACCGGCGACCTTCCACTGTGGGACCTCGAGGTGGACCCACGGGTGCGGCGCAACATCGACTTCTGACGTGGAGCCGGCGATGGCCCGCCCGCCATCGAGGGTACGGACGGCGTGCGTGCGGCCGGGGCCGAGGGGCGGTGCCCGAGATGGACCATGGGGGGCGAGCCCCCCGCACCACGGCCGTTTCGGCCCGTCGCGGTCACGGGGCGGTGTTCGGATCCGCAGTCGGGTGCCGTCCGTGGAAGACCAGGCGCGCAGGTCCCTCGGCCGCAACCCGGTGCGCGGGGCCGACCGACACCGCGAGGGGACCGCCGGGAAGGCGTACTTCGAATCGGGTGATCGCGGTGCGGGCCGCGAGCGCGGCCGCCGTGGCGCAAGCACCCGTGCCACAGGCCTGCGTAAGTCCGCAGCCGCGTTCCCACACGACGCACGTGACGACGGCGCCGTCCTCGCCTTGCGCGTCGAGGGTGGCGAATTCCACGTTCGTACCCGACGGGAAGGCCGGATCGCGCTCGATGGCGGGGCCGAGGCGACGTGCGAGTTCTGCAAGGTCGGTCCCCGGATCGCAGACGAAGACGGCATGGGGATTGCCCACGTCCACGGCGATGGCCGTGCGGCCTTCGGCGGCCTGCGGCGTCACGCTGCCTTCGGTTCGTGCCGTCCCCATGTCTGCGCGGACCGTGCCGCGCATTCCGTCCGCGGTGAGGACGGTACACGGGCGTGGGCCGGCGTCGGTTGCCACGTAGACGTCGGCGGGCAGGCGTAGGCAGTCGGCCAGGGCGACGTACAGGGCGACGCAGCGCAGGCCGTTGCCGCACATCTCGGGCACCGAGCCGTCGTGGTTGACGACGCGCATGCGCACGCCGTCCGGGGCGTCGAGGACGAGCAGTACGCCGTCGGCCCCGACGCCGCGATGGCGGTCGCACAACTCCGGGGTGGCCGCGGCGAGGCGCGTGGCCACGTTCGCGGCATCGGGTCGGCTCCGCAGGTCGACCAGGACGAAGTCGTTGCCGAGGCCCTCGACCTTCCAGAAGGAAGGCCACCTCGCGCGTTCGACGGGACGGACGGCGGTCACGGTGAAGATCCTCCCGCCGCCGCGGCTCGGATCGAAGCGATGGCGCCGCCGAGATCTCCGTCCGCGGCGCCGAAGATCGCGCTGCCGGCCACGAAGGTGCAGGCGCCCGCGTCGGCGGCCGTGCGGGCCGTCGCCGGGCCGATGCCCCCGTCCACCTGGATCCGCACGTCGAGGCCGCGGGCGTCGATCGTCTCGCGCAGCTTGCGGATCTTGGGGAGCACGCCGTCGATGAAGGACTGGCCGCCGAACCCGGGGTTGACCGTCATCACGAGGACGAGATCCGCCACGTCGAGGACGTAGGCCACGGCATCGGGCGGCGTGGCCGGGTTGATCGCAACGCCCGCGAGGATCCGCCCGCCACCATGGTGGGGCAGTTCGCGGATCGTCTGGAGCGTGCGGTGCAGGTGGGGGCAGGCCTCGGCATGAACCGTGATGACGTCGGCCCCTGCCTGCGCGAAGGCCGAGAGGTAGCGCTCGGGCTCGACGATCATCAGGTGGCAGTCGAGGGGGAGGTGCGTATGGGGACGAAGCGCCGCCACGACCGGGGGGCCCAAGGTCAGGTTCGGGACGAACCGGCCGTCCATGACGTCGACGTGGATCCAATCGGCCCCGGCGCGGGTGACCTCGCCGACGGCGTCGCCGAGTCGGGAGAAGTCGGCCGAGAGGATCGATGGACAGATGGTGGGCGGCGGCACGGGCAACGGTTCTACCGCAAGTCCGCGTCGACGGCAGGTCCGGTGCCGGCGCTGGTAGTCTGAAGGCCCATGCCGTGGGCCTTCCTCGTCGATGCCTTCCACGGGACCGGTTCGCGTGCGTACCGGATCGTGCAGTGGAGGGTGTCGGTCCTTGTCGTCGCGAGCCTGTCGAGCTTGGCGCTCGAGGTCGCCATCGCGGATCGCCCGGACCTCGAGGGGGTGCGACGCGGGATCGCGGCGTTCGACCGCGTCGTCCTCGTGCTCTTTGCCGTCGAACTGGCCCTGCGCGTCGCCACCCATCGGCCCCCGCGTCTCGATCTCTACGCCAAGAGTCGCGCGTGGGCCATGGCCGAGCATGTCCGGGGGCGGGTCCGCTACCTGCTGCGGCCCGGACCGCTGGTGGACCTGCTGACGGTCATCGCGCTCCTGCCGGCCCTGCGCGCCCTTCGGGCGCTGCGGCTCTTCCAACTGTTGCGGGGCATGGCCGTGTTCCGGCGCTCGCGCCCCATCGACGCGCTCGCCCGTAGCTTCGCGGAGAGCGCCCTCGTGTTCGAGATCCTGTTCGGGGGGCTCGCCGTCGTCGTGCTCGTCGGTGGCATCTCGATCTACTTCGTCGAATCGCGGATCAACCCGGCCATCGGATCGGTCGCCGACGGCTTGTGGTGGGCCCTGGTCACGTTGACGACCGTCGGCTACGGGGACGTGGTGCCCGCCACCGGGCTCGGTCGCGGCGTCGGGGGCGCGGTGATGGTCGCCGGGATGTTCACCCTCGCCATGTTCGCCGGGGTCGTGGGCTCGACCCTCCTCGGCGCCATCCTCACCATTCGCAGGGAGCACTTTCGCATGTCCTCCGAGGTCGGCCACATCCTTCTGTGCGGGTACTTCGATGGCGCACCGCTCTTGCTCGCCGAGTTACGCTCGGAGCTCGATGCACGGGGCACGGGCACGCCGGGCGACGAGCGCGAGGTCGTCGTGCTCGCGCCGCAACCTCGGGCCCGCGATGCGCCCGACTGGGTGACGTGGATCGAAGGCGATCCCACCCGGGAAGCGGACCTGGGACTTGCGCGGGTGGAGGAGGCGAGCGTGGCCATCGTCGTCGGCGATCGGCGGCGCAGCCCCCAGGAGGCCGACGGGACCACGATCCTGACGGTCTTCACGATCCGGCGCTACCTCGGGCACACGCCCCGGGCGGCGCAGCGTCGCAAGCCGCTCTACGTCGTAGCCGAGATCCTCGACCCGGAGAACACCGACCATGCGCGGGCGGCGGGGGCCGACGAGATCATCGAGACGACGCGACTGGCCTTCGGACTCGTCGCCCACGCCGTCGTGATGCCCGGCACCGGGGAGATCATGGGGCAGGTCGCGACCCTCGGTGGACTGAACGTCTACCTCGGCAAGTCGCCCTACGGTGCCGCGATGCCCTACGAGGAACTCGCGCGCCGCCTCCTCCACGACTACGGGGTGACGGTGTTCGGCGTGCGCAATCCGAGCACCGGCGAAGCCCATCTTCCGCCTTCCCCCGACGCGCCGGTCTCGCCCACGTGGCACCTGGTCTACCTCGCCCACGAGCCATGTCTGCCGGCCGGGTAGGTACGGCGTGTTCACGTCGCGGTCAGGTAGACGTGGGCCGCGAAGGCGACGAGGAGGGCGATCCCCTCGAATCGCGAGATCCGCCGTGCCGTCCAGGCGAACGCTCCGGCTGCGATCGCCGCCGCGAGCATGGCGAGGGTACTGCGCCAGAGGATCGGGTCCACCGGCGCCGTTCCGTTCGCGGTGGCGGCGGCGGCCACGAACGTGGCGTTGAACAGATTCGAGCCGAGCACGTTGCCGAGGACCAGGTCGCCGTGGCCACGTCGGGCGGCCGTCACCGACGTCGCCAACTCGGGCAGGCTCGTGCCCACGGCCACGACGGTCAGGCCGACGACGGATTCGCTGGCACCGAGGTGCCGCGCGAGGGTCCCGGCGCCGGCCACCAAGAGGTGCGCGCCGAAGAGCACGGCACCGAGCCCGAGGACGGAGACGACGGCGTCGCGGACCAGGAGCGCGCGACGGGAGCGCACGGCCTCGGACGCTCGATCGGTGCTCGTCTGCGCCACCGTCACCTCGCCCGGCGGAAGGTCGGGCATCGTCCGCGCAAACCACGCCATGGCGGCCACGGACGCCGCGCCGAAGAGTCCGAGGCCCGCCGCTTCGATCCGGGTCACGCCCCGGTCGGCACACGCGGCGGTGGCCAGGGCGCAGGCGAGGAGGGCGAGGAGGCCTTCGCGGCGGATGGCTCGCCGGTCGGTCGCCAGGGGCGAGAGCACCGCGGCGGCCCCGAGGACCAGCGTGACGTTGGCGACGTTCGAGCCCACGGCGTTGCCGAGCCCCATCGCCGCCTCGCCCTCGACGGCGGCGAGCAGGGTCACCGTCATCTCCGGCAGGCTCGTGCCGACGCCGATGATCACGGCCCCCACCACGATCGCCGAGATGCCCAACATGCGGGCGAGCCGCGCCGTGGCTTCGACGAATCGTTCCGCCGCGACCGCCAGCAGCAGCAGTCCGGCGGCAAGTTGGGCGAGGGCCAAGGGCACGGGCGGGCAGGATAGACGATGCCGCGGCGAGTCGACCCGCCCCCGGGAGCCGGTTCCGCCGGCGAGGGGATCGCACCGTCACGCGGCGTCGATCCGTCGTTCGAGCCGCGCTACGAAGAAGCCCGCCGACCAGCCGTCCTCGGGCTGGAGCGTTTCGGTGTGGGTGACTTCGAAGTCTCCCCGGTCGCGGATGAAGGCGGCCAACACATCGGGGCCCTCCTCGGCTTCGGTGCTGCAGACGGCGTAGACCAGGCGCCCGCCGGGCCGTACGGTCGCCGCCGCTTCGGTCAAGATGGACCGCTGACGTGCCTGGCAGGCCGCGAGATCCTCGAAGCGTCGCCGATATCGTACTTCGGGGTGGCGGGCCGCCTCACCGAGCCCGGTGCATGGTGCATCCACGAGCACCGCGTCGAAGGCCTCCCGCCACGGCTCCGGCACGGGCTCCGTCGCGTCGTGCACGATGACCTCGAGTCCGCCGTCCGGTCGGCGGATCCTGCCGGCCGCGAGCCGGTCGCGCAGATCGTCGAGTCGCCGCGGATCGACGTCGGCCGCGACGATGCGGCCGCGCCCACCGAGGAGGGCCGCGATCTGCTGGGTCTTCGTTCCGCGACCGGCGCACAGATCGAGCACGGATTCGCCGGGCTGCGGGTCGAGGACGTGGCCTACGCGCTGGGAGGGCCCCGACTGGACCCACAGATCGCCGGCGGTCGCTTCGGGGGCGTAGAAGACGTCGCCGGCGGCCGAAAGGGCGAGGCCCCGGGGAACGCCCTCGATGCGGACCACGCGCGCATGCGTCCGCCGCTCGGCGAGCGTCGTCGCAATCGTCTCCAGATCGGCGTGGGGGGCGACGCACACCTCGACCGGAGGCGGGCGGGCGATGGCCTGGGCCCGGGCGATGGCCCGATCCGGCGACAGCGTGCGAACCCATCGTCCCGCCCACCAACGTGGGATCGAGTACCTTCGTTCGAGTCGGTCGAGGAGCGGAAGCTCGTCGAGCTCGGCGTCCCGGTGAGCCGCCTGCTTCGCGACCGTCGCGAGGATGCCGCCGACCGCGGCCGCCATCGGGCCGCCGCCGACCACGGCGCGTGTGGCCGCCTTCGCCTCGCTGATGGCCGCGTGGGGCGGGTGCCCGAGTTCGAGGAGTTCGAAGGTGCCGATCCGCAGAAGGTCCCGCAGCCGCGGACCGAGGCCGCCCGGTTTGCGGGCCGCAGCGTCGATGTGGGCATCGAGGCGCAGGCGATGCCGAAGCACGCCGTAGACCACGTGGGTGACGAAGCCCCGGTCGGCGGGGGAAAGTTCGCCGTGAAGTTCCAGGTGTTCGCCGAGGGCGCGGTTGCTGTGCATGCCGGCCCAGACGGCGGCCAGTACGTCCGCGGCCAGGCGGCGCAGGCGGCCTCGGGACGGGGTGCTCATTCGTCCTTGGCCGGGCCCCGGGGCAACTCGACGCCGAGCACGTCCTCGAGTCGTCCCATGCGGTAGGCCGGAAAGGCCCCCTTCTCGGCGATGGCGATTCGGCCCTCGGGATCGATGACGAAGAGCGCCGTCGTTCCCGGCTCTACGCCGAACGCCGCGGCGACCTCCGGCGCGGAGGGCACGACGTGCCATCCTTCGAGTTCCTCGTCGAGTCCGTCGAGGGTGCCCACGATGGCGGCACCGGTCCCTTCCGGAAGGGGAAGGCGCACCAAGGTGGTGGCGAGACGGATCTCGGGACGCTGCATGTACGTCATGGCGTCCTTGCCCATGGCCTCGAGGTCGGCACCGCCTTCGACGAAGGGGATCTGGTTGCGGGCGAGGGGCACGCCGACGAACGCGACGATGCAATGCCGCCCCTTGCACGCATCCGCCGACAGCTCGCCGAGTTGGAACGAAGGCGCGGGCGGGCCGGGGGGAGGTTCCGAGGCGCCGAGGAGCCCACGAACCTTCTCGACGACTTCATCGTCTGCGGCACCGGCATGGCGAAAGAGCACCTCGCCCCGTTCGTCGAGCACGACGATGGCGCTGTGTCCCTTGGGCAGGCCGAACCGCTCGACGACCGCCCCCTCGAAGTCGAGGTAGACGGGAAAACGCATCTCCTTCTGCCATGCGCCCATCATGGATGCGATCTTGTCCCGCAGGAAGCCGAACCCGGCGGCGTCGCCGACGATGTAGCCCGCCACGTCCTCCGGCAGCACCCATCGTTCGAGGGCGCGGTGCAGGCGCTTGCCCTCCCGGCTGCGCATGCTGGCTTGGTTCTCCACCACGACGAACGTGCGTCGGGCCGTGGGGTGGCCGAGGTCGAGGGGCGGCAGGTCGCCCATCCCGGCGAGGACGGGGGGAGGCGAGGCGTCGGGCGCCGGCACGTCGGGAAGCTCGTCGGGGACGTCCTCGACGCGCAGCACGCGATACGCCGCGAAGCCGAGGGTGCCGGCAAGGAGGACGGCCGCCGCAAGTCCGTACCGGAGCAGGGTGCGCGCACGCATCGGCCGGCAGTGTAGCAGCGCGGCTTCGGGACCGTGGTGTACGGCCACGTTGCCCGCCCTCGGGCCGCGGAGCCCGTCGATGGGCCACGCCGGTGCCAAAGGGCCTACTCGGACGCCGCGCTCACCTCGAACCAGCGCAACGCGTCGTCGTCGAGGCAGCCGATGTACGCCGAGCCGCCGAGGTTGCCGTCGTAGGTCCACGGGACGACGACGTCACGGCACGCCGGCAACGGATCCTGGATTTCGGGCGTCACCCAACCGGCCCCCGAGGAGGCGAGCAGACGGAGCGGGACGGCCGTCCCGAGGGGGACGGCGGCAGCGATCCAACCGTCGAGCACGAAGAACCTGGGCGGGCCCTGGGGGGCGGCGGCCACCGGGTCGGCGTCGACGAACTCGGCGGAGCCGGCGCCTTCGAGGGCCGTCTCGAGCACGATCCCCGTGGCTTCGGCCGACGCCAGGGTGACGCCCCCGAACGTGCCCAACGCGGCGGCGACGCCGAGCGCACCTCCCCGCGCCGCTCCCGTGCCCCGATGGCGCACGCGTACGGCGTGGGTCGAGGCGTCGAGTTCGAAGATCACGGGGACGTCGGTCTCGGTCGCGAAGACCGAAGGCGGGGCGTCGAACCGAAGGGCGGCGAGGTCGAGGACCGGTGTGACGCCGGTGGCGTCGATGCCCGGTGCCACGGGCAACGCCTCCCAACCACCTTCGCTCGTGCAAGGATCGAAGACCCACAGAAGGGTGTGGTCCCCGGGGACGGGATGTTCGACGTCGACCGACGCGATGCGTTCGACCACGACACTTTCGCCCGTGGCGGTGACCTCCACCAGTTCGGCCCACTCGATCCCGGAGGTGCCGGCATCGGCCGTAAGGACGTCGAAGGTGTCGGTCACGGTCCAGGCCGAGTCCTGCCAGGTGAGGCATCGGGCCACGAGACGTCGACTCGGGCCGGCGGGGCCCTCGATGGTGAAGACCGTGCGCCGCTCGGGCGAAGGTCCGACGACGACGGCGATCCGGCCGAGGTCTTGGGGAGAGGGGATCTCCGGCGGCAGCGGAGCATCGTCGGCTTGAGGGCTTTCTGGGGCGAGGGGCTGCCCCAGGTGTGTCTTCTCGTCGAAGGTACGGTAGGCGAGCAGGGTTCCCGAGCCGTGGCCGTAGGTTCGGACCTCCTGGGCCGAGACGTCGGCGATGGTCGACGGCGCGACGGCCCAGGCCGGCGGGGCCTCCGGCGCACGAAGGCGGATCTCGATGGTCCGGGAGCGCAGGGGCTCTTCGGCCGGCGTCCAAAGGGCCATGGTGTGCAGCCCCGGCACCATGCCACCATGTACGAAGAGGGTCAGCATCTCGGCTTCGAGATGACCGATGATCGACCCACCGAGGAGGGTTCCACGGGAGACGCCGTCGATCTCGAGTTGCGTGCGGCCGAGCAGGACGTCGCGGATCGAAAGGAAGACGTCGGCGTGGCGATTCGTGTCGAGGGCGAGCACGCCGTCGGCCGGCTGCAGGAACGCCGGGGCTGGGGGCAGGGGAGCGCCCGTTCCGGTTCCCGTGGCCGTCTCCGTGTCGCCCTCGCCGGCCGGCACGGAAGCCGTGCAGGCGGCGACGGACAGGAAGGCCGCGGCGAGGATGCGCACGGACCTACGCTAGCAGGGCGCGCCGCACGGGCGTAGCCCGCTCACTGCGGATGTCCGGCCGGGTCGATCTCGCGGACGGGCTCCGGGCCCTGGGCGGCCACGTCGAGGCGGTCGAGCTTGCGCAGGAGCGGGTGGTCCGGCGGTGGCGGCCCGTCGGGCTCGCGCGGATCCTTCGATCCGACGAGCACGAGGAGGGAGATCCGGCGGTTGCGCGGATGCGTCGGATCGTGCCACAGCTTCGGCCGGCGGTCGGCGTAGCCGCGGACCTCCACGAATTGCTCGTCGCGCATGCCGTGCTCGACGAGGAAGCGGCGAGCCGCGGCGGCGCGGAGCACCGAAAGTTCCCAGTTGGACATCTTGCCCTTGGCCGGCGTGGCGTCGGTGTGTCCCTCGACGACGATGCGGTTGGGGAGCCGTGCCAGTTCCTCCGCGATCACGGCCAGGACCGGCCGGGCCGCCTCGTTGATCGTGGTCCCGCCCGGGGCGAAGAGCTGCTCGTCCGTGGTGTCCTGGATCTCGATGCGCAGGCCCTCCTCGACCGCGGACATCTCGACGTGGCGGGCCCAACTGTGGCTGCGCAGGGCCATGAGCGCCTGGGCGAGCTTGTCCCGTGCCGTGGAAAGGTCCGGCAGATCCCGCCGCCGGTCGCCGGTGCCGGCCTCGTTGCCCCGGGCCGAAAGGTGGGTGTCGATGGCGACGGCCGTGTTGCCGCCGTCGAAGAGGCCGGCGCCGCCGGGGTTGGGGCCTTGGTTGAGATCCATGTTGCCGCCGGAGTTGAATCCGAGGGGATCGCGAAAGTAGGCGCCCACGGCCGACTTCGTCTTCGGACTCTGTCCGACGAGCCAGAGCACGAGGAACAGGGCCATCATGGCGGTGGCGAAGTCCGCGAAGGCGACCTTCCAGGCGCCGCCATGGTGTCCGTGACCGTGGCCCCCCTTCTTCTTCTTGATGATGATCGGGGCCTTGCCCTCGCCGTGGCCGCCCCCTTGTTCCGCTCCGCCCGACACGGTCTATCCCTTCGCGGCGCGGCAGGCCTCCTCGACCTCCTCGAAGGTCGGGCGCACCGCGGCGTAGATGGACCTGCGCGCGAACTCCACCGCGATGGCGGGGCTCGTGCCCTTGACGTGGGCGAGCAGGCCGTTCTTGATGCATTCGACGTACTTGTGATGTTCGTCGTTGTAGTGGGTCATGGCCGTGGCCAGGGGACCGAGCACGCCGTAGGAGGCGAGGATCCCGAGGAACGTGCCGACGAGTGCCGACGCGACGTTCATGCCGACGACCGACGGTGGGCCGTCGATGGCGCCCATGGTGATGACGATCCCGAGCACCGCGGCGACGATCCCGAGCCCCGGCATGGCGTCGGCGACGCTGGTCAGCGCCGTCGGAGCCTTGCCCTCCTCGGCGTGGAGCGTCTCGAGGTCCATGTCCATCAGTTCCTCGAGATCGTGGGGATCGCTCGTCCCGGAGACGATGACCTTCATCGTGTCCGCCATGAACTCCACGGCGTGGTGGTTCTTGAGGAAGCTTCCGTACTTCTGGAAGACGGAACTCTTCTCGGGGTCGTTGATGTGTTCCTCCCAGCCGAGCAGCCCCTGCTTCTGGGCGATCTGGAACATCTCGAACATCATCGTCAGGACCTCGAGGTATTCCTTCTTGCCGGGCCGCCCGCCGAGGACGCCCTTGAGCTGCGCCCCCATCTTCTTGATCGTGGTCATCGGCGTCGACACCACGAGGGTGCCCAGGGCCGAGCCGAGGATGATCACGAACTCGTGGGGCTGCACGAGCACCGCGAGATTTCCGTGGTGCATGAGGTAGCCGCCGATGACGGCACCGAACACCACGACGAGGCCGATGATGGCGGTCATGGGCGATCCGGCCATCGCTCGGACCGCGCCGGATCCTGAGCGCCCGCCCCGTCCGTTGATGGGACGGGCCGTCCCGCCATCGTCAACGCCGACGGCGCCTGCGGCGTCCTGCCAGCAGAACCGCGACCGAGGCCAGCATGGGTGCGGACGGCGCAGGTGCCCGGGCGTCGCAACCGCAACCGCGCCCGGTCTCCATGGCCATTCCGTCCGTCCCGCCGGTCCCCGTTCCCGTGCCGGACGACGCCGTCGTGTCCCCGGACGCGCCCGTCGTCCCGCCGTCGGACGCGCCCCCCGTCGACGAACCTCCCGCGGGTGGCACGAGCCCGGTGAGGGGGATCTGCAGGCTCGCGCGGCCGAGGACCACCGGGGGGGCGCCGCCGCGGTCGTCGAAAAGGGTCTTGACCCGTTCGCCCGCGTCGTTGGTCACGTTCTCGGCGGCCAGAAAGTCCACGTAGGCGTTGGTGTTGACGAGGTAGAGCAGGCGCACCTCGATCTCGAGCAGATCGTCGTCGGGGTCGCTCGGCGTGGCATCCACCACCTCGGCGCCCTCGAAGTCGTAGGGAACGACGTCGTAGTGGGCGTAGCTGCCCTCGGGCAGGAGGGGATAGCGGTCCGTGACCGGGTCCGTCTCGGGGTCCGGGACGAGCCCCTTGGGGGGGATCCGGGTGTCTTCGACCCAGTGGTCGTTCTCGAGGAGATGGAACGACTGCTTCGTGGCGAAGTTCTCCGCCACGGCCCGGTAGGTGCGAAGCTGGGGATCACCGAGGGGGCCTTCGCCCGGGGCATGGTCCCCGGAAGACCACACGATCTCTTCCCCGTAGCGGGCCACGACCTCGAGCCAGGCGATCCGGCCCTCCGAGTAGCCGGTGGGCAGCTTGTGGGCGGTCTCGTTGGTCACCGTGACCGTCATGGAGAAGCCGGCGGCGGCGTCGATACTCGCCGGGGCGTCGATGTCGATGGTGGCCGACGTGGGGGCGAGTTCGTCGAGTCGCTCGAGGGTACGATCGAACCAGATGCTCTGGACGTCGCCGGTCCCCGCGTCCCCGTAGAGATCCCGCAACAACTCGAGGACGAATCGGTTGGCGCCCACGAGGTCGTGCCGGCGGCCCCCGGTGGCATGGAGCTGCATGGCGGCGAAGTCGGCGCATCCCGACACGTCGGCGACGGCGGGCATGTGGCAGTCCTGGCACGAGCGGAAGTCGGGTCCGGGTTGGGCGTAGGCGCTGTTCGCCCACTCCGAGTAGGTGCGTTGCTCGTTGAACGCCATGCCCATCGGGACGCCGTCGTCGTCGACGCGCTCGCGAAGCGTGGTGACGTCGTGGCAGGTGCCGCACATGCGCGACGAGCCGACGAAGGCGTCTTGAAGGGTCGGGTGTTCGGGCATGGGGGGGCCTGCGTAGGACCACGGGCCGCGCTTGGGGACGGCGCCGTCCACCTCCGTGTCGTCGAGGACGTAGGCCGCATTGCCCGGGGGCGTCTGCCCGTCGTCCATCTGTCGATGGCATACGTCGCAGGTGACCCCGTCGAAGTCCGCGTAGGTCAGATCCTCCGGGGAGATGGCGTCGCCCCTTCCCTCGAGGAAGGCCCGGGGAGAGTGGCACCGGATGCACGTGTCGGTGTGGGTCGGGTCGTCCTGGCTCGCGATGGCGACGCCCGCCCAGAACACCGGATCCCGGGCGGCGTTGGCCATCAGGGAACCCTGCCACGCGAAGGGCGCATAGGGGGGATCCATGGCGTGGGGAGCGGGGTTGCCGAAGGCGTGACAGCCCTGACAGCTCGTGGCGGCGTCGAGCGGATGGGCCAGGTCGCCCGGCTCGGTGGGGGCGGCGTGGGCCCGTGCCGCCGTGAGCGCGAAGGTCGTCACGGCAAGCGGGAGGTGCAGGCGGCTTCTCGCGGGCACCGGCCTATGCTACGCGATGGTCGTGGCCGCGCCATCCCACCTTCGTCGGCTGCTCCGCGTCGTCGCGTTCGCAGCCGCCGCCGGCTGTGCGCAGACGCCTCCCGCGCCGCCGCCGACGGCCGGTCACGCTCCGCGTGGGGGCGAGGGGCGCACGCAGTCGTCCCGTGGCGCGGTGGCGCCGCTGACGCGGGTCCGGGTGGCCAATCGCGACCCCGGTTCGGTCGGCAAGGGTCCCGACTACGACGCCGAGTCGCGTACGCTGGCGGCGCGACTCGGCCCCCGGGTGCCCGCCGTGGGGGATCCCGAGGCGGCCTGCCGTGCCATGTTGGACGCGGCCCGTCGCCGCTACGCCGCCGTCGATACCGACCCGCGGGTGCGGGCGCGGATCCTCGCGGAGCTCGACCGCACCCGCGCCGCCGACGAAGCCGCCTGCCGCGAGGAACTCACGCCGCAGGCGGCCCGCTGCGCGACGCTGTTGCTCGACGAGGAGGGCGCGGAGTTGGACCTGGCGGTGGATCGGTGCGCACGGGCCTTTCCGGGCGGCCGTCGCTGATCGTCTCGAGGAACGCGAGCGCGTCGCCGAGATCGCCCATGCGCTTTACGCGGTCGAACACCGGCACGGCGTCGGCGCGCGTCGCCGCCGCCATACGCCACCACTGTTTGATCCGGCAAAGTCGCGCCCGCGGCGGAGCACCGTGGTGGGCCAGCGACCGGGCGTACGCGCAGACGAGGCGGGCGAGGTCGGGAAGTGGATCGGGGGCGCGGGGCGCGATGCCGCGAACCTGGCGAAACAGGCTCGGCCGGCCCATGACGCCCCGGCCGAACATGAAGGCAGTGGCGCCGCAGGCCGCCTCGCAGGCGGCCACGTCCTGCGGCGTGAAGAGGTCCCCGTTGGCGACGACCGGGATCCGTAGGTCGGTCACGACGGGGGCGAGGGCATGCCAGTCCACGGGCGGAGCGTAACCCTGGCAGCGCGTGCGACAGTGGACGACCAGGAAGGTGGCACCACCTTCCTCGGCCGCGGACGCGATGGCACCGATGGTGTTCGTGCGGTCCCAGCCGAGGCGGACCTTGACGGACACGGGCACGTCGTCGGGCACCGCGTCGCGCACGGCGGCGGTGATCCGGCGGATTCGCTCCGGGGTGCGCAACAGGGCGGCCCCGCCGTCGTGGCGGTTCACGGTGCGCGCCGGGCAACCGAAGTTCAGGTCGATCCCGCGGGCGCCGAGCCGCACGGCGGCGCGCGCCGTGGCGGCCATGGGGGCCTCCGCCCCGCCGAGGATCTGCACGTAGACGGGCACCCCGGACGGCGTGGCCCCGCCTTGGGCGAGCTCGGGGACCATGCGCAGCAGCACGTGGTCCGGGACCTGGTGGTCGGTCACCCGGACGAACTCCGACACGCACGTCGAGATCCCGCAGACCTCCGGGCCCCCCCGGGTCAGGACGTCGCGATAGACGTGACAGGTGACGCCGTCCATGGGAGCGAGCGCCAAGAACGGTGGGGCGCTGCACGTCCGCGGTGTGGGCGCGGCCCGTGGTGCGTGCCGTCGATCATGCATCGTCCGTCGGGGCCGGTGCCAGGAGGGGTTCGTACGTATGGTGGATCGAGCGCGCACCCCGGGCGTCGGGCCGGCGGACCTTGCGGGCCACGAAGCCGGCGAGGACGAGGTGGCCCGCGGCGAGCAGGTTCCATACCCCGCGTTCCACCGACGGTGCGGGGACGCCTTCGGCGACGAGCGCGTCCACGACGGTCCCCATGGGAACGCCGTCGTCCCCCATGTCTGCGATCCGCTGGAGGATCCGCCGGTCCAGATCCGTGGCCATGGGCGCCGAGCATGACGAAGGCCCTCGTCGTTGGCAAGCTACGCCGAAGGCTGCGCTCAGTCGGGAAGCACCCGTGCCTCCTCCCGAAGGAATGCCACGATGGTCTCGACGACCTCGGGTGCCACGCGCCGCGAGAGGTCCCCGTAGTGGCCGACCGTGGATACGCCGGGTTCGGGTTTGAACAGGTGGTCGAGTCCCTCGAAGAGCACGGCGCGTCCCGGCGGTGGCGTGGGGGCCTCGACGGCGGCCCGCAGGGGGCCGAAGTCCCGTTCGGGGTGGACCTGGAAGTCCTTGCCGCCCTGCAGCACGAGCACCGGCGCCCGGACCCGGCGAAGCTCCGCGAGGGGGTCGACGGAGAAGACCTCCCGCATCCAGCGGGCGGCGGGGGCCACGTTCGGCGGTGGCGTCTCGCCGCGTACGATGGTCTCGTGGATCCGGCGGGTCTCGGCGAGCTTGGCCTCGAGGCGTTCCGGATCGTCGGCGTACAGCGCCCGTACCTGGTCCTCGATGACCGAACGCAGGTTGCGCCCCGTCGTCGCCATCAGGACGAGGGCCGCGGGACGCTGGCCGCGGGCGACGGGTTCGTCGCCGAGGAGGATGGCGGTGGTGCCACCGAGGGAGTGTCCGACCAGGACGACGCGCCGGGGATCGACCCGTGGATGTCGGGCCAAGGTGGCGACGGCACGGCGCACGTCCTCCACTTCGTCGAAGTAGCCCACGTCCTTCGGCCCCCGCTGGCTCTCCCCCGTACCGCGATCGTCAAAGCGCAGGACGATGCATCCCGCCCGGGCGATGGCGTCGGTGATCTCGTGGGACCCGACGTCGATGGAGGTGCCGGGTACGAATCCGTAGCGATCCTGTGGGCCGGAGCCGCTGGCGAACACCGCGCCGCAGGTGCGCCGGGCTCGTAGGTCGCGGCGGCGCACGAACTCTCCGGCGAGCGTCGGTGCCCCCTCGCCGTCGATCCGTACCGGCTCGACCGCGAGGTCCGCAGGTAGGGTATACGTCGGCTCGGGGACGTGGGGCAGGACGGATGCAGCTTCCTCGATCGGTTCGGCGCGGTAGAGCGTCCGTCCCTGCGGGCCGTCCACGCGATCGAGGACGAGGTCGTCCCAACCCGCCCGCGGGTCGCCCACGAAGTGGAGGGTTGCGGTGGGGCTGCGGGCGACGACGCCGGTCGCCGTGGACTCGAACTCGAACGAGACTTCGAGAACCTCGCCGGTCTCCGGCGCGTACGTGACCTGGGGCGCCCCGGGGGCGGCCGCCCCGACGCCGAGCCGGATCATCCACGCGCGCAGACCGATGGCATGGCGCGTGAGCACCCACGGTGAAGACCCGTCGGGAAGGGGCTCGGCGACGATGGTCCGATCCCCGTGGAGCGTGCGCTCGAGCCCTCGCTTCGTGGCGCGGAAGTCGATGGTCACCGGGGCCCGCTCGGTGCCGACGATCCCGGAGCGGCGCAGTTCCGCCCCCTTGAAGCGGCCCGAGCGCCCCACGAACACCCACAACTCGTGATCGGGTACCTGCGCGTCCGTCGGCCACAACTGGTGCACGAGGGCGTAGCCCCGGGCGGTCCGCCCCGCGCAGAACCGCACCGCGCGCTCGATGGTGCGTCCGTCTCGGATCACCGCGTACGCCCGCGGCGGTTCGTCGCACAGTGCGGCGACGGATGTGGGGGAGCGTGCCGGCGCCGCGGTCCGATCCTCTTCGGCCGGGGCTACGGTGGGTGTTGGGCGGGTCGGTCGGGCGCAACCGACCATACCGACGAGGGCCACGGTCGCGCTTCGGCGTACCGCTCGGCGCAGGTGGGACGTCGGCATGGGCGCTGCCATATCACACGTCGATGGGGCCGCGGGGCGGTGCGAACGACGGCAGGCGCGAATATGCCCCTTCGGGGCGATTTTGTCATACCCTATGCCCCATCGCCGCCTTGCCTCGAAAGCCGATCCCCCCCGACACCTTCGACACCGTGCTGCGACTTCGCCGACGCGTGCGGGACAACATTCGGGTGTTGGCCGAACAGCGCGGTTGGAGCATGCAGATGGTGGCGGACCTTGCGGGTGTGTCGCGCTCGCAGCTCTTCAACGTGCTCGGGTGCCGGGCGAGCCCCCGCCTGGATTGGCTGGCCAAGGTGGCCGCCGTCTTCGAGGTGGACGTGCGCCGGCTGCTCGACCCCTGCGAACCGCGCGGCGACTGACGGTTCGGTCGCCCGGTGTGGCCGTTTCGCGGGACGCGCGCGTCCGCGGGTGGGGCGCCGTCCCGGCCACAGGGTCTAGATGGGACGCAATCATCGTCGCGGCCCGCCGATGTCGAGGGCCGTGGGCCCTGGATCCCTCGAGCACTTCGCCGACAACGTACGGCGGGCCATGGCTGCGCGGGGCATCGACCTCGGCGAACTCGCGCACCGCAGCGGCGTCCGGGAGGCACGGCTTCGCCGCCTCGTCTTCGGCGCCGATCTACCGGAATTGGACGAGTTGGCGCGACTTGCCGAGGCCCTCGGGATGGATCCGTCGGACCTGCTCGGGGCGCCCGACGGCGCCGCCTGAGCGCCGAGCCCGCGGGGGGCGCACGCATACGACTCGGGGTCAGGCAAGGCCCCGCCGGCGCCGAAGGTGGACGTCCGCGACCGCCAGGCCGAGGGCCAGCAGCACGAGCAACGGATGATCCCACAACGAGACGGTGCGCCGAGCGGCACGCCCTTCGGCCCGTCGCGGTCGCAGGGGAAACGTCCGCGGGAGGTCGTCGCCGGCGCCCAGGTCCACGAAGGCGCCGCCGGTGGCCTCGGCGAGGGCCGCGAGGAACCGCGTACCTTCGCGTGCGTCCACGTCCGAAAGCTCGCGCCGTGGAGGGTCGACGAGGAACACGTGGCGCGCGGTGTCCTCGGTGTCTTCGGCGCCCGTGCCGTCCCGTTGGACCTCGACGACGTGGGCGCCGACGGGCAGACCGCCGATCTCCGTGCGTGCCGTGCCCGACGGGCCGGTCGTAAGCTCGAAGGTGGCCTCCGGCGCCTCGTCGGTCGCTCCGTGGGCCCGGCGCACCGTGCCACGAACGGCGACGCCGGCTTCGGGGGCGTAGTCGGGACCGAGGGTCGTGACCATGACCCTGACGGGATCTCCGACGTCGTAGCGCGGCCGGTCGGTCTCGACGCCGAGGCGGTCGGAAGCTTCGTCGCGCAGCAGCCAGCGGATGGCGCCGAGCCACAGCACGTCGTAGGGCCGCATACCCCCCACGAAGGCCAGGTCGGGTCCGAAGCCGAGCCGCCATGCCGAGGCCGTGGCCAGCACGACGACCCGTCCCTTGCCCGGTTCGGCCGTCAGCAACAGAGGCGTACCGGCACCCTCGAGGAGGACCCGCGTTCCGATGGCGGCTGCGTGGGGGGCGAGCCGAACCCGGTTGCGGTCGGTCAAGGGGCCGAGGTTCGGCAGCGTGCCCGAGGCGTCGAGGAGTCCTGCGGTGACCGGATGCGTGCGTCCCTCGGGGGTGATCCGGATCTCCACGCTGCGACGTTCGAACGGCGCGGCCCGACGCACGTCCACCGGTAGGACCTTGGCGAAGCTGGCGTCGGCCTGGCCCGGCTGGCCGAGCCCCAGATCGCCGCCGATGAGCACGAGCCCGCCACCTTCTTCGACGTAGCGCGCGATGTCGGGCAGGTACCGGCCCACCTGGTGTCGCCCGTAGTCGAAGTTCTGCAGCACCACCAGGTCGAAGCTGCCGAGTTCCTCGGAGAACAACTCGTCCGTGGGGAACGGGATCAGGCTGAGTTCGTCGGCCGGCGTGGGATCCCGCAGGATGTCGTCGAGGTCCCGCAGGATGTAGTAGCTCAGCAACTCGACGTTGGGATCGCGGCGCAACAGAAGGCGCAGGGCGCGTACGTCCCAGTCGGGCCGTCCGGCGACGTGCAGGATGCGGACCTTGTCGCGCAGCACCTCGATCACGAACGTGCGCCGGTCGTTCGCCCGGGTGGCCTGGTCCGCGGGCCCTTCGACCTCCACGGTGTAGGCGAACGATCCCACGCGATCCGACGCCACGTCGAAGCGAACGCGGCCGTAGCCACCGTCGGTGGGAGGGACCACCGTGCGGCGCTCGAGGATCTCGTCGCCCTGGTAGAGTCGCACCTCGAAGGCGCGCCCCGGATAGCCGAGGGCGGCCACGTCCACGTCGATGTCCACGACGTTCTCGGCGAACGCGAACGGTGGCGCCCGGACGCTTGCGATCCATACGTCTCGGGCATACGGGGCACCCGCCGCGACCGTCGATACCGGGACCCCGAGCGTTCGAGCCGTGTCCACCAACGCGGCGGCCGCGTCCTCGCCGGCGACCCTTCCGTCGGACACCACGACGATGCCACCGATGTGCGAGGCGGCCACGCGATCTCGCATGGCGGAAAGTGCTCCCAGGAGATCCGAGCCTGAACCGTCGGGGGCGGTGGCGTAGGGCGTGGGCGCGTCGCCGGTGTGTCGCCCGAGTTCTTCGTCGAACGTCAGGACCTCGAGGTCGATGCCTGCGCGGGACAAGGCCCGCACCGTCTCGGCGGTCCACGTCGCCCGGACGCGCTCGTAGCGCGGGCGCAGCGGATCGCCGGCGTCCGGTGCGTCGGGCAGCGTCATGCTGGCGGACGTGTCGAACAGAACGGCCAGACGCGCGCGGCGGTCGGGCGGGCGTTCCATGGTGACCTGGACGCGCGTGACGATGCCGGCGAGGACCAGCAGCGTCGCGATGCGCAGCATGGCGGAGCCGGCGACCGCCCCGTGGCGGCGGTCTCGCCAGAGCCCGTACACCGAAAGCACGGTCGCCGCGAGCAATGCCCCCTGGACCCACGGCGACGACTCGCCGAACGTGAACGCGAGGCCAAGATGCACGGTCAGCGCCACCTTCTCGCTCGCAGGAGCGTCTCGACGTGGGCGCGGTCGGCCTTGTAGTCGAGACAGGTCGCGTACAACACGAGGTTCACCCCGAAGCGCGTGGCCTGCTCCCGTTGGGCCGGACCGCCGGGAATGCAGGGGTGGCGGGCAAGCCCGTTCTCGTCCCGTGCGAGCGCCCCACCGAGGTCGTTGCGCAACAGCATGGCTTGGATCCGACCCCCGTCGAGCACGGCGTGGACCGTACGGTCGGCGGCCGTACGTCCCACCATGCCCCGTAGGATGTAGAAGCTCCGAAAGAGCACGTGTTCGGAAGACAGGGGCGCGAGGGAGCGTCCCGGGAAGATGCGCGCGACGAGGTCCGCCACCGCATCCCGAAAGGCCCGGTCGGTGCCGCCGTCGGCCTCGTCGAACACCAGGATGCCGCCGAGGGCCGCGAACGTGCGCAACCGGCCGAGCCGTGCCGCGTCGAGGGGGGGCAGGGGACCGTCGCCGGCCACGTAGAGGAACGGGCTGCGAAAGACGTCGTTGCCGTCGAGGGTGACCACCGACGGGCGTGCCACCGGCTCGAGCCGGGTGCGCAGTCGTACCTCCCGAGCGAGTTCGACGACGGCGCCCGGCCGCGGGTTCCAATTGCCCTCGTAGCGTAGCTGGGGCAGGTCGAGGGTGACGACCGACGACGGCGGCGTGCCGAAGGCGCCGGGGGCGGCGACGGCGGACGCCGCGCGCAGGAACGCGCGTCGGCCGAAGCGTGGTGCGGTCGGAGCGAACGCCACGGCCGGATCGTATATGCTCGGGCCGTGCCCTGCGCGCACGTCCCTGCGCGCAACGTACCCCTGCTCCCATGTTCCACCGAGCGCCCGCCGTCTTCCGATGTGTGCCCCACGCTCGACGTCGAGGCTGCCGCGAAGCGATCCCGCTCGTCGCCGTGCTCCTTTCTGTGGTGCCTGTGCCGGCCCGGGGGGCGGTCGGGCCCACGGATGCGCCCGCCACGCCGCCGAGCGCGGACGTCCCGGCCACGCCGCCGGGCACGGACGCCCCGGCCACGCCGCCGAGCACGGACGCCCCGGCCGCGCCGCCGAGCACGGACGCCCCGGCCGCGCCGCCGTCGGGGAAGGCCGAGGACCAGCCCGCCGGGACCGCGGAGGCCCCCGGGGCCGGCGAGGGTGGGGCGGCCGACGGGGACGTGCCGACCGAAGGTGGCGTCCCGTCGGCCTCCGGACCGTCCGCCGCGACCACGACGGAGACGAGGGCCCCGCGTGCCGTCCATCCCAGGTCCCACCATCGCCTCGGTCTTCTGGGGGTGGCCGCCGGATGGGGCTACTTCGGCATCGTGCCCTACAACGACGGCCAATTCTGCGGACAGTACTCGACGGATCCGGGCAGCGACACGGGGCGAAAGGCGTTCTGTACCGAGCGTCGGGGCATGGCGTTTCTCGACCTCACGGGGGGCTACGGCGTCCACCCGAGGATCGACCTCCTGCTCACCGTGCGCATCAACCTCATGAAGCGCGACTACGTCTGCAAGGACGCGGGCGACCCGGAGACGTGTTCGGGCCTCTTCGTCGACAAGGTGGGCTTCGGCCTCTTCCCCGGGATCCGGGCCTACTTCTCCAAGCCCGAGGCCCTGGTCAAGGTGGGGGCGGCGGTCGATTTCCTGTGGATGCACGAAAACTTCGCCGGCTACCGCGGACGGCCCGTGTGTACCGGTACGTCCGGCACGGAAGTCGTCTGTCCCCTCGGGCGCGAGGCCCCCAAGGACGATGCCGAGCGGAAGACCAAGGACGACGACATCGGTCTGCGGCTGGGCTTTCTCGTCCAGGCCGACGTGCATCACAACGTGGGCGTGTTCCTCATGCCGGCGGCACGCATGACCTTCCTACGATGGTTCGAGTTCGGCCTGGACATCCAGGCCGGCATCCAGACGCGATTCCCGTGAACGCCATCAGCGTACGTTCCCTGGCCAAGACCTTCGTCCGGGGCTTCCTCCGGCGCAAGACGGTGGCCCTGCGAGGCATCGATCTCGACGTCCCCGAAGGGGTGGTCTTCGGCTTCCTCGGACCGAACGGTGCGGGGAAGACCACGACGATCAAGATCCTGATGGGACTGTTGTTCCCGACGGCGGGTTCGGCTCGGATCTACGGTGTACCCGCCGGAACCCGCGCCGCCAAGGCCCAGGTGGGCTACCTGCCCGAGCGCCCCTACTTCTACGAGTACCTCACGGCGCGCGAACTCCTCGACCTGGTGGGCCGATTGTACGGCCTCGACCGGAGCGAGCGCTCGCGCAGGACCGAGCGACTCCTCGAGCGGGTCGGGATGACCCATGCCGCGGACCGGCCCTTGCGCAGCTACTCCAAGGGCATGTTGCAACGGGTCGGGCTCGCCCAGGCGCTCTTGCCCGAGACGCCCCTTTTGGTCCTCGACGAGCCGGCCAGCGGGCTCGATCCCATCGGTCGCAAGGACGTGCGCGACATCGTCCTCGAGGAGAAGCGCAAGGGCAAGACGATCTTCTTCTCGACCCACATCCTTGCGGATGCCTCGACCATGTGCGACCGGGTGGCCATCATCGCCGGCGGCCGGATCCGGGGTGTCGGCAGCCTCGACGAGATGCTCGAGCGCCGCATCGATCGGATCGACGTGGTGTTCTCGATCCCCGAGGAGGCCCGGCCGGCGCTCGCGGATGCGCTGCCATCGGCGGTGCGCCGTACGCCCGAAGGGGACGTGGCGAGCTTTTCCGATCACGACGCCGTGCAGGCCTTCCTGCGTGCGGTCCTCGCGGCAGGGGGAGAGGTCCACGAGGTCGTCCCCCATCGCCAGACCCTCGAGGAGATCTTCGTGGAGAAGACGGCGAGCCGGGCGCCCGCAGCGACGGAGGGCGGATCATGACGATGACACTCGGGCGCATCGTGGCCATCGCCGCCACGACCTTCCGCGAGGCGATCCGCAACCGCGTCCTCTACGTGCTCGTGGCCTTCGCCCTGGCGCTGATGGCGTTTTCGTGGGTGCTCGGCGAGCTTTCGCTCCACGAGGAGGTGCGCGTCATCACCGATCTCGGGCTGGCCGGGATCAGCCTCTTCGGCGTGATCATCGCGCTCTTCCTCGGGGTCAACCTCTTGCGCAAGGAACTCGACGAGAAGACGGTCTACTTCGTCGTACCCAAGCCCCTCGAACGCTGGGAATTCATCGTGGGCAAGTACCTCGGGCTCGTCGCCACCTTGGCTGTTCTGGTCGTCGCCATGTCGGCCATCCTCGGGGCGCTGGTCGAGGCTCGAGGGGGCGACGTGTCGGTCCTCCTCGTCCGGGCAGAGGTGCTGATCTTTTTCGAGCTCGTGCTGCTTACGGCCGTGGGGCTGTTCTTCTCCGGCTTCTCCTCACCGTACCTTTCGGCCATGTTCGCCGGCGGCCTGTGGGTGGCCGGACGCAGTACCCCCGAACTCGTCGCCCTGGCCGAGGGCAAGCTGGCGGGCACGCCGGCAGGGGCCCTCGTCGAGGCCGTCGCGGCCGTCCTGCCCGACTTCCATCTGTTCTACGTGTCCGGATCGAACGTTGCGGGGGAGGTCGTGACGATCCACGAGACGTTCGTGTCGTGGGCGTACGTGGGGACCACGGCCGCCTACGGCGTAGGCTACGCGGCCGTCGCGGTGGTGCTCGCGTCGGTCTTGTTCTCGCGGCGGGATCTGACGTGACCGGACGGCGACCGCCCCTCGCCGTGCGACTGCGTCCGTGGGGCGTGGGGCTCGTCCTTGCGGGGCTCCTCTACCTGGCCGTGGCTGCGACCGTCGCCCACCACGGCCGACGGCAACTCGCCGAGGGGCGCAGACTCCGGGCCGAGGGCCGACTGCCGTCGGCGATCTACGTCCTCGGTGGTGCGGCACGGATGCGCACGCCGCTTGCGGAGGCCTACCGCGCGGCCGAGGCCGAACTCGAGGAGATCGCCCACGACCGGACCGTGCCGCACGCCCTGCAGCGGCTTGCGCACCGTGAGGTTCGGCGGGCCATCGCGGCCCGACGCGTCTTCGCGGTGGACGATCCCGAGGCCTTCGAGCACGCGGCGCGGGCCGAAAACCCCGACGGGCCCGTTCCCGGGGTCGAGCCCGCCGAGGGGGCCGGGACCTTCTCTCCCCTGCGGGCTACCGGCGCGGCAGCGTGCTTCGTGATCTGGGTGTGGGCTTCGTTGCACTTGATTCGGCGTGGGATCGACGGTGCCGGTCGGCTGCGTCCCGCGGCGGTCCGGTGGGGGATCGTATGGCTCGTCGGGCTCGTGGCCTGGGCCGTTCTCACGCGCTTCGCGGCGACGTGATCCAGTTTCCTTGTCTGCGGGCGCGCCACCGCGCTAACGTCGCGGACACCATGCGATCGCTCCAACTCGCGACCTGTCTGTTGGCTTCCGGCGTCGTGGCGTCGGCCCCGGTCCTCGCCCACGCGGCGCCGTCCCCGAGCGCGTCCGCCTCCGCCAAGGTGGGCGGTGGCAGTGGCGCGTTCCGGGGCAAGATCCCCCGCATCCGAATCCACGCGGACACCGACTTCTTCGGATGGACCCACGTCGACGACGAGGGCCCCGGGCCGGACGACCCGGACGTCAACGTGGTGGGCTTCGGCTTCGGCCGGCCGACCCTGACCGACTCGGGGCTGTGCGGCGGCGCGTGCCTGTTGTCCGTGCGGCCGATCTGGGGCCTGGGCCTCGGGGTCGTGCTCCTGTCGGGCCAGATCGTGGTGGGGACGCGGTTTTCCTTCACGGTGGACGGGATCTACGACGACGACGACAACGACGACGACGCCACCCATCTGGTCGCGGGGCAGTTCGTGCCGTACTTTCGCTGGATCTTCCTGCCGGGCAAGCGCGTGCGGCCCTACGTGGAGCTGCGGTTCGGGCTCGGCGGCGGGACGATGGTGCAGAACGAGCCCGGCAACGTGCCCGACACCAAGATCACCACCAACATCGTCTACCCGACGGTGGGGGCCGGCGGCGGCGCGCACATCTTCCTGGTGGACGCCCTGTCGGTGGACGTGGGGCTGAACGTGGACTACGCCGCGCCCCACGGCCGCACGCTCGTCGATCCGGACCCGCCGGGCGGCAACGACGAGGAGTACGACCCCATCGCCAACGTCGTGAACCTCGGGATCCTGCTGGGCCTTTCGGTCTGGTTCGGCGACGGCACCTGACCGATCTGCGCATTTAGCGCACCTTCGCTCGACCGCCTAGGACCGCCGTCGAGGTCCGGACCGTTGGGTTCGTCGTGAACGTGGGGTTCGTGGGGTAGGTTCGAAGGTGCCATGCTCGCCCCCCGCCTTCGCCCCTGTTTCGCCCCCTTGCTCGTACTCGCCGCGACGGCCCCCGCGTTCGCCGTCGCCGCAGAGCCCCTGCCCGCCGGCCATCCGATTACGGCACCCGGCATCGAGCCCGAGCCCATGGGGCTCGGTTACGGTCGCCCGGCTCGCGCCGGCGAGCCGACGATCCTCTTCGTCAACTTCGACGGCACCGAGCTGAGTTCGGGCTGCGGCAACGATCCCAAGAACAACTGCTCCACGCTTGCCTTCACCTTCGGCGGCAAGATCCTGCCCTACGAAGGGGGGCCGGGGCAGCGGGCATCACTCGTCCAGGGCGTGCGCGCGGACGTGGCCGACTTCGGCATCACGGTCACGGACGTGCGTCCGCCGCCCACCGAGGACTACGCCATGGTGCTCGTCGGCAAGAGCGCCACCGGGGGGTCCATGGAACACGGCTTCGCGGGCGTCGCCCCCACCATCGACTGCGGCAATTCGAACCCCAACATCACGAGCTTCGACCTGGTCGGCAGCATCACCGTCATCAACCAAGAGGCCGCGCACACCTGGGGCCTCGAGCACGTGGACCACCCGGCGGACAACCTCTATCCCACGTCGGGCGGCGTCTCCGACCCCAAGTACACCGACATGTGCATGAAGATCGTGTCGGACACCGACCTGACGCCGTCCAACGGGGTTTGCAACGCCGTCCACACCCAGTTCTGCAATGCTGGTTGGCAGAACAGCTATCAGGAGATGCTGTGGCTCTTCGGTCCGGGCGTGCCGGACGCCGTGCCGCCGACGGTGACCATCGACGCGCCGGCCGATGGCGCGGTGCTGCCGTATCCGGCGGTCTTCGACCTGGTGGTGACGATCGCCGACAACCAATCGCCCCAACTCGTCGACACGTTCGTGTTCTTCGACGACGTCGAGGTGCTCACCGGAACGTTCGTGGCGACGACCCTCAAGTTCCCCGTCGACGGCGGCGTCGATCCGGGGCCCCACACGATACGCGTCGAGGCCTCGGACGAGGACGGCAACCTCGGCATGGCCGAGATTTCCATCCAGGTGGGCGAAGGCGGCGGCGGGACCTCCGGCGGAGGGAGCACGTCCGGCGCGGGCACCACCTCCGGCGAAGCCAGCGGGACCGGTGCAACCTCGGGCATGGCGAGCACCGGCGGCCTTGGCGGCGGAAGCGGTGGCGACACGGACGGCTCGGCCGGCACGGCGGCGAGCGACGAGGGCTGCGCCTGCCGCAGCGCGGGATCCCAGGGGGCGCCCCTCAACCCGGCGTCTTGGGCACTGCTTTTCGTGCCGTGGCTTTCGACGCGGAGGATACGGAGACGACCTTCGTGACGCGGACGCCCCCATCGCGCCGCTCGGCCTCGACCCGGTAGCGCCGGGGCCGCCCGAGGGTGCCATTGCTTCGATCCGGCCGGATCGTCACGAGCAGGACGGCCCGCTCGGGGACATCGCCGGCCTTGGGCGGCGTGCGCAGCTCGATGCGACTGGCGAACCCGGCAAGGCGGCTCTTGGCGAGCTTCTCCTCGACGGCCGCGGCCGCGGCCCGCACCCACGGCGCCATTGCGTCGTCCGGAGGGGTAGGCGCCTGTGTCTCGGGGATCCGGTTCCCCTGGGTCTGGGCCACGATGGTCCACGCTCCGTTCTTCTTGCGCAGCAGGAACGACTGGCTGGACCAGGGGGGCGGCGTGGCGGCCTTCGGCCACGCCACCACGTGGTCGTAGCCCACGCCGCGGGTCGGATCGAGGTGGGTGCCGCGGTGGCGGATCGCCGCCGGAGCAACCCCCTGGGCCTCGAGGGCCCGGTCGACGACGTAGCGCAAGGCGCTCGGGTGATCGCGGGTCGGATCCGGTCGATCGGAGATGTCCTCGTCGGCCCGGGCCTCGAACCGGCCGACCAGGTAGCCGCCGGGCTCGTCGAAGCACAAGGTGACGAGGCCCGTGGCCCGTCCGTCCTGCATGGGAGAGAGATCGAGCCGAAGTCCGGTGAGCTTGGGCTCGATGCGGTCGTCGCCTCGGTGCACGCCCCCCCGCAGCGGCGGCAGGCGATCGAGGCCGGCGAGGCGTTCCGGGGTGGCGAGGACCCGGAGTTCGGCCCGTCCGGCTCCGGGCACCGGTACGACCAGGCGGCCGCCTTCGACCACGAAGGCAAGGCCGCCCCGCACGAGTTCGACCCCGGCGGGTGCGAGGTCGAGGTCCCCGAGTCGCCCCCCGAGGGGACGGTCGAAGAGGGGCAAGCCGGTCAAGGGGCGCGCCCCGCACGCCTCTTGCGGCGTGCGGACGGGTTCGGCCGACCGCGTCGCCGCCGCCGACGGTGCGGATTCGGCTGCGGGCCGAGGCGGCGGGTCCTTGCATGCGAAGGTCGTGGCCGCGATGGCGATCACGGGTGCGACTCGGCCGATGGAACGAAGCGCCATGGACCGCAAGCATAGCGAAAGGGAGGCCTCGGGGTCGCCGTCCGTGGTCGTCTCTGCTACCCTCCGCCTCCCCGGTCGCGGGGAACCCCTCGTGGGGGATTAGCTCAGCTGGGAGAGCGCGGGCTTTGCAAGCCTGAGGTCAGGGGTTCGATCCCCCTATCCTCCACCACCGCCGCCCCCTTCAGGGGGGCGGCGTGCTTCGTGGTGCGAAGCCGAGGTCCGAGGCGAGGTGCGGATTGAGGGGGCCGGCGCGCCAGATCCACCGGTCGAGGAGGTAGTGGGTGGTCTGGGGGACGGACAGCAGGGCCGCCGCCAGGGCCACCACCGACGGGTCGGCGATGGCGACCCCCGTTCCGAAGAGTTCGGGGCGGTCGTGATGCACGAAGAGATCCCACAGCCCCTCCTCGACGAGGGCCCAGGTCGAAAGGAGCACGTAGAAGATGGCGGCGGCCGCGACCGGCGTGGCGGCCAGGCGCGGCAGGCGTCGGGTGACGAGGCGCCGGCCGCCCGTGACGAAGACCAGGGCCATGTAGGGGATCCCGTGCAACAGGACGTTCGTCACCGTGAAGATCCGGTCGTCGTCGAAGGCGACGATCCCGACGAACCAGGTGGCCGCGGGCAACAGGACCATCGCATCGGTCATCGGGTTCGCACGCCCGCGCAGGTGTAGGCGTACCCGATGCACGATCCACGCCCCGAGGATTGCGGCCGCAAGGAGCATCGCCACCGTGCCTGCGACGGGTGGAAGTCCGACGAAGAAGTCGCCGTCCACGAACCAGGCGATCTCCCGGGGCAACGTGGCGTGCCAGACCACGACGGGCGCGGCCGTGCCCGCCCATACGGCGAGCCGGATCCAGGGCCGCTCCGTGGCAGGTTCGCCTCCCTTGCGGGCGTAGAGCAGGGCGAACCCGACGTGCTGTTGGATGAAGTGGAAGACGGCGACATAGGCCCAAAGTCGCCAGAACCAAAGGGGCGATGCCAGGTGCACGAGGAAACCGACCCACAGGCAGACGACCGGGATCAGGACGAGACGCCGGCCGTGCAGCCGCCGGGCCTCGGCGTCGGCGTAGGTGCGAAACACCGTGGCGTAGACGTGGGCGACGTCCACGAGCACCACCGCCACGAGCCAAAGCCCCGTGCGGACCGGCGCCGGGGTCGGTGTGGCGACGCCCAGGAAGATCCCCCAGACGAGGGCCAAGAGCGCCGGTCCGACGAACCACAGGGCGTCGTAGCGAGGCGAGACGAGGTAGGCGGGCGTCATGCCGGTACGTGGGCGAGGTCCGGGTCGGGGCGCCGTCCGGCGCGGGCGATCGCGCGGGCCGCCGCTCGGATCCCGGAGGCGAAGGCCTCTTCGAAGAGGGGCAGGCCTGCCGTGTCCGCGGCGCAGGGCACGACGGCGCCCACCGGGGCGGCCGCACGATCGCGGGGGCCTCCGAAGAGGTAGCCCGGGTAGGGACGGATCATGGCGTGGCCCCAGCGGGTGACGTGGACGTGGCGCACGTGGGACGCGATGCCGGGGTGGAGGTCCTCGAGCGTGGCGACGACCTCCGCCGCGGCGGCATCGAGGGGCGTTGCCAGCAATCGGCGACGGGCGGCGGAAAGCTCCGCCGCGGTGCGACCCACGAGGGGTTCGTAGAGTACGAGCACCGCGCCCGGGCGCGGCGGTCCGATTTCGCCGTGGTTGGCCACGACGTATCCGAGGTGGTCGGCCTCCACGTCGACGTTGTCCCACGAAAGCGGGGCACCGATCCCTCCGGGCCCTGCATCCACCTCGATTGCCGACACCCGCCAGGGCGTGTAGCCCAGATCGCCTTGGTGGGTGGGGTCGGCGCCTTCGGGCAGGAGCCGCCGCAACACGAAGCGCGGTGCTGCCCACAGGATCGTGTTGGCCTCGAAGCGAACGTTGCGCCGGGCCGCCACGTCGTAGGCCGTGACGGCACCGGCCGGATCGACGGCCACCACGGCATGCCCGGTGCGCAGCCGACCCGGCGGACAGGCGGCGAGCATGCCCTCGACGAGGTGGTGGTTGCCCCGTGGCGAGACGAACAGGCGCGTGCCCCGTTCGAACTCGAGGCCGCGGGCGAGGAAGTGGTGCAGGCCGGCGAAGGCGGAGGTGTCCCGGGCCGACAGCCCGTAGTCGTCCCGACAGGCGTAGTCGACGTACCAATCGAGGGCCGGAGACGAGAGGCCGTTGCGTTCGAGGTAGGTGGCGAAGTCGATGGCGTCGAGGCCGGCGAGGTCGCGACTGCTCGCCCGTGCGGGGAAGTCGAAGAGGCGTCGACCGTCGCTGCCGACGGCGCGGCGGGCGAGATCCGCCAGATGGACCTCGAAGCGGGCGAACGCGGCCTCGTCCTCGGCCGGATCGCCGAGCCCGATGGGCGCGAGCCCTTCCCGCCATAGGCCGTCGCGCCGGTGCCGTTCGAGGGGCGCAGGGGCGAGGTAGCGCCCGTCGAAGAGGGGATCGTCGACCGTGCCGCCCACCCACAGGCCGAGATCCCGCAGCAGCACGAAGAG
>RFGU01000090.1 GCA_003696955.1 Deltaproteobacteria bacterium | reverse complement strand
GCGCCGGCCCGGTCCGCTTGCGGAGTCACGCGGGTACCTCGCCGCCCCGCGCCGCGGGCGGCCGCCGGGGACCCGGGGATGGGCGTGCGAGGGGGCGGAACGAGTCTGCCTTCGTGCATCGCGCAGGCCCCCGAGACCGTCACAGGGGGCCGAGCGCCCGGTAGGCCGACGGCGGCATGCCGAAGGCGCGCCGGAACGCCCGGGAGAAGCTCGGGTGGTCGGCAAAGCCCACCGTCTGGGCAATCTCGGCGATGGAGCGATCCGTGGTTCTCAGCAGGCGCGCCGCATGGCAAAGGCGCATGGTCCGCAGGTAGCCCCCCGGTGTCATGCCCACGTAGCGATCGAACTCCCGCAGGAAGTGGTACTTGGAAAGCCCCGCGACGTTGGCGAGTTCGTCCAATGTTACCGTTTCGAGCCGTCCGACGCGGGAGAGTTCGCGGATGTAGTCCACAGCGCGCGCGATGTGGCGGTGGCCGACGCGTCGCGTGGAGAGCAGCCTGGGGTGGCGGAGGTTCGAGAACGACGCGAACGCGTCCGCGAGCACCCGATGCAGGGCCTCTTCCACCGTCACGTCCATCTTGGCATCGCCATCCGTCGGGTCGCGTGCCGGCCGATCGCGCCCTTCGCCTTGGTCCGATGCGCTCCGGACGAGATCGAGCAGGCGCAGGAGACTGTCCGTCAGGTCGCGGCGCCGTTCGGCCCGGATGACGGTGAACTCGGGGGTGCGGTTCGGCGCGCCGAGCTCTTCGGCCAGGCGGGCCACCGTCTCGCGGTCCACGTAGAGGCTCACGTACTCCACGTCCTCGCCTCGGGCGTTGCCGGTGTGGACCTGTTCGGGGTTGATGAGGACGAGGTCCCCGGCGAAGAACTCGAGCGTGCGGCCCCCGACGCGGCATGCCTCGTGGCCCCGGATCTGGGCGCAAATGAGGTATTCGCCGTGGAAATGGGGACTTTGGGGCACCTTCCCGTGGCGCCCGTAGGCGTGGTAGAGCGTAAAGCCGGGCCCGCCGTAGAAGGCGGCGGCGATGTCGCGTGGCCGCACGTAGGGAAGGGTAGCAGCCGTCCGTCGGGCGCACCGCGCCGGATTCGGCCGCAATTGCGGTCATCCTCGCCCGCGCCGCGTCGGCTATGCTGCCCGCCCATGGACGGCCCCCCCATGCCCCTGGCCGAACGACTCGCCGCCCTCGAGGCCGCCCAACGGTCGGAGGAGGTTCGTCCGGGGACGCCCCACACCCGGTGGACCTCGAAGGTGGCGATCCCGCAGGGCGGGCGCATGCCCCGCTCCGAGGCCCTGCTCGAACGGCTCTACGCCGGAGACTTCGTGCCTCGGGAGAAGAAGCCCATGGTCGTGGACACCCGGCGCAGCCTCGGCTGCATGCTGGTGTCGGCGGACGATCCCCCCCTCGCGATCCTCGACGCCTGCAGCCAGATCGCGACCCTCACCCACGGCTTCGGGGCCGACCCCATCCGCAAGGCGCTCCACGACGGGGCGTTTCGCCAGGTGCTGTGGGTCAACCCGGATTCCACGGTGGAGCCCCGACCGGAACTCGCGGCCTATGCGGACACGCTGCGTCGTCTGGCTCCGCCGGGGCTCGACCACGTTGCGTTCGTGGCGGCGGGCGGAGCCGAGGCCAACGAGAAGGCGCTGTGGCTCGCTCGCCTCCATCGCGCAGACGGCCACCTCAGGCACCGGGTCCTGGCGTTTCGCGGCGGCTTCCATGGCCGCACCCTCGTCACTTTGGGGGCCACGTGGAATCCGGCCAAGCGCGGGCCCTTCGAGATGCCGGGGTTCGAAGCGATCTTCGCCGATCCTTCCCCCGAGGGCCTCGCGCGGGCCCTCGACGAACACGCGGGCGAACTCTACGCCGCCATCGTCGAGCCCATGATGGCCGAAGGGGGCGACGTGCACCTCGATGCCGCGTTCTACCGGGCACTGCGGGATGCGACCCGCAAACACGCGATCCCCTTGGTGGTCGACGAGGTGCAGACGGGATTTGCGACGGGCGGCCCCTTCTTCTGGTGGCAACGACACGGGCTCGGCCTGCCCGGCGACCCGGAGACCTCGCCGGATCTCTTGACCCTGGCCAAGAAGGCCCAGCTCGGCGTGGTGCTGTCGCGCTACCCCGACCCGGCTCCGGTGCCGGTGCATGTGGCCAGCGCCCTGCGCGGACACCTCCAGGCCCTCTTCGCCCACGAGCAACATGCAGGCTTGTCCGAAGTGGACCGACACCTCGACCAACTCGCCCGTGCCTTCGGCGGTCTCGTCACGTCGCCGCGGCGGGCGGGGGCGACCTTCGCCTTCGATCTGCCGTCGGCGGAGCACGTCGGGCGCTTCATCGCGCAGCGGTTTCCTCGCGGGTTCCTCACGTACCCGGCAGGCGAACGCACCGTGCGGTTTCGGCTCGGTGCCGGCTTCGATCGGCGGCGGGTGGCCGACCTCTTCGCCCGCATCGCCCGGGCCCTCGAACGCATCGACGATCCCCGTGCCGCCGAGTGGGAGGGCGAGGAGGGGCGCCGACGGGTCGACACCCGGGTTCGTCCCATGGGCCCCGAGGACTGGCCGTTCGTGCGCGAACTCGAAGCCCGGGCATACGAACCGGAACGACGGACGACGGAAGCCGTCCTGCGTGCCTGCGCGGCGCGGGGCATGGCGTGGATCGCCACGGTGGACGGTGAGCGCGCCGGCATGGCCTTCGCACTGCCCCTCGAACGGGCCACCGCGCCGGACCGACCGGTCGACGGCCCGGCCCAGGACCCCACCCTCGGCCGCGGCACGACCCTCTACTCGGTCGACCTGACCGTCGCCCCGGAGTTCGCGGGGCGCGGCGTCGGACGGGCGTTGAAGGAGGCCCAGGTCGAGTTCGCACGCCGGCGCGGCTACGCGTTCGTGTCGAGCCGCAACCGGGAGGAGGCGGCCGACCCCATGACGGCGATCAATCGGGCCCTCGGGGGGTTCGTCGATGCGCGGTACGCGGAGCAGTACGGTGGCGGCGGTCGCACGGCCTACGTACGGATCCCCTTGACCGCACCTCCATGCGAGCCGGATTCGGATCCTCCCGCCTTCGTCGACCTGGCTTCGGGGATCCAGCGCCCGTTCCGCCGCGGGGCTCCCGGCCTCGCCGAACGCGACCTCGAGGGACCGCTTGCATCGAAACTGAATCTCAGCAACTTCACCACGGTGGACGTGGTGCACTACGTCGAGCATCTACGGGCGATTGCCCCGCGTGGCACCTGGCACGTCTACTTCACGAGTTCCCGGGACGAGACGGTGGACAAGTGCCTGCGGTGCCTGCGGGTTCGCCGGCCCGAAGCTCGCATCGCCGTCGGCCTCGCCGGTGGCTACGTGGGGCACACCACCGCGGCGGCGCGATCCCTCTCCGATCCGGCGGGATTCCCCGAGCCCTTCGGGCTGTATCCCTTCCCCCGGTTGCCCCATCCTGCGGTGGCCGGGGTGGCCCGCACCTGCGAGGCGCTCGACGAGGTGGTGGCGGAGCACGGGGCCGAAACGGTGTTCGGGCTCTTCGTCGAGGTGGTGGGCGAGCGTTCGGGATGGACCGTCGAGGGCGAGGCGGCCGCGGCGTTGCGCGTCGCCTGCGACCGGCACGGGATCCCGCTCGTGGCCGTCGAGACGGCGACCGGCGGTTACCGGTGCGGCGACGGGGCATGGGGGGTCGACGGCTGGCCCGACGGCGTCGCGCCGGACGGGGTGCTCTGGTATCCGGGCGGACAGCTCGGCCACGTCTTCGTCTCGGACGCACTCTACGTCGAAAAACCCTTGACCCTCATCAGCACGTGGGACGGCGACGAGGTCTGCGTGATTCGGACCCACGAGCACCTGCGCGCGGCCAGGACCCTGGATCCCACCGACCGCATCGAGGCTCTGGATCGCCTGGTCTTGGCCCTCGCCGAGCGCACGGGGGGCGCTGTGGGCGGACGCGGGCTCTATCGCACGGTGCGCATGGACGCCCGCTTACGAGACGTGGTCGTCACCATCGGGCGGTCCGTGGGCGTCGTGTTCGGGTGCGGTGCGCCGGGCGTCCTGGTGTGCGCGCCGGCCTTCGATCAAACGGCCGAGGATCTGATTGGGGCGCGACGCCGCCTCCTGCCGGCCCTCGACGACGCCGTGGCCGCGGGCGTGGTCCCGGGAAGACAGCCGTGACGCTCACCGAGCCCATCTGCTTCGATCAGCGCACCCCGGCGGCCCGGGGGGAGGCCCACGGCGCGATGTTCCGGCGGGAGATCCGAGAACTCGCGCGGATCCGTACGGAACTGTGCCTCGTGCGCGGGGCGTTCGGTTCGGTGGACGTGCTGCGGGCCGTGGCCGCCGCCCATCTGCCGGTGCTCGAGGCGTTCGACGCCGACCTTTCGGCGGAACTCCATGGGATCGCCCGGGCGGCCGAGATCGATCCCGTCGATCTGGTGATCTTGAACCACTACACCGACCTGCGGGACGTGCCGCCGTCCGTGCTCGGCGGCGTGGGCGGTTCCGATCCTGGTGGATGCACGGCCGTCTACACCGACGGCCTCTATGGACCGGTGCTCGGGCAGACCTGGGACATGCACGGGACGGCGGCGCCGTTCGTCCGCGTGTTCCGGTTCGACCCGCCGGATGGTCCCGAGACGGTGTGCTTCTCGTTGACGGGGTGCCTGGGGATGGCGGGGATCTCCGGTACCGGCGTGGCGGTCACGATCAACAACCTCGCGAGTACCGACGCCCAGGTGGGCGTCGTCTGGCCCGCCCTGGTGCGCAGGATGCTCGCCCAACCCGACGCCGAGGCGGCGCGGGATCTCTTGCTCGGCACGCGGCTTTCGAGCGGCCATCACTACATGATCGCCGATGGAACGTCGTTCTTCGGCGTCGAGTGCAGCGGACGACGCAAGGCGGTGACCCAGCGTGGCGCCAAGGCGAGTTTCCTGCACACGAACCACTGCTTCGACCCGTCGTTGAGGGCGGTCGAACGCGTACATCCGTCGAGCACCACGTTTCGGCGCATGGAGCTTGCGAGCACGCTCTTCGTCCAGATGCGTCCGAAGACCCTCGAGGACCTGTGGGCGCTGTTGTCGAGCCACGAGGGGTATCCCCGCAGCATCTGCTCCCACGTGGACGACGCCGCCGGCGACCCGTCGGCGTCGCGGACCTGCGGTGCCATCGCCATGGCGTTGTGCGGCGGGAGAGTGCTGGCGACGGCGGGGTGCCTCGTCGAGAACCCGCCCGCCGAGATCCGAATCCGCAGGTGGCAGGGACGTCCCGAGATCCCCTACGTGGAGGTGGAACCGTGACGGAACCCGATGCACCGCTCTTTCGAACGTGGCAGGCCCAGCGTGGCGCGCGGACCATGGTCATCGATCGGGCCGAGAACGCGCGGATCCACGTGCCCGGAGAGGGGTGGAAGTGGGACATGGCCAGCCAGTCCTACAACGTGAACGTCGGCCACGGTCGCCGCGAGGTCATCGAGGCGATGGGGCGCGCTCTCGATGCTGCGGTGCTCACGGCGGGCCCCAATGTCGATCTTCCCGAGCGCAACATCCTTGCCGAACGCCTGCGTTCCATGGCGGGGATGGATCGCGTCTTCTTCGCCCTCAGCGGCGCCGAGGCCGTGGAGAACGCGCTCAAGATCGCCATGCTCGTCACCGGGCGGCGCAAGGTCGTGGCCCGGCGGCACAGCTACCACGGTGCCACCCTCTCCACCCTGGCGGTGGCCGGCGATCCGCGGCGCGAGCCCTTCTGGGAGGGGGTCGCGGGGACGTGGATCGACGATCCCTATCCGCCCCGCATGCCCGACGGCGGGCGGCCCTCCGACTGGGTGGAGAGCCTCGAGGCGGCGCTTGCGGCCGAAGGTCCCGAGCGGGTCGCGGCCGTCGTGCTCGAAGGCCTGACTGGGACGAACGGGGTCCAGATCCCGCCGCCGGACTTCTGGCCGAAGGCGCGGGAGCTTGCCGATCGGCACGGCTTCTTGCTCGTGGCCGACGAGGTGTTCTCGGGCCTCGGCCGAACGGGGCGCACCTTCGGGTTCGAGCACTTCGGGGGGGCACCCGACCTCATCGTGCTCGGCAAGGGGCTGACGTCGGGCTACGCGCCGCTTTCGGCCGTGCTCGTCTCGGCCCCGGTGGCGCGGCATTTCGACGACGAGGTGCTGTGGTGCGGCCTGACCCACTACGCAAGCCCCATCGGCTGCGCGGCGGCGCTCGCCTGTCTCGACCTCATCGAAGGCGATGGACTCGTCGGCCGCGCCAAAACCCTCGGGAAGGCCTTGATCGATGTCCTCGCGGACCTTGCGAAGCACGACGATCGGATCGCCGACGTGCGGGGCCGGGGGCTGCAGATCGGCATCGAATTGGCTTGCCCGGCCGAGTCCGTCTCCCGTGCCCTGTGGAACGAGGGCTACTTCGTGCCCGCGAAACGACACATGCTGTACGTCTGCCCACCCCTGACCGTGGAGGCCGCAGCCCTCGAGGCGTTTCCCGAAGTCCTGGCGAGGGCCCTGGCCGGGGCGAGTGCGGAGGGATCGACATGACCGTCCCCGACAAGGTGTTCGCAAGTCCGGACGATGCCATCTTCGACCTGCACGACGGGGCGTCGGTCGCGGTCGGTGGCTTCGGCTTGTGTGGCAATCCCGAAGCCCTCATTCGAGCGGTGGCCGCCTCCGGTCGCCGCAACCTTACCATCGTCAGCAACAACTGCGGCAATCAAGGCAAGGGGCTCGCCATCCTCCTGAAGAACCGGCAGGTGCGCCGCGTCGTGTGCAGCTTCGTCGGCGGCAATCCCGACCTCGAGGCGCAGATGCTCGCGGGCGACGTGGAGGTCGAACTCAATCCGCAGGGGACCTTGGCCGAGCGGCTCCGGGCGGGGGGAGCCGGTATCGAGGCATTCTTCACGCCCACGGGAGCGGGAACCGTGGTCGCCGAGGGCAAGGAGGTCCGCGAGATCGGCGGCCGGGCTTGCGTCCTCGAGACGGCGATTCGCACCGATTTCGCCCTGGTGCGGGCCGCCGTGGGCGACAGGTTCGGCAACCTGCGCTTTCGCCGGGCGGGGCGGAACTTCAATCCGCTCGCGGCCATGGCGGGTCGGATCACCATCGCCGAGGTGGACGAACTCGTCGAGCCCGGGCGCCTCGATCCGGACGACGTGCACCTTCCGGGGATCTTCGTCCAACGGGTGGTGCACGTGCCGGAGCACGACGACTTCATCGAGTATCGGACGACGCGCCCGTAGCCTCGTCGGGCGCGTCCGGCTCGAGCTCCGTCCATCCGTCGTACTTGGCCGCCGGCTCCGGGCCCGCGAACACCTGGATCGCCTCCATGGGATCCGGGCCGTTCTCGAAGGAGACGCGGGCGTTCGGGGCCATGTAGACCGTGTCCCCCGGACCGATCTCGTGGGTGGTGCCGTCGATCGTGATCGTGCCTCGGCCGGCGAGCACGTGGATGACCTCTTCGGTGGCATCGCGGTGCTCGGGGATCTTCGCTCCCGGTGCGATCGAGAGCCGTGCCACGAAGGCGTTCTGGCCGCGAGAGAGCACCGTCACCGTGGCGGTGCCCGGCGGCGCCCTGCGGCGTTCGGCCGCGTGGCTGCGGTGGACCGCAGACGGGCCCGTGGCCACCGCCGGGGCCTCCTCCGCGGTGAGCAACGCACCGCGGGGAGGCGGGTCCGGGCATCGCGGCGCCGAGGAAGCTGCGCCCCGGCCGCACGCGCAACAGGCGACGACGGCGAGGAGGAAGGTGGAGCGGGCCATGGCCGGAGGATAGCCCGCCCTGCGCGGGTCGGGTCGGCGTCGGGGTAGGCTCGGGCCGTGGACGCCTCGACCCCCGCGCTTCCCCGCCGCCTCGGACTGCGAAGTGCCGTCTTCGTCCTGGTGGGGTCGACCATCGGCAGCGGGATCTTTCGCACGCCGGCGGTGGTGGCGGGCCGCGTCCCCGACGTGCCGCTCTTCCTCGCTGCGTGGATCGCCGGCGGTCTCGTCGCCTTCGCGGGCGCCATCTGCATGGCCGAACTCGGGGCGGCGATCCCCCGCACGGGCGGCGTCTACGCCTACCTGCGCACCGTCTACGGCCGGGCGGCCGCATTTGCCTTCGGATGGGCCGAACTCGTGGTGCTGCGGCCTGCGGCCTACGGCGCCATCGCCATCACGACGTCGGAGTACCTCTTGCGCACTGCCGGGATCTCGGACGACGGTGCGTGGTTCGGGGTCGTCCGCAGCCAGATCGTCGCGGCGTTGCTCCTCGTCGCCGTCGGCCTCGTCGGGCGGCGTGGCATCGATCGCGCCGCCTGGGTGCAGGACGTCACCACGGTGTTCAAGCTCGTCGCCCTGGCGGCGCTGGCCGGCGTCGCCATCGTCGCGGGACAATCCGCTGCGAGCGTCGTCGTCGGCGGGGGCGACGTTCCACGGGCCTCGGCCCTGGCCGGCTTCGGTGCGGCGCTCGTTGCGGTCTTCTGGTCCTACGACGGATGGTCCGACGTGGGCTTCGTCGGTGGCGAGATCCGCCGGCCGGAGCGCAACCTGCCGCTTGCCTTCGTGCTCGGGACGGCGGTGGTGCTCGGGGTCTATCTGGTGGTCTGCGCGGGCTACGTGCGCGTCCTCTCCCTGGACCAGATCGCCCGGTCGCCGCTGGTGGCCGCGGACGCCGCGCGGGCGGTGTGGGGCACCGGCGCCGAGCGCACCGTCGCGGCCCTCGTGGCGCTGAGCACCCTGGGCTGCTTGAACGGTTCCATGATGACCGGACCTCGGATCTTCTACGCCATGGCGGAAGACGGGCTGTTGCCCGAGCGCCTCGCCCGGGTCCATCCCCGCCACGAGACTCCGGCCGCGGCCATCGACCTGTCCATCGTGCTCGGCGTGGTGTTCGTGCTCCTGCGCACCTTCGCCGAGCTGGCCGACCAGTTCGTCCTGGTCATCTGGCCCTTCTACGCGGCCTGCGTGGTCGGCGTGCTCGTCTGGCGCCGCCGTGCGCCCGAGGCCAGGCGACCGTTTCGCACGCCCCTTGCGCCCGTGTGGGCGGGTATCTTCCTGCTGGCCGCGGTGGCGATGGTGGGAAGCTACGCCGTCGGGTCCCCCGGCGTCGTGCTGGCCAACGTCGCCCTCGTGGCCTGCGGCATGCCCATCTACCTGATCCTCCAACGAAGGCGAAGCAACCCATGAGCGAAGACCTCGAATCCGCCTTGCGCAGACGCCTCGAAGCCGCCGGATACGTCGTCACCCGCTACGTCTATCCGCCGGGTACGTTCTTTCCGGCGCATACCCACGACGTGGACAAGATCGATGCGGTGGTCTCGGGGACCTTCGAGATCGTCCTCGAGGGGCGCAGACACCTGCTCGGGCCCGGCGACCAGGTCGAGGTGCCGCGCGGGGCCGTCCACACCGCGCGGGTCGTCGGCGACGTGCCCGTCGTGAGTCTCGACGCCGTACGCCGCGTCTAGCCATCGAGCATCCGGCGCTCACCGATCGTCGTCGTCGAGCGCGTCGACGACCCGGCGCACCTCCTCGGCCCGGTCGAGGGGGCAGACGAGGACGCCCCGGGAGGTGGCGACGACGGCGAGGCCGGATGCGCCCAGCACGGCCACGGTCGGCCCGTCGGCGTAGACGTAGTTGCCGTCGGCCTCGAGGAGTACGGACCGCGCCGCCGAAGCCCCCGTCGTCACCGATGTGGTGGGGCGGCCCCCCGCGGCCTCGAACAGGCTTCGGAAGTTGCCCACGTCGCTCCATCCGGCGTCGGTGGGCACCACGAAGAACGCCCCGGGCCCGAGCCGCTCCATCACCGCGACGTCGAACGGGAGCTTGGGCAGGCCGGCGTAGGCGGTGGCCAGATCCGTGTCGGATGCCGAGAGCGCCTGCCACGTGGCGCCCGCGTGTTCGGCCAATCGGCGCGCGAAGGTCGAGCGCCGCCCGACGAAGATCCCGGCGTTCCACAGGTATCGGCCGGAGCCGATCATCTCGGCGGCACGTTGGGCCGACGGCTTCTCGACGAAGCGTTGGCCCGCCACGGGCGTACCCGCCTCGGGTGGGGCCTCTACCTCGATGTAGCCGTAGCCCGTCGCCGGATGGGTGGGCAGGACGCCGAGGGTGCCGAGCAGGTCGCCGTCCCGCGTCACGCGGTCGATGGCGGCCGACAAGTGGGCGCGAAAGCGATCGGGACGAGCGACGTGGTGATCGGCCGGCAGGAAGACGAGGATCGGGTCGGCCGCGCCCGTGACCGAAGCGTCGAGGCGGCGCACCGCAAGGGCCACGGCGGCGGCGGTGTTGCGGCCCTCTGGTTCGGCGAGGATTGCCGCGGGCGGCAGGCCGGAGACCCGCGCCACCTCGTCGGCTTGGGTCGACACCGTCACGATGCGTTGCCGCTGGCGGGGGACGAGCGGAGCGATCCGGGCGAGGGTCGCCTCGAGCAGGGTGCCGGTGCCCGGAGCCGGCGGTGGGGCGAGTCCCGGGACGAGGTGCTTGGGCCGTGCTCGCGTGGAGGCCGGCCACAGGCGAGTGCCGGCGCCTCCTGCGAGGACGACGGCGATCGGGGCATCGTCGGAGGGGCGGGAGCCGTCCACGTGCCGACGGTATCAGGCCCATGAAGGGCAGCGATAGCGCCGGTCATCCGAGGGCGATGGCCACGGTGCCGACGACCAGGAGGTATGGCACGAAGACCCACAACCGGCCGCGCCGTGCGATCGCGAGCAACCAGGTCAGGCAGGCGAACCCGACGACGAAGCTCGCCACGAATGCGAGGGCGAGGGTGGACGTGGGTAGGGGCGGACCTTCGGCAAGATGCGCCGCTTCGACGATCTGCGCCCCCAAGATGGCAGGGATGCTGAGGAGGAAGGAGAATCGTGCGGCGTCGTCGGGGGCCAGGCCGAGCCACAGCCCCGTGGCGATGGTGCTGCCGCTTCGCGAGACGCCGGGCACGATGGCCCCGAGTTGCGCGACGCCGATGGCCAGGGCACGAACCGCGGACACGGGAGCGTTTCGAGGGGGGGCCCAGCGGGTCGAGGCGAGCAGCAGCGCCGTCACGACCAGGGCCGCTCCGACGGCGCGCACGTTGCCTTCGAGGGCCACCACTGCGTCGCGCACGCCCGGGACGAGGGCCAGGACCAGGGGTAACGTGCCGACGACGAGCATTGCGAGTTCGCGGCGGCCGTCCCGTGCACCCGCCAGGCCCCGAATGAGGCGGGCCACGTCCCTGCGATAGGCAACGAGGACCGCTGCAAGGGTTCCTCCGTGGACCACCACCGAGAGGAGGTGGCCGCCGGCTGCCGGGTCGATCCCGAACAGGCGGGCCGCGAGGGCGAGGTGCCCCGACGACGAAACGGGCAAGAACTCGGTCGCCCCTTGCACGGCACCCAGGACCAGCGCCTGCCATGGATCGACGGGAGACGGGAGCACGTCGGCGTTGTACCCGGCCGGGGCGGCGTCCGAAAGTTCCGGGCGGCGAACGCAGCCCGTCCTCCGTTCGGCCCGGTGGGGACCGGACTTCCTTGTCGTCTTTCCTCACGTTCCGAATTCGATTGCTCCATGGACCGGCCGAGGAGGGACGCGGTAGGAAGGGCCCATGAGAAGGACATCCAACCGAACCATTCTTGCCGCCCTGATCGTCGCCGGCGCCGTGGTCGCGTCGTGCAAGGACGACGGCGAAAGCCGCGCCGACCGCATGCGCGAGGCCTCCGAATCGGCCGTGCGGTTGCAGTGCGAGTGCTGGGCGGTCGACGGTTCCTTCGACGTGCTCGGCTACTCGAGTGTCGAAGAATGCGTCGCCGACCTGACCGATCCCTCGGGTTACGACGAGGCGTGTGTCGACGACGTGTGGAACGACTCGGCCTACGACGCTTGGGCGGATTGTTACGTCCCCGAGTTCGAGAAGTACATCGAGTGCGAACGCGCACGCGGTTGCTCGTCGGGGGAGTTCTCGTGTGCCGACGGCAGTGATACGATCCCCGAGAACTGGGTCTGCGACGGCACGGAGGACTGCGGCGACGGCAGCGACGAGCAGAATTGCGACGGCGTCGAGGCCTGCACCGATCCGACTGCGACGTGCGGCGATCCGCCGGCCGGCTTCGAGAGCGCCATCAATATGTGTCAGAAGATGTTCGCGTGTGCCGACGGGAACGGGACGATCCCCGAGAACTGGGTCTGCGACGGCGAGGCCGATTGCGGCGACGGTAGCGACGAACAGGGCTGTTGACGCGGCAGCCATGCGCCGGCTCGCGTCCCCCGAAGGTGGCGGGGGGCGCGGCCGGCTCGCATCGCACGGAGGTAGCCCGGCTCCTGCGCAGGGGCGTACGATACGGGTGCATGCGGCTCGCAGGTGCCATCGTATTCGCCCTTGGCGTGTTCGCCCTCGTCCAGGGGGCGGCGTGGATCGGCGGGCCGGATTCCTCGAAGGCCGGGGCGTCCCGACGACGGATCCCGATGGGCGCCGCATGGGCAACGGCGGGCGTGTTCGGGCTGCTCGCCGGCCTCGTCATGGCGCTCGGTTGAGACGATGCGCCCCTCGCCGCATGGCGCCGCCATCCCGAAGGCGCCGAGGCTCGATACGTTCTCGCCGCCGGGCGCGTCAGGGGAGAGGGCGGGGGAACTGCGGGGGCTTGCCCCGCAGCATGGCCTTGACGCCGACCGCCGCGGCGGGTGCCGCAAGGCTCTTGGCCGCATTGCGTTCCTCGATGGCCGAGGCCTCGGCCCACGTCGTGCGGTTGCACGCCTCGATGGTCTCGACCAGGAGATCGCGCAGGTCCGCGTCGAGCGGGGTCCCGGCCTCGTTGCGCGTCGGGACGTCGCGGTCGACGCGGTGGTCCGTGGGCCCTTCGCGGAAGGCGGGGCGGGCGTTCGGGTCGCGCGCAAGGCGGCGGGCGAGGTCCATGCTGGCCTTGGGGAGATCCCGGACGTCCACGATCTCACTGACGAGCCCGCCCCAGTCCGCAGTGACCTCGACCATGACGCCGTGGCCCGTCAGCAGCATGTGGTCGATGTGCGCGTAGGCGTCCTCGTTGCAGAATCGGTGGGCGTGGTGGCAGCCGCCGAGCCCCGGGATGACGCCGACGGTCGTCTCGGGGAAGGCCAGGCGCGTACCACGGGCGGCGATCCGGGCGTGGCACGAAAGCGCAAGTTCCAGGCTGCCGCCGAGCACGCGGCCCACCAGGGCGGCCACGACCGGCTTGCCCGAGCGCAGCGGTAGGATCTTCGCCTTCCAGCGCTGGATCAGATCGAGGGCCGCTTCGGCGTTGCCGAGCACGGGGACGAAGGCCCCGAGGTCCGCACCGTGGCCGAACTCGCGGGCGTAGGTGCCGTCGGGCGCGAGGACCATGGCTTCGACGGTGTCGTCCGACTCGAGGGCGCGCCGGTGGGCATCGAGCTCGGCGAGAACGAGATCGTTGATCGTCGTCTTCTTGAGGGACAACAGGCCGATGCCGTCGTGCACGCTACGCGCCACGTAGATGCTGCCCCAACCGCCGCGGTCCTCGGAGAAGGCGGCCAACGGGGCGACCTCCTGGCCACGTTCGATGCCTTGCATCTCGAGGAACCGGCGTACGATGCCGCGGGCTTCCTCGAAGCCCATGGACTCCACGAGGGCCGGGGGACCCGCACGGAACGCCAGGGCGTTCTCCGCCAAGAAGTTGATGGCGTCGAGGGCGGCAACGTCGTGCTCGATCATGTACGCGGTCAGGGCGAAGAGCATCCCGAGCATGCGGGTGCGCACCGTGCCGAAGGCGTCCGGCGGGCACTTCTCACCCTTCTCGTACGGCCACTGTTTGTGGGGGTCTTCGATGTACGGCTTCCAGACGTCGGGAATCGCGTACAGGTTCGAGTCCACCTCGCCGCGCAGAAGCTCCATGCAATGCGCCGACAGATAGTTCGCACCGGGAATCAAGTTGTGGACGAAGAAGGGCGACGTCCCGAGCAGCTTCTTGCACGCGTCGTCCACCTGGGCCGGCGTAAGGCCCAGGTCCGCGTGGATGCGGACGGCCTCGAGCATCATGCCGCAGAAGATTCGGTCCGCGGCGAACGCCGGAACGTCGCGCACCTCGATCACGTGCATGCCGAGCCGCGCGAGCATCCGGCGCACGGTCGAAAGCTCCTCGGGACCCGTCACGGCGCCCTTCGTCGGAACCTCGAAGAGCTTGTTCGTAAGGTGCGGGAAGAACGGATGCATGACGCCACAGCGTTCGTTGCCCGGCAGGTCGGCGAACAAGGTGGTGCTCGGAAAGCCGCTGGTCGCCGAGAAGATGTAGGCCTCAGGATCGCGCTGACGAATTGCCCGATAGAACCCGTGCTTGATGTCGAGGCGCTCGGGGATCGCTTCGAACACGAAGCCGACGGGGAGATCGGCCGGAAGATCGTCGACACTGCCCTGTACGACCGTCACGTGGCTGAGGATCGCCTCGACCTCCTCGGGCGAAAATCGCTTGCCGAGCGCCTTGGCGAGGCGATCCGGGACCTCCTTGACCGCGTCGCTCGGGTCGAGGCCCACCACCGGGATCCCGTACGGCGCGAGCAGCCGTGCGAACTGCCCGAGCTTGCCGAATCCGACGTTGCCGCAGGCGCCTGCCACGACGAAGGCGCGGACGGGACCATCGGCCGGCTGGAAGATGGGGCGGAGTGCGGGGTCTTCGAGGCGGGGGCTGTTCATGTCGGCGCAACCATAGGCACAAAACGGGGCCCGGACGGACCCGCGGGCGACCGGAGGATCGTCACGCACGGCGTCCTCCGCCGCGCGGCGAGGATGCTTTCTGCGCTCCAATTGTAGGTAAGTTGGGTTACGTTCATTGCTGTTTGTGATTGTATTGACCGCTGAATACCCACGTTCCCGGCGAGATCCACGGCCGGAGCGGCTGCGAACTCCCTTGCGCCCCCCCTGCGAAAGCCGTTGCCATCCGTGGCGCCGGTGGCGTATCTTCTGCGCCACGACTCGAACCAGGAGCGCTTTTCGGGACAACGACTGACATGACCTATCACCCGTCGAGCCCCTCCCGGGCGGGGCACACCGCTCCCCCCGGTCTCGGCCCGACTCCACATCCTCGAACTCCGTCCCCAGCGCTTCCGACACTCACCCAGGAGACCATTCCCATGAAGCTCAGCAACACGCTCGTCATCACTGCGATCGCCGCTCTCACGCTCGGCCCGGCCGGGTGCGACAACAAGAAGAAGGCCGAGGAGAAGAAGGCCGAGACGAAGAAGGAAGAGAAGAAGGCCGAGGCCAAGAAGGAAGAGAAGAAGG
>RFGU01000089.1 GCA_003696955.1 Deltaproteobacteria bacterium | reverse complement strand
GGTCCACGGCGGGCGTCGGCAGGTCCACGGCGGGCGTCGGCAGGTCCACGGCGGGCGTCGGCAGGTCCACGGCGGGCGTCGGCAGGTCCGCGGCAGGCACCGGCAGGTCCGCGGCAGGCACCGGCAGGTCCGCGGCGGGCACCGGCAGGTCCGCGGCAGGCACCGGTAGGTCGTCACCTCCGGGATCGAGTTGGATCTCGTCGGCGCCCGACAGGCCGCCCTCACCCCCGATGGCGTCGTCGAGGGAGAGCGCGGGCATGCCGAAGATCGTCTTGGCGGGCACACCGTCCCCCGCCTTCGGGGGAGGCGCGATGCCCCCGGGCGGCGGCGGCGGCGGCACCGCGCCCGGCGGCGCCGCGCCATGTTCGGCCGGCGGCAACGGATGGCCGCAACGCGGACACCGCGTCGGAAGACCCGCGGCATCGTCCAAGGAGAGTGCGCAGTGGGGACAAGCGTACATCGGGAGGTGCGGCATCATACCATCCGCGCCTCGATGCGCCGGGAGGGGCGCACTCCGTGCCGAATCGGGCCGACCCCACGTGTCGCCCCCCTGCGAGACCGCCCCGAGACCGCCCCGCCCTTCGGGCCTGCTACCCTCGTTCGAACCGTGATCCTGCGAGATCCCGTCCACGGCCTCGTGCGCTTCACCGCCCCGGAGGACGCCATCGTCGTCGAGCTGCTCGACACCCCGGAGATGCAGCGCTTGCGACGGATCCGGGCCCTCGGCCTGGCCTCCCTCGCGTTCCCCGGCGCCGAGCACTCCCGCTTCGGCCATGCGGTCGGCGCCGCCCACGTCATGAAACGGTTTCTCGCGCGCATGGACGAACTCGAAGGGGTCTGTCCCCAGGCAGCGCGCATGGACCCGACCGACCGCGCCGTCGCCCTCGCCGCCGCGCTCTTGCACGACGTTGGCCACGGTCCCTTGAGCCACACGTTCGAAACCTTGGGGGGCCCGAAGATTCGCCACGAGACGTGGACCGAACGGCTCTTGCGAGATCCCTCCACCGGGATCCACCGCGTCCTCGCGGCCCGCGGCGACGACTTCGTGGACCGGGTGGTGGGATTGGTGTTCGGGCGGCATCGCCTCCTGCATCTCGCCCGAGCGGTCAGCGGTACCTTCGACGTCGACCGGCTCGACTACCTGCTGCGCGACGCCTACATGACGGGCACGCGCTACGGCCTCCTCGACATCGACTGGCTCCTCGAGTCGTTGCGCCTCGTGCCCCGGGACGACGGTCGCGGCGGCGACCTGGCGGTGGACGACGAGAAGGGACTGGCTGCCGTCGAGGGCTACTTCCTCGCCCGCCTGGCCATGTACCGGCAGGTCTACCTGCACAAGGCGGTGCGGGGAGCGGAGATGGTGCTGCGCAGCCTCGTGGCACGAGCGCGGGCCCTTGGCGACGTGCCTGGCCCGTCCGCCCTACGGGAGTGGCTCAGCGAAGGCACCTTGCCCCTCGACGGCTTCTTGTCCCTCGACGACGGCGTGCTCGCCACGGCCATCTCGGCCTGGGCGTCCCACGGAGATCCGATCCTCTCCGATCTCGCCCGAAGGTTTCGGGACCGGCGGCTCTTCAAGAGCATTCCCCTCGAAGAGGACGCCGATCCCGATGCCGTGCGGGCAGTCCTGTCCGAGGCGGCGGAACGCCGCGGGTACGAGCCACGTCACTACGTGGCGATCGATCGGGTCGAGATCGGGCTCCTCGAAGGCGAGGAGCTTCCGTGCGTGCTTCGGGGAAGCGTGCGTCAGGAATTGCTCGACGCATCCCAGCTCCTGCGCGAGCTGTCCTCGCGCCCCTTCGTGCACCACCGCGCCTACGCGCCCGCCGACGTTCGCGCCGACGTCGCCGGGCGTGTGCCGGGCGCCATCGGCCTGTGATGGGGGCGCGCAAGTACGGCCGACCCAGATGCGAGGGCTGCGGTCTGTGGCCGCGCCTTTGCATGTGCTCCGAGATCCCGAGGGTCGAGACGCAGACCCGATGGGTCCTCGTGCAACGCCACGTCGAACGCTTCAAGCCCACGAACACCGGCAAGCTCGTGCTGCGGGCGTTCTCCCCGTCCGAGCGGGTGTTCTTCGGCGGGCGCGACGACCGCATCGACCCGTCGATCTTCACCGGACACGGTCCCGCCTACGTCCTCTACCCGAGCGACGACGCCATCGTCGCCGCCCCCGGCAGCCTCGATGGGCCGCCGCGGACCGTGGTCGTCCTCGACGCCACGTGGCACCAGGGCTCTCGCATGCGCCGGCGGGTACCGGGCGTCGCAGATCTTCCGGCGGTCACCCTGCCGCCCGGTCCGCCGTCCATCTGGCCCGCACGGACCCAGCACGATCCCCGGGGTCTCTCCACCTTCGAGGCGTGCGCGCGCCTGCTCGCCTGCATCGAGGGGCCCGGCAACGCCGAGCCCCTCGAACGCTTCTTCGCCGCCTACTGCGAGCGGCTGCGGGCCATGCGGGACGGGCGCGAACGGCCATGAGGTCCGTCCTCGCCGCCGTTCTCCCGCCACCCACGACGACCGGCCCGTGGTGATCGTCGAGATCGACCCGGCCGAGCTGGCCCGCATCGTCGGCCGGCGCACGGCGTCCTTCACCTGCCCATGCCATCGACCGTCCCCCCAGCCCGGACGACCCAAAACGTCCCGCCACGTCGCCGTCGCTCTCTGGCGTCCGAGTGAGACCGACGCCGGCCGTTTCGGTTGGGGGCGACCGCCCCCGCGCCACCGCGGGCCGGTGACCGCGCACGCACGCGGCGCGTGGACCTGGCTCGTACCCGATCCGTTCCATCCCTGTGCTGCACACACGCCGTAGCTTCGCCGTCGAAGGGCGCGCACGGCGAGCCGAAAGCGCGACCTCGCCGGCACGACACCCGAACAGCCAAGCAAAGCAAAGGAACGAGACCATGGCGCGGAAACTTCATCACCTCTCCCTTTCCCTACTGTTGAGCACGACGGCGTGCGCCGGAGGGCTGTCCCTGTCCCTCGGCGGCCTCGGCAAGAAGTCCGAAAGCCCGTCCTCTCCTTCGGACGGCCAGGGCAACGCGGGGGGAAGCGCCGATGCGGGCGGTGCCGCCGACCAAAACGCCTTCGAGACGATGCCCGACGACGAACTCGCGGAGCTGGCGATCAAGGATCTCTTCGGCGAGCTGCACACCGTCGAGTCCATCGAGCCCAGCGAAGACCCCAACATCCGGTGGGGAAGGGGTACGTTCGCCTTCAAGACCCAAGGCGAGGCCCGCACCTTCGAAAGCCGCGCCAAGCAACTCGCCTTCGAGGGACTCGGCGCCGGACCGGCCTACGAGAAGAGCAGCCAGAAGACGGTCGCCATCATGCGCTGCATCGAGGAGGCGCGCTACCGGGGCAAGTTCGACGACGCGGCCGAGAGCGCATGCAAGCGGGAGAACTACCTCGAGCACATCAACGACCTCGGCCGGAACACCTACGACCGGCTCTTGATGGGCATCTACCTGCAGGGGTTGCTCGAGGTGGCCGGGGGACGCGTCGACGCACCGGCCATGTACGGCAAGTTCGTGGATACGTTCGGTTACGACGTCGTCCGATACAAGTTTCACACCAGCGAACCCAGCAACAACGACTGGTGGAGCATCAAGCTCGAACCGCGCCCCCCGGAGAAGTGGGGGCGGCGCCAAGTGGCGTACGCCATCGACTACGCCGATCGGCACGCCGTCGATGCCACGAAGGTCGCGACGCTGAAGAAGGCGCTCGCCAAGGCCCCCAGTCACCGCTGCCGCCTCGTACGATTCGCGTTCTACCAAGCTCATCAAGGCGGCGGGAAGTACGGCGAGGTGACCCCGCGCATGGGCGGCCGGCTCTATGGCGAAGAAGTGGATTGCAAGCAGGCGCGCAAGATGAAGAACGCCAAATGGGCGGTGAAGGAAGCCACGGCCCACGCCAAGAAGCACAACATCGACGTGGAGAAGTTCCTGGCCATCGAGCCCAAGGGCGACTGGCAAGTCGTCAGGGACGACATGGGGCGCATCGTGGAAAAGCGCCTCGACGTCGAGGCCGTCATCCAAGAAGGCCTTTGAGCGCACGGGGCGCGCTCGGCCGCTTGGGGACGTACGTGCCGCCAAGCGGCCCTTCGGGGTATCGTGGTGACGTAACCCCATGTCCGTGCCCGCGCCCTCGGAAGAACGTCGGATCGTCCTCTTCGACCACGACGCGTTCGCGCGCCACGGGCCACCTCCCGGCCGCCCCCACCCCGAGCGCCCAAAGCGCCTCGCCGCCGCCCGAACGGGGTTGTCGAGGCTACCTCCCGACACGTGGCGCCGGCCGGAGGTTCCGCTCGCCACCGAGGATCTCCTGCTTCGGGTCCACGACGCTGCCTACGTCCGAAACGTGCTGCGTACGCTCGAGGCCGACCACCACGGCTGGTTCGATGCGGACACCTACTACGGGCCCGGTACGGCCGAGGCGGCGCTCCGTGCGAGCGGTGCCTCGGCCGCGGCCGTCCGCGCCGTGCTCGAAGGCCCCCATCGCCGCGGCATCGTCCTCGCCCGTCCTCCGGGCCACCACGCCGAGCCGGACCGCGCCATGGGGTTTTGCATCTTCGACAACGTCGCCGTCGCGGCGGCCGAGGCCCTCGAAGCCGGCCTCGAGCGCGTTGCCATCGTCGACTTCGACGTCCACCACGGCAACGGCACCCAACGGATCTTCGAGGCGGACCCCAAGGTGGCGTACGTGTCGCTGCACGAGTCGCCCCTCTATCCCGGTACCGGCAGCGTCGCGGAGGTCGGGCGCGGGCTCGGACGCGGCCGCACCGTGAACGTGCCGTTGCCGGCCGGAAGCGACGGACGCACCTACCACGCCGCGTTCGTCGAGATCGTCGTGCCGGTCCTCGAACGCGTGCGTCCCGAACTCGTGCTCGTCTCCGCCGGCTTCGACGCCGACGCCAGAGATCCGCTCGCCCACATGCGCCTCGGCCCCGGGGACTTCGGCGCCATGACGGCCACGCTGCGGGACGTGGCCGAACGGTGGGCGCGCGGACGCATCGTCGCCGTGTGGGAAGGCGGCTACGACCTCGACGCCCTGGCCGAAGGTTGGGAGCAGGTGGCACGGGCGCTGCTTGGTGAGGTGCCGCCCTGGTCGGACGCACCCACCGGGGCGATCCCGGAATCTTCGCGCGCGGCGATCGACGACGCCCGACGAGCCGCC
>RFGU01000088.1 GCA_003696955.1 Deltaproteobacteria bacterium | reverse complement strand
GGGCGAAGGGTGTCTCTCATTCGATGACGAGATCGCGGATCGCATCCTCGAGTTCGATCTTCTTCTCGAGGCGGCGGCTCTCGAGTTCGACGATTTTGCGCGACAGCGCGTCCCCTTGGCGCACGAAGTCGTCGAGCCGCTTCGAAAGCCGCGCGCGCAGGTTGCCCGCCCGCGGGTCCTTCTTGATCGCCTCGAGGGACTTGCGCGTGGCCTCCGCCCTGCGGTCGAGTTCCGCCACCTGTCGCCGCAGCCCCTCGATCTCCGTGTCGATACGCCCGATCTCCTGGCGCAGCTTCACGATGGGCGCAAGCGCCTTGCGTTCGGCGGGCGAAAGGTCGCCCTTGGCGAGGAACGTATCGAGCAACTCCGGCGCCCTTCGGTCCCAAAGGCTCACGGAGATCCGCGAGGGCGTCTTCTCCACGACGACCACCTCCTTGCGGGTCTCCCCCTTGGCGAGTTCCACGGGGACCAGGTACGCGTCGGGCAGGCGTTCGACGCCGTCGGGCGGATCGACCAGGTCGTAGTTCGCGCCGGCCTTTTCGTGCCGCACCAGGACGCGCGCCGGATCGTCGGCGCCGCGTCTGCGCACCGTCCAGGTCGTGGTCCGCCGGGCGAAGCTCTCGACCTCGAGCACGCCCCGCACGAACCGGACGAGGCGCATCTCGCCACCGTCGTCCTTGCGCCGCGACTCGACCACGATGGAGGGCTCCACCGCAAAGGGGATCGTCACGCTGGCGCCGGCGCCGACGGGCTCGGTGATCCCCTCGCCGACGAAGCTCCCCCCGGCGTAGATGCTCATGGGGCCCGGTTCGAGGGCGAAGGGCGTCGTGTTGCGTACGCGGACGACACGATACGGATTTTGCTCGAAGCCGGGACCGGAACCGCCCGGCCGGTACAGAAACGCCTCCTCCGCATCGACCTCGGCGTTGACGAGGGCGACGAGGGTCGCCGTCCCCGCCGGCACGGTGAGCCGGTCCTCGAGATCGAAGCGTGTAAGGCCCGCCACCTCGGTGGCCTTGGTCTTGGCCGACAGACTGCGCGCGAGATCCTGCGCGTTCCACACCTCCGCTTGCGCCGTGCCCGAAGATGCACGCCCGCCGCCACCGCGACCTGCGCCCCGCATACCGAGACCGCCCGCATCGTCCCCCTCGGCGATGCGCTCTTCGATGGCCATCTCCTCGTCGTAGGCATCGGCCTCGAGGGTGGCGGTCTTCTTCGCCCGACCACGTGCGGGCGCGGGCGCGGATGCCGGCGGCTCGGCCGGCGGTTCGGCCTCCTCCTTCCACGTGGTCTCGCCGATGGCTACGGCCGCCCGGTGCCGCACCCCCGCCTCGGTGAGATCGGGACGGGGGACCGGGCGCGGCGTGTGGAGATCGTAGCGAAAGGAGATGGGCGCGCCGGCGGTCAGGGACATGCGGACGTTCGTCCAATCCTCGCCGCTGACGTTGTCCACGACCGCCCAACCCTGCAGCAGCGCCTTGCCCTTGCGGGTCTCGGGCAGCACCACGCGGTAGGTGGGCTTCCACATGGGCGCCTCGGCCACGTAGGACACCAGCAGGTCGTGACGCGGCCCCCCGGCGAGTTCGATCTCGAGGACGAGCCGTTGGAACATGCCCTCTCCGGCGGCCGCGTCGAGCCGGCGGTCGAGGTGGAGCGCAAGCGTTCGGTCCCGCAGGGACACGCTACGGATCTCCGAGACGTAGGCCACGTGCATCCGCCGTCCGTCGAACACGGTGACGCGATGGTCCCGGGCGAGCCCCTTGGCCTTGCGCCGGTCCATCCCCGCCACCGGCCGCGACACCTGCTCGACCAGGACCACGCGGCCGGCCACGGTGCCCCGCGACGTGCGAATGGCCACGCTACGCCCCCGCAGGGCGGCGAGCATCGACGGCAAATTGCCCCGCTCGAGGGCCCGGAGCGCTCCCGTCGCCCAGTCCCGAGCGTCGAGGGGCAGCGACGCCCGGACGGCGCGGCCGCTGGCGCGATCGACGATGGTCAGGCTCTTGAGCACGTCGTCGACCTCGTCCTTGCGCACCTCGAGGCGAAGGACGCCGTCGCGCACCTGCCCGCGCCGTTCGAAGTACGCCACGCCGCTGCGGTAGAGGACGACCCGGTCGAGGGAAAGTTCGCTCGAGACGGCAGGACCCGGACGACGGTGGGCGCATCCGGAGGGGACGACCGACACGGAACCGGCGAGGACGGCGAGAAACGAGATCGTGCGTAGCGAGGGCATGGCGCGGCCCATGGACGCACAGCCGGCGGAAAAGTTCCATCCGGTTGCCACGGTGCGTTACGGGGCGGCGACCGGCCGGTGGGCCCGTCGTGGAGCAAAACGCCCCGAATCGCCGCCTCAACCGTCCAACGCGCCTGCGGCTCGCCGATGGAACGCCTGCCGCACGGCGGCGATCTCCGGGCCGCGACGCCGGTGCGGATGGACCCGATTCGATAGCAGCACGTAGATCCGTCGCCTGGAGGGCTCGATCCACAGGCTCGTGCCGGTAAAGCCGAGGTGTCCCACGGCGTCGGCCGAGAGGGCGCCGCCGGTGCTCCCGCCCGCCGTGGGGCCGTCGAACCCGTATCGGAACGCACTCTCCGGCACGGGACAGGGCGCCCAGAGGCGGTCGCGAATCTCGGTGGAAAGCCCGACGACGAGCCCATCGAGCCACGCGGCCGCCAGGTCGGCGACCCCCGCGGCGGTGCCGAACAACCCGGCATGGCCCGCCACGCCCCCGAGCACGAAGGCGTTGTCGTCGTGGACCTCTCCCCAGGCCTCGAGTCCATGGGCGCGACGCAGGCCAAGATAGTCCGGTTCGACCGTTTCGTCGGGCGGTCGTTCGGCATAGTGTTCCGTCGGAGCGATTCGAGCGCGCAGCGACGGATCCAGGGGCCGCCCCAGCGGCAGGTAGCCCACGAATCGGTCCGTGGTCGGATCGTGAAGTCCGAGCGGCGCCGCCACGCGGTCCTCGAAGGCCGTCCCCAGGCTCGCGTCGAAGACCCGCTCGAGCCACGCGCCGAGCACCATGAACCCAAGGTCGCTGTAGAGGACCTTCGTGCCCGGCGACGCCACCGGAGCCGTGGCCCGAAGGCCCCGCCAGACGACCCCGGGCTCCACCCCGGCAGCCTCGACGTAGAAGGGCACGTGTGCCGGCAGCCCCGATGCGTGGCAGAGCAGGTGGCCGAGGGTCGCGCCGGCAAGCTGCGGCACGAGATCTTGCGGGGGCGCATCGTCGAGCCGCAGCCTGCCTGCGGACAGGGCGATGGCGGCCAGGGTCGTGGTGGCCAGCGGTTTGGTCAAGGACGCAAGGTCGTAGATGGTCGACCGCGTGACCGGCCGGCCACAGGCGGCGCTTCGGGGCCAGTCGGCCAGGACACCGTGGGCTTCGTGATAGACCTCGGCGCCCGCATCCCGCACGAGCGCGACGCAGCCCGGATAGGCCACTCCCACCGCCCCGTCGAGGGCATCGAAGACGCTCCCGTGGAGATCTGCCACGCTGCAGAGGTTGCCGCACGCGGCACGGTTCCGCTATAGCGCCGCCATGCCCGAAGCGTCCCGCGCACCAGCCTGCGGCAAGGATCGGATCATCGTCGCCCTCGACGTGCCGACGGCCGACGAGGCCCTTGCGTGCGCGGCCCGGCTCGACGGCCACGTCGGTCTGGTCAAGGTGGGGCTCGAACTCTTCGTCTCCGAGGGACCGTCCGTCGTGCGTGCGCTCGCAGAGCGCCACCCGGATCTCGAGATCTTCCTCGACCTCAAGCTGCACGACATCCCCAACACCATGCGCGGGGCCGTCCGGGCGGCGCGCGGCCTCGGCGTTCGCTTCCTGACGGTCCATGCGGGGGCCGGCACCGATCACCTGCGGGCATGCGTCGAGGAGGCCGGAGGGGCCCTCGGCATCCTGGCGGTGACGGTCCTGACCAGCCAGGACGCCCGCGCGTGCGCCGAAGCCGGCGCCACCCGCACCATCGAGGAGTTGGTGACCATGCGAGCGCGGTGTGCCGCAGCGGCGGGCTGTGCCGGCGTCGTGTGCAGCGGCAAGGAGCTGGCCGTGGTACGCGCCGCCGCGCCCGGCCTGGCCACGGTCGTGCCGGGGATCCGTCCTGCCGGGGCGAACGTCGACGATCAGAAGCGCGTCATGACGCCGGGTCGCGCCGTACGCAACGGGGCCGACTACCTCGTCGTCGGCCGCCCGATCCGCAACGCCCCCGATCCCGCGGCGGCCGCCGATGCCATCGCCGCCGAGATCGACGCGGCCCTCGCCGGCGGCTGATCGTCCGCGACGAGCCGCCTCGCGTGCTCAGACGTCGAGCGCCGCGACCCCTTCGCCGTCCACGAGTTCGACGGGGCGACCTCGCATACGTGCCGATTCCACGGCATCCCGCAGCGCTTCGAAGATGCTTCGACTGTCCGGGAGGCCGTGGATCTCCAGCTTCGGATCGCTCTGATCCGTGGACACGATCTCGATCCGCCCGTCGCCGGTGATGCGGTCGAGCAGCGTCTGGCGGTATCCCACGTCGAGGACGCGCCGAAGTTCGAGGCTGCGTACGGACTTGGTGAAGATGCCCCGCTCGATCTCGATCCGCCGCGCATCGAGGGTGTACCGCGTGGTCCGCACCTGCAGATACGTCCATATAAGGCCGAAAAACGGCACGAGGAGGGCCAACAGGGGCCAGCCCTCGACCTGCGGAAATCGAATGCGCAGGAACACCGACACGCCGAGGATGCACGCTGCGGCCAACGTCCACCCCACGTAGCTTCCGAGCCGCGCGGTGTGCCGCACCGGGCCACGGTAGAAGATGCGCGCCGCATCGGCCCCTGGAGGCGAAGATGGCGTACCCTGCTCCATCGCGGGCAACGTTGACACGACACCGCGGATTGCGCAATCGGGTGCGGTGGGCGGGCGCGACCGGATTCCCCCGTGCGGACGGGTCCCGGCGCTCGCCGCCGGCCGGTCCCTGCTAACCTCGGAGCGTGCACCTGCTCGCCCTGCGCCTGGTCAACGTGGGACCGTTCGCCGATCTGACGCTGCCGATCGCGGACGCGCAGGGCGACCCGCGGCCGGTGGTCGTCGTCCACGGCGCTCCCGGGACGGGCAAGTCCCTGCTGCTTTCGGCCATCGCCCACACCCGGCCCGGCAACGTGGCCGTCCCCCAACGCGCAGGGCCCCTGCACGGCGTCCGGCCCCACGTGGTGGCCGACTATCGCCTCGGTGCCGAGGACCCGAACCGCCCCCATCCCCTGCGCATCGCCTCGCCGAGCGTGCGACTCGACGGCGACGACGAGGACCTGCGGCGCAAGGAACAGCAACTCTTCGACCGCAAGGCCCACGAGGGGGCGTTCGTGGTCGTGGGGATCCCCGCCCACCGGTGGTTCTCGCGGCAGGCCGTCGCCATCGCCCAGCCGCGCCGGTCGATCCTGCGCTACGACGTGCGTACGTCGGCCCAGCTCGCCGACAGCACCCGTTTCGACCTGACCCGCGAGACCAAGGCGACCCTGGCCTACGCCGAGGTCGCCGGCACCATCGCCGAGCGGGATCCCGGGCCCCGCACGGCGCCGGATCCTGCCGTCCTGCGCACGGGCCTGCGGCGCGCCCTCGAAGCCGTGCTACCCGCGGTGGGCCTGGCCTTCGAAGGGGTGGACCCGGCAAGCCTCGAACCCCGGTTCTCCACGGACGCCGGCCACCTGCTCACGTTCGACGACCTGCCGGCCCAGGCCAAGAACCTGATCGCCATCGTGACCCTGCCGGCCCGCGCCCTCTTCGCCGGACACGGTGGCGACGACCCGCGGGCGAGCGAAGGGATCGTCCTGGTGGACGACATCGACCTCCACCTCGGTCCGGCGCTCGAAGGCCGGATCTGCGATCTGCTCGAGCGTGCCCTCCCGGCCGTGCAGTGGATCGTCACGACCACGTCGGTGCGCGTGGCATCGAGTCGTCGGGCGGGCGAGGTGGTGGCGCTGCGCCACGATCCCGCCGACCGCTCCATCGAGGTCGCCTTCGGCACGGAGGCCATGATCCACTGACGACGGAAGACGCCCGTCAGTGGGTCGGATAGGGGCAGTCGTCGTGGCACGCGCGATTGTGCCGCTCGACCGCTTCCGGCAGGTCCGCCGGATCGAAGCCGTCTTCGAGGATCCGCCCGCCGGGCGGATAATTGGGTGCGCGATAGCGCCTCGAGGCCAGGCCGAGGACGTCGAAATCGAAGATCCCTGCGACGGATCGGGCACGCCTTCGCAGCTCGAACGTGCCCAAGGGCTCGGCATCCCGACACGCGACGAGGGTCGTCTGCAGCCCCCGCTCGCTCGCGAACGCATGGCACGACGGGAAGACCGCGTCGAAGGTGGCGCGGTCGTGGGGGTACATGCGCGTGGAATGGTGCAGGTTGGCGACGACGACGCCTCCCGGGGCGAGCCGGGCGCGCAGGGCCTCGTAGAACTGCCGCGTCTTGAGGTGGTAGGGCACGAACACGCCGCGGAACGCGTCGAGCACGATCATGTCGAAGCGCGGGCCGGCCGGCGTGCGCTCGACGAACAATCGGCCGTCGGCGACGTGGGTGCGGTAGCGCGGATCGTGGGGAACGCCGAAGTACGTGCGCGCGAGTCGGACGACTTCGGGGTCGATGTCCACGCCGTCCACCTCCATGCCGTCGATCCGCTCGAAGAGGTAGGTGCTGATCTGGCCGCCGCCGAAGCCGATCATGCACAGGCGCCGGGCCTCGGGCCGGACGAGGAAGCCGGCCATCATGGTGCGCGTATAGTCCAGGTCGAGGCTACGGGGATGGGCGGTGTCCCAGCGGGACTCGATGTACCAGGTGCCGTCGGCGACGAAGTACATCGTGCGCACCGTGTCCCGTTCGGTGACGACGATCTCGTTGTAGTCCGAGCGCGCGCGCTCGAGGACGCGCTCGCCGGACCCTACGCCGCCACGGGCTCGGCCGGGGCCGAAGGCCGCCACGGCGCCGAGCCCCGAAAGCCCGCGCACGAGGGCACGGCGACCGAGGCGCACGGGGCGGACGACCATGGTGCAGAACGTGCCGCCACACCCCCGCGCGTGCAAGCCCACGTGCGCGCCGCGCCCGGTGCACGCGCCGACCGTCCCGTAGAATGAGCGCCATGGTCGCCCCACGCGTGCTCGCGCATCTCCTCCTCGCCGGCTCCCTGCTCGTCTCGGCCTGTCGTATGGGGCGCATGACCGTGCCCGAGGGCGCCGAAAAGCCCTGGGACGACATGGATCGCGGCGAGCGGGCCGCCTTCATGGCCCAGATCGTGCTGCCGCGCATGCGCGAGGTCTTCCAGGCGTTCGATCCCGAGCGGTTCGCGGACTTCGACTGCACCACCTGCCACGGCAAGGATGCGAAGGCGCGGGGCTTCGCCATGCCGAGCCCCGACCTGCCGGTCCTCGATCCGCGGGGGATCTACAGGAAGCACCGCAAGGACCCCGCCCAGCACGCCATCGCCGACTTCATGTGGAAGGAGGTCCAACCCGAGATGGGGCGGCTGCTCGGCGTGACGTACGGCCCCAAGGGCCGGATCGACTGCGCCACGTGCCATCCCCACGATCCGGCCCCCAGGTGACTCGGCCGTGGGCGCAGCACGCGCTCTTGCCCTTCGGACCGGCCGGGCCGTACCGTGGGGAGAGGATGCGTACCGTTCCACTCGTCCGCATAGGCCCCCTCTTCCTCCTCCTCGCCGCCGGGTGGACCGGTCCCGCCCGCGCCGCCGGTCCCGGCGCGCCGAGCGACGAACTCGCGCGAAGGGTCCACGAAGGCGACGCGGCCATGGGGGATGCCCTGCGCCTTGCGGCCGGAACCGGCGGGGTCTTCGCGCCCGTCTGCGCCGACGGTGAGCGTCTCTACGGCATCGACGTCAGCAAGTGGCAAGGCAGCATCGACTGGTCTGCGATGGCCGCCGACGGGGTCGTCTTCGCGTTCGTTCGGGCCTCCGACGGGACCGGCTACATCGACGAGTACTTCGACTACAACTGGGCCGAGGCCAAGGCCAACGGGATCACCGTGGGGGCCTACCAATTCTTCCGCCCCAACCAAGATCCCATCGCCCAAGCGGACGTCCTGCTCGACATGATGGGCCCCCTGCAGCCCGGCGATCTCCCGCCCGTCATCGACGTGGAGGTCACGGGCGGACTCGGGGGAGCGGCCATCGCCAACGCGGTCCAGGCGTGGCTCGACCACGTCGAGGCGGCCACCGGACGCAAGCCCATCATCTACACCTCGCCTGGCTTTTGGGACGGTTCGGTGGGCTCGAACGCCTTCGGCGACTATCCCCTGTGGATCGCCCACTGGGGCGTGGAGTGCCCCTCCATGCCGTCGGGTTGGACCGACTGGGTCTTCCACCAGTTCAGCGATTCGGGCAACGTCGGCGGAAAGTCCCCCGTGGACGAGGACTGGTTCAACGGCTCGCCCGCCGATCTCGCCGACTTCGCGGTGGGGATGGCCGTGTGCGGCGACCAGATGTGCACCTCGGGCGAGACGCCGGACAACTGCCCCGACGACTGCCCGCCGTGCGGCATCGTGCCCCCCGAAGGGGCCATCGTCGACAACGGCGATGCCTGCTACGAACTCTACGGCCCCGAGCAGTACTGGCGGGAGGAGGCCGCGGGCTACGGGGGCAGCCTGCAGTGGACCGCAGCCACGGATTTCCCCGAACCGTCCAACTTCGCCGTCGTACGGCTTCACTTCGCTCAGGCGGGAAGCTACGTCGCTCGTGCCTACATCGAACCGGCCTATGCCCAATCGAAGATGACCGTGTACCGGATCCGGGCGGGAGGACAGGAGTTCGACGTGCCCGTCGATCAGAGCACGGCGTCGGGATGGGTCGAACTCGGCACCTTCGAGTTCGCGGCCGGCGGTGACCAGTGGATCCGCCTCGACGACAACACGGGCGAACCGAACGACGCCACCATCCAGATCGTCTTCGACGCCTTCGAGGTGGCCCCTCCGGCCGGGGGAACCACCGGCGCCACGACGGGGGGCGGGACGAGCACCACCTCCGGGACGAGCGGGGGCACGACGACCGTCGGCACCACGGGGAGTTCTGCGACCGAGGGCGGCACCGACGGCAGCACCGCGGGCAGCGGCCCCGGACTGCCCCAGGACTACGGGGACGACGACGAAGGGTGTGGTTGTCGTGCCCACGGCCGCGCCCCGGCCGGACTCGTCGGCATGCTCGCGCTCGCCGGGCTCGGGCGGCGGCGCCGCCGTCAGGTCCCGAAGAGCCGTTCCCGCGCCTCGAAGTAGGGGATGCTCACGCTGTAGGCGACGAGATCGCGGATCCGCTCCTTGACGGGTACCAGGGTGTCGTCGGCCTCCTGCGTGACGAGGCGTCCGGCGGTTTCGAGGCTGTCGCAGAGCAAGAGCCCCGCGCGGCTCGCCGCCAGGGAGACCCCCCGCAGGTACCCCTTCGCGTCGACGCGGCCGGCCTCGAGCAAGCGACGAACGACCTGTTCGAAGGCGGCCTTTCGCGGCGGCGGCAGATAGGTTCGAATGACCTCGGAAAGGCCGGCCACCATGGATTGGACGTCGCCCGGCACCTCGATGGAGGGCTCGACGAGGCCGAGACTGGCCAGGACGACGGCGCGGGCGGTGGTGCCGTCGGGCACGATGGCGGCGAGCAGGGACTCCGGGGCGAGCTTGGCCACGGCGCGGCCCGCCCGAAAGGCATGGACCGGGTCGGGCGCCGCCTGCAGGGCGTCGTTGCCCGCGACCACCGTGGGATAGACGGCGCGCACCGCCCCCCGGTCGGTCTCGACCAAGGCCCCCACGCGAAGGCCGCCCGGATCTTGGGGGCGCAGGAAGAGGTCGGGCTGAGCGACCTCGAAGACCTGGCAGCCATAGGCCAGGAAGCGAGCGACCGCCTCGGGGGCCGTCCGCCCGACGGGCACGCGTTGGTCCCGGGAAAGTCCCAGGTGCGCATGCGTGCGCCCTTCGCGGATGGCGACCATGGGCCAGACGATGCTCGAGAGCGCTGCGATGCGCGGGTCCTTCTCCGGCGGGTCGACCAGCTTGCGAAACGCCTTGACGTCGAGGGACGCCCGCGCCTGGGGCAACTTGCCCGCGCCGCGCGCGGCCAGATCCTGCTCGTGGGGGGTCGCCTGCTTGAGGAACGCAAGGGTTCGACACACGGAGATCGCGCGGCCGTAGGCCCCCGTCTCGGCGTAGAGGGCGACCAGCCGGTGATAGAGGTCGAAGGCCATGGGATCCCGCGCGATGAGGGCGTGGATCTGGGCGATGGCATGCTCGACGTGCTCGCCCCCGAGTTCGAGGGACAAGGCCATGATGCGCTCGCGGGCGGCCACGGTCTCCGGATCGCCGTCGGGGCGCAGGGCCGCAGCCTGTTCGTAGGCCGCCAGCGCCGTCACGGGGTCGTCGAGGCGCTCTTCGTAGATCCGACCGATCTCCTCGAGCATGGAGACGCGCTCGTCCACCGAGAGTTCGTCGAGCCGTTGCTTGAGCTCGAGCCGCAGGATCCGCACAACGCCGCGGTCGTCCCCCGCCGCTTCATAGAGGGACCGCAGGGCCGCATAGGCCTTGGCGTTCTTCGGGTCGTCCTCGAGCACGGCCAAGAAGGCCTCCACCGCACCGGCCGCATCGGCAAGCTGATCGCGCAGCAACGCGGCCTGGGCATAGCGATACTTGGCCCGTACGGCGGGATCCTCCTGGCCGGCGGCCAGGCGGTCGAGGACCGACACGGCATCCTCCCAGCGTTCGGCTCCCGTGAGGATGTCGAGCATGGTGTGCAGGGGGCCGACGGCATTCGGCTGGATCTCCAGCACCCGTTCGAGGGTGCGCACGGCCGACTCCGGCATTCCGAGTTCCTTGGCCTCGAGTTCGGCGACCCGCTCGAGCTGCCGACCGATCTCCTCCACCAGCCGCTCGCGTTCCGCGTCGTCCGCACCGTCGAGCCGTCCCGACAGGAAGGTGGCGAGACGGCGGCGAGCCTGGACCTCGGACTCGGGGTCCGTGGCCGCCTCGACCGCCGCGCGAACCACCGATTCGTCGTCGGGGCACACCTCGAGGGCGCGCTCGAGCAACCGTCGAGCCTTTTCCACATCTCCCCGCGCGTTGTGCACGTCCGCCATGACGCGGTACAGGCTCGCCTGATCCGCCGGCGACAGGTCGTCGCCACCTGCGAGCAGGGCGGACTGGTACGCCGACAAGGCCTCGTCGAGATTCCCGGCGTCACGCTCGAGATCGCCGAGCAGCCGCATGACCTCGGGCTCGTGGGCGCCCAAGGTCCGCGCCCGACCGAGGTAGGTGCGCGCGGCCTCCCGATCCCCGCACGCCAGCGCTGCGCGGCCCGCCCGAGAAAGGGCGCCTCGTAACTCCGGCGCCGCGGCGTCCCGATGTTCGTAGAGGGTCACGGCCTTGCGGGCCGCCGCAAACGCCGCCTCCGCATCGCCCGCCTCGAGGCAAAGGTCGCAAAGGGCCAAGGCCGCTTCTGCCAGATCTGGATCGTCTTCGAGGGCGGCTTCGTAGGCCGCCCGCAGCCGCTGCGGATCCGCCCCGATGTCGGCCAGGCGACGCGCCGCGTCGAGGCGCAGCCGCGCCCTGTCGGCCCGGTGCACGCTGGCATCGGCCGCCGCCAGGGTCGCTTCGGCCGCCTTGGCCGCCTGCCCCGTCTCGTCGTAGAGCCGTCGCAGCTCGAGGTGGGCGTCGGCCCGCGAGGGATCGAGGGCCACGGCCTCCTCGAGAGCCGCGATGGCGCCGTCGACCTTGCCGATCTCCAGGCGAAGCTTGGCCCCGCGAACGAGCAGGTCCGCCTTCTTCTTCGGGTCCTGCTCCGCGTCCACCCGGCGTCGGATCAGGGGACCGGCCCTTTCGTAGGCACCCGTATCCACGTAGTGAGCCAGCAAGGCATCGGTGTACGCGGCCTCCTCCGGCACGAGGGCCGCGAGCGCCTCGAGCGCCTCGATCCGCAGATCGTCGTCACCGTGTTCGCGGGCGTAGGCCAAGAGTCGCTCGAGCAGTGCCCTGCGCCGCTCCCGGTCGTAACGCGGATCCTCCGCCTCGGCGCGCACGAGTTCCACCCACGCCGTCGCGTCCTCGTCCGCCCGCAGGGCCGACTCGACCGCCGCGAAGACCTCCTCTCGCAGTTCGTCCCCCACTTCGAGGTGGGCGAGCGCCTCGCGCCGAAGGGCCAGGGCCCGGGATCCGCCGCCAGGCTCGTCCGCGAAGATGGCTGCAGCCCGAGCCTTGCAGGCGCCCGCCTCCCGCCCGGTCCCGAGGCGTTCGGCCAGGTCCACGAGGGCATCGGCCAACTCGACCCGCGCCGTCGGGTCCTGGTCGGCGACGCGTTCGAGCAGCTCCACCCGCTGGCGAGCCGCCGCGAGATCCGCTCCGTCGAGTTGCAAGAGTCGCTCGAGGAGCCGAGCGGCACGCAACGGATCCTCGAGGCTCTCGGCGCATCGCTTGGCGGCCTCGCGCAGCCGCTCGGCGGCCTCGTCCCCATCGACGCGCTCGGCCAACGCGACGGCCGCATCCACCCAGATCGCGTCGTCGTCCACGCCATCGGCCAGGGCCAGCAGATGCCGCAGGCCTTCGACGTCGAGGGCCTGGGGCGAGACCTCGAACGCCGCCCGCGACACGGCGAACGCCCCCTCGACGTCGCCGAGATCCCGCTCGAGGACTTGGGCGGCTTCGCGCAGGCGGACCGCACGGTCGACGCCCTCCGCCAGGTCCGACAGGGCCAAGAGGGCGGCCACGCGCTCCTCCGATCGGCCGAGTGCAGCCGCCAGGGCCGCACGCCCCTCGTGGGCGTCCTCGTTGTGTGGATCGGCCTCCGACGCCCGTGCAAACGCCCCGAGCGCCCGCTCCGGGCTGCCGAGCCGGTCCGACAGGAGCGTCCCCAATCGGACGTAGAGCTGCGCCCGTACGGCCGCGTCCGCGACACGCTCGGCCACGGCCTCGTAGCTCGCCGCCAGATCCTCGTGGCGCCCGGCGACCTCGGCGAGCCGATCGAGATCCTCGAGCAGGTCCACCTGCAACGCGACCGGCACCTGTTCGAGCAGCGTCTGCAAGGTGGTGAAGGCGTCCGACGGCGCCCCCAGACGGGTCTCGAGGACTTCGGCGAGCGCCCGCAGCTGGGCGACACGTTCGGCCTGGACCTGGGCACAGCGTGCCCGCACGCCGAGGACCGCCGCCACCCGATCCCACCGGCCCGCATCCCGTGCCGCACGCTCGATGTCGTCGAGGGCCGCACGCCCTTCGGGATGTTGCGGGAATCGTTCGAGCACATGGGCCCACGCTTCGAGATCCTCCGGGTCCTCGGGCACCTCCACGGTGAGGGGCGCGCTCGCGGTCTCCGGCAGCTCCGCGGTGGGCGTACCCGCGGGCGAAGGCGGCGGCGCCTCCTCCGGGCGCGCGAGGACCCGCTCGGCGTCTTCGCCCGCACGGGCCGTCACGTCGCGCAACAGGGCCGAAAGCGCCGCCGCCGAAGGCCGCGTCCGGGGCGATTCGGACAGGGCGTCCCGCAGGACCTCGAGCAGGCGCGGCGGGGGATCTTCGAGATAACGGGCAAGATCGAACACGCCCACCGGCGGCACACGCCCCGCAAGGCACCACAGGGCCACGGCGGCCGCGCCGTAGACGTCGCTCGCCGGCGAGGGCTCGGCGCCGGCGAGCACCTCGGGAGCGGCAAAGCCCCACGTCGCCCGACGCACGGAAGGGCGATGGTAGTCGATGACCGGTGGCGGACCGAATCCGCGCAGCACCGGCCCCTCGGGGGTGACCAGGATCTGGCGCGGCGTGACGTTGCGGTGAACGAGCCCCTCTGCGTGCAACGCCGACAGCGCATCGAGCACGGGCACGAGGAGTTCGGCCACGCGCGCAAGCGGCATGGGTCCTTCCCCCTCGAGGGCATCTTCGAGCACGAAGCCGGGTTTGGGCTCGCCGAGCACGCCGAAGAGTCGGCCGTCGGCGAAGGCACCGCGCACGGGCTTGAGTCCCGCATGTCGCACCTCGGCGTAACGATGCACCTCGTCGTAGAAGGCCCGCGCCTTGGCGGGCGAGACGGGACGGGCGAGGACGCCCACGTCCACGTCGAGCATCTCTCCGGTCTCGCGGTCCCGGCAGCCGAACATCAGGCGCGTCCCGTCCTGGCCGAAGATCTCCTGGATCTCGAAGCGCGGCGGAACCAGCGCCATGGACCGGTCCTCCTCGCCGACCTGGGCGAGTCCGTCGACGCCGGCGAGAAAGTCGCCTTCGCGGCACGCACAAAGGGCCAGGTCGAAGCGGGCGCACAACTCGTACTCCCTGCCCGCTCCTCGCTTGGCGATGTGGGTGAAGGCTCGACGCGCGCGGGGGATGTCGCCATGGGCGTAGAACACACATCCGGTGCGCAGCACGGTGCCCGGGTCGGTGCCCTCGTAGGGACCGGGGATCCGGTCCACCAGGGCCGCCACCTCGGCCGCGTCGAGGGCCAGGGCCGCATCGAGGGCCAGGTCGGCCCGTACGGGAAGCCCACGCACGAGCCGGGCGAGGTCGAGATTCGCCAGATCCTGGTCGAGCGTCGAGGCCTCGGCCACGGCGCGGTCCATGGCCTCGCGCAACATCTCGCCCACGTCGGCGACCCCCGCCGCCCCCCCGACGCGCACCACGGCGATCCCGTAGCGCTCCTCGAACTCCTCGGCCTCCGCCACCGACACGAAGGGAAAGAACGCCACGTGACGGCGACCACGGCCCACCCGGCCGAGCAGATCGAGGATCTGCAAGAGGTCCGGGTCGTCGATGTCGAAACCCGCGAAGACGAAGTTGCGCGTGCGTACGACCTCCTCGACCAGGGCGAAGAACACGTCGTCCGCCCGCATGGAGCGGCCCGTGGGGGGCGTACGTAGGATGAACGGCTCGCGATCGTCCCGCAGGGTCAGGCCGTGCACGTCGCGGTGGGAGATGACGTCGAGGGTGCGGCCACGCGCCTGGTGGACCCGAAACAGGACGTCGGCGTGGGTCGTGGCGAAGATGGCGCGAAGCGGAAGGTCGGCCCAGACCTCGAGGGGCGGCGGGATCGGCTCGTTGCCACCCGCGAGCAGCAGATCCTCGACCACCTCGTCGCCGAGGTGGCGGTAGAGGTACGAAAGGACCGTGGTGAGGCGGCCCTGCTCGACGAGATCGAGTACTTCCGGCCGCAGGGGCTCGGCCAACCGCTCTGCCGCCGCCCGCAGGAGGTCCGCCCAGGCCGGGCGCCCCACGGCCACGCCGAAACCGGCACCGGCCCACAATACGCACCGCCCTCCTTTGAGGGCGGCGGCGACTTCCTCGGGAACTCGTTGCATGGGGATCGTCTCCGTCGCACGCCGGACGCGGCGCACACGTCCCGGCCATCTTCGCACGCGGACCTCCTTCGATCCAAGGAAGACGGGGATCCCGTCCGACGTGCCGAGCGACGGTCTCGCGGCGCGCCCTCGGTTGCTATCGCTTGGTGGGTTCGCCGCCCGCTTCGGTCGATGCAACGGGTAAGGTCGCTTCGTCGAGCCCGGCGGCCTCGGGCGGCGGGCCGTCGCCGACCGGGTCGAAACGGCCGCCCCCGTCGAGATCGACCGCAGTGGGCACGACGTCCACGCCATGGGCGGAAAGAACCTCGGCCACGCACTCGGCGACGTCGGCGACGAGGCGCGTACAGAACCGGTGGCGGGCCCTGCTGCGAAAGTCCTCGAATCGGGCGGTCAGGTCGTTGCACACCCACCCGTCGACGCCCCCGCGGTCCACACGTTCCTCCACCAGCTTCTCGTAGGCGCGCACGGCCTGCACGAGACGCGCCGGGGCGGGGGCCGTGGGATCGGGGTCGGCCAAGAACTCCCCGAGCAGCAGCCGCCCCGCCGTCACCGCGCCGCACGGCCCGGTACCCGTGATTCCGCCGCGCCGAAGGGCCTGGTAGGCCGCGACGGGGCGACCGAACGTCTCCGCAAGGGCGACACCGCACGAGCGGTGACCCGTTCGTTCCCCGGCATAGAGCACGAGGGCCTTGTGCCGCAGCGGAGCCCGGTTCGTCGCCGATCCCACGGCCCGCTAGGCTATCACGCGTCTCATCCGAGGATCCGTCGGGCGGCGGCGGCGCCCCACTTGGCCTCTCGCGCGCGGCCGCGACCGTCCCCGCCGATGGCGGCGACGTAGAGCAGTTCCGGGCCCACCTCCACGGGTTCGACCCGCATGGGGCGGACCGCATCGCCGCGGCGCACGTGGGCCGCCACCTTGCCACGACCCACGATCGGGGCGATGGCCGCGACGGGATCGAGGTCGAAGTCGCACGGGCTCGCCGCGACCAACATGCCCTGGTCGTCGCAGACGACGACGGCGTCGAGGCTCGCACGACGCGCCGCGGCGGCCAGGGCGAGCACGATGGCTTCGGCCGCGCTCTCGGAACGCTGGCGGCGCCGCTCGCGGCCGTCTCGCCGAGGGCGGGGAAGGGGACGAAGGCGGATCGAGGCTTCGGCGGGCATGGTCGTACATTGACCTACATGTAGGTGAACACCAAGAAACCGGCGAAATCGGCGCCTCGAGCGCGCACGGGCCGCGCGGTGTCGGTCTTGCGGCCGGATCCGTGCCGGCGCGTCAAGCGGCCGCGTTCGTCCGCCGATGGCCCCACACGTGGACCATCGCCCTCCCAAGGACGGGAAGAGGGGCGCCAAGGAGGCTCTACCGGCACGCCACCTGGTGGTCGTCCCCCCACGCGCCGACGCGACAGCCGATGCGACCGCACGCCTTGCGGCGTTCGTCCGGTCGGCCCGCAGGGATACCGCACGCCTGCTACGCGCCCTGCAACGCTCCGGGAGGCCGGTCGGCACCCTCCCCGACGACGTGCTCTCGCGTCTCGCCCACCTCGACGCCGTGACCGCCCGGTTCCTGCAGCGGGGTGACGGCGACCGGGCGGCCGTGGAGGACGCGGCCGTCGGCCTGCGCGCCACTGAACGTTGGATCGTCGCCCACCTGTCACCGAGCGAGCGTGCCGAGGTCCGGCTCCACACGTTGCAGACCTACCTTTCCGACGAGGACGTGCTCGGTCCCCTCGTACACGTCGACCTTCGGGGCGGCTCCCACGACGAGGGACCGCGGACCCTCCGTGCAGGCCTGCGCGCCCTGTCGCCGGCCCGGCGCGAGGCCGTGGCCCGCAGACTCGGCGTGCGCTGCCTTCGCGCGTCCGACGACCACGCAGGCGCCGCGGAGTCGTTCGTCGAAGCGGTCGCGGCATGTCTGCTCGATGGCCACCTCCTCGGCGTCCTCGTGGCCACCTTCTCTCCCGGGGCCCACCACCTGCTCGCCCGGATCGTTCGCCAAGGCCAGGTGCCCATCGCACCGAACCGCGCCGCGCGTCCGGAAGTCGGCGAACTCGTCGAGACGGCCCTGGTCTTCGCCGAGCCCGAGGACGCCCCCGCGTCGCTGTGGGTCCCGGTCGATCTTCATCGACGGATCGACGGCGTACTTCGAGCCCTGGTTCCGGCTGGTTGACGCGTGGCGGGCGGGGCGGGGCGTCGGGACGCGCGGACGCGAGGTGATATAGTCCCGCCATGCCGGTGGACGCCACCGAAGCGGAGAAGATCATCGCCTATCTGCGCCGTTGGGCGGGATGGGACCAGGTGCCCGACGGGATCATGCAGGATCTCGCCCGCGGAGCGGAGATCCTCGAGGTCCAGCGACGGCGGTCCATCTTTCGCCGCGGCGAGCCGGGCCCGGGCCTGTTCCTGGTCCGCAGCGGCGAGTTCAAGCTGAGCCTCATCTCGAGCGAGGGCCGCGAACAGATCCTCTACCTGGCCGAACCGGGCAAGCTCATCAGCGAGGGCTTCTTGCCCCGGGACGTGCAGTGCGCCGCGTCGGCGTTCGCCATGAGCGACGGATCGGTCTACCGCTTCGAATCGAGCCACGTCCTCGCCCTCATCGGCCGCTCCGAGGCCCTGGCCCGGGCCCTCATGCGCCACATGGCCTTTCGCACCAACCGCCTCATCGACCTGGTGCTCGACCTGTCCCTGCGCTCGGTGCAGCGCCGGCTCGCGGCGTTCCTCTACACCCTGGCCACGCGCCACGGCGCCGAACCGGGCAAGCCCTGCGTCATTCCGCGCGAGCTCGACATGAACACGGTGGCCGCCCGCCTCGGAACCGTGCGCGAGGAGATCTCCCGGGCCATGAACCGCATGCAACGCGAGGGCATCTTGAAGCTCTCGCGGCACGAGATCGAGGTGCTCGACCTCGACGGACTCGAGCGGATCACCTACGAATAGCCGCGATGCCCTCCCTCCGCCGTCTCGCGAGCCTCGGGCTCGCCCTCGCCGTCGCGTGCACGAAGCCGCCCGCGGGGAAGGAGGCCGCCCCTACCGACGCCGCGACGGCGGCCGCTACCGGAGGGCCGGCGCATGACGCCAGCGAGGGATCTCCCGCTGCGGCCACCGACGAGAAGGCCGCCCCGGCCGACGGCTGCACCGACTGGAGCACCCTCGATCCGGCATCCTTGCCGCCCCTGCCCGCATCGCCCTACACCGACACCTTCGAGGCGGTGTGGAACGTCGTGCGGGAGAAGCACTTCGACCCGACCTTGGGCTGCCTCGACTGGCCGGCGCTTCGGCTCGAGTACGGCCGCAAGGTGGCCGCGGCCAAGAACCCCGCCGAGGCGTACGGGGCGATCCGCGAGATGCTCGGCAAGCTCGGCCAGAGCCACTTCGCCCTGATCGCCGACGACGAGGGGCGCGCCCGGGGCGACGGTCACCTGCCGTTTTCGCTGCGTTGGATCGAAGGCGCCGCCGTGGTCACGCGATCGCCCGACTTCGACGGCCCGGCGACGGTCACCGGGACCCTGCCCGGCGGCCGCCCCCATGTCGCGCCGCGCCGGGAAGACCCTGGAGCCGTGCCGCCCGGCAGCGAGGTGATCGCCATCGACGGCCAGGACGTGGCCTCCGCCGTGAAGGCCGCAGAGGCTCGGGACGGGGTCGGCACCGAAGCCTTCCGGATCCGCCGGGCCCTCGACGAGCTGGCCTCCTGCGTGCCGGGTACCCCCGTCGAGGTGGTGGTCCGTCCGCCCCTCGAGGAGACGACGCGCACCTACCGCGTGCGTTGCGTTGCCGAGGCCGGCGAGACCGTAAGCCTCGGCCACCTGCGCAACGTCCCCACCCGCGTCGAACACCGCATGGTCCCCGGAACCAAGATCGGCGTGGTCGCGTTCAACGTATGGATGCTGCCCATGGTGCCCCGCATCGAGGCGGCCGTCGCCGAGCTTCGCCGTCGAGGGGCGCGCGCCATGATCCTCGACCTGCGCGGCAACCCCGGGGGGGTCGGCGCCATGAGCGTCCCCGTCGCCCGGTTGTTCCTGCGTGACGGAGGCTCCCTGGGCAAGCTGCGCTTCCGCACGTTCGAGCAGGCGTTCAACGTCATGCCCAATCCCGACGCCTTCGACGGCCCCCTTGCGATCCTCGTGGACGAGGGCACCGGGAGTACCTCGGAGATCTTCGCCATGGGCATGCAGGCCCTCGGTCGGGCGATCGTGGTGGGCGGCGGCCCCTCGGCGGGAGCTGCACTTCCGTCGCTCATCGAGAGCCTGCCCGGCGGGGCCCGTCTGCAGTTCGTGGTGGGCGCCTACGAAGCCCCGGGCGGTGGCGAGGCCGAGGGCCAGGGCGTCCGCCCCGACGTGCCCGTCACCGAACGGGCCTCGGCCTTCGCGCGTGGCGAGGACCCCGTACTCGACGCCGCCGTGCGCGTCCTGCAGGAGCGCCTTGCCGAGGGGACGACGGCGTCGCCGACGGGCGACGGCCGTGGCACGATGGCCCCCGCCAACTGAAGGACTCTGCCATGCTCCGCACCCGCGTTCGAACCCTAGGTACCGTGCTCGCCGCCACGTTCCTCCTGTCCGCGTGCAAGAAGGAGGCCCCCGAAGATGCGCCGCAAACGGTGACCCTGCCGGGACCGAAGGACGCCGCCAAGGCCGGGACCGGTTCGGGTGCCGGCGGGGAGGCCGACGCCCCGGAGGACGGCGAGGACCTGCCCGACGCCGAGACCTTGCTCGCGAAGGTCGTCGACGCCGTGGGAGGCGCCGACCGGATCGAGGCCATCACCTCGTTCTACGAGGAGGCCCAGGTGGAAAGCCCCAAACAGAACCTACGGGGCACGGTCCGCATGTGGTGGCAGAAGGGCGACTTCTACGCCGAGACCGATCTGCCCGGCGTGGGGCTTACGCGTCAGGGCAAGAAGGGGGAGACCGTCTGGTCCGAAGATCCCATCTTCGGCCCGCGGGTGTTGTCCGGACCGGAGGCCGAACAGACCAAGTGGCAGGCCAAGCTCACCCTCGCCCACAGGTGGCGTGACTTCTTCGATCGGGCGCGCACCGTCGCCAAACGCACCGAGGGCGATCGCACGATCTACGACGTCGAACTCGTCAAGGACCCCGACACCAAGGTCGTCCTCCACGTGGACGCGAACACCTACGAGGTCGTCTCCGAAACCCTCGAGCAGGCGTCCCCCATGGGCAAGGTGCCGGTAACGGTCCGCTTCTTCGACGTTCGCGAGGTCGCGGGCGTGAAGATGCCCTACCGCATCGAACTCGACACGCCCCTCGGCAAGATGATCCACACGGTCACCAAGATCGAAGTGGGCGTTCCCGTCGATCCGGCCAAGTTCGAGGTGCCCACGGCGCCGGCCGGCGTGCCCGCCGCTCCCAAGCTGCCGGCGAACGGTACACCGGCGCTGCCTGGAGCCGGACCGAACGGCGCGCCGAGTGTGCCGTCACCGGAGGCCCGTCCCGACGCGACGGCGCACTGACGCCTCCACGATCGAAGGTGCTTCCGGTTCAGGCGTGCATCTGCTCGGCCAGGTAGTTCTGCAGGCCGACCTGGTCGATGAGGCTCTTTTGGGTCTCGAGCCAGTCGACGTGCTCCTCCTCGGAGACGAGGATGTGCTCGAGCATCTCGGCCGTCGCCTCGTCCCCTTCCTCGCGGCAGGTGGCGATGGCCTTGCGGAGCCGGTCGACGGCGGCGTACTCCACCGCGAGATCGAGGTCGATCTGCTCGGGCACCGTCTCGCCCACCGTGACCTTGCCGTACCGTTGGACGTTGGGAACGCCGTCGAGAAAGAGGATGCGCTCGATGAGCTGGTCGGCGTGCTTCATCTCGTCGATCGACTCCTCGCGGATCTTGCGGTAGAGCCGATCGTAGCCCCAGTTCTGGCACATCTTGGCGTGGATGAAATACTGGTTGATCGCCGTCAATTCCGCGGTGAGGATCTCGTTGAGCAGGTCGATGACCTTGGCGCTTCCCTTCATGGCCGCAACCTAACACCCTCCCGCCGCCTGCCAAGTCGCTTCGAGGTCGACTGAAATCGACTTTTGCAATCGTGTCCCCCCGCTCGGGGGAACCCGTGAAACCGATCTTCGCCTTCAGCGCCCCGTCGACCCGTCCGAGTGGGCGGCGACGTGGGCACCGGCGCGGCGCAGGATCTCCTTGACCTGACCGGCACAGGCACCGCACCCGGTGCATGCCCCGCAGGCCCGCCGCACCTGGGCGAGGGTCCGGTGTCCACGGCGCGCCTCCTCGAGGAGACGCCGGTCGCTCACGCCTTTGCACAGACAGACGATCATGGTCGGCTCGCGGTGAAATGGTTATTGAAAGTCAGTTTCAACAACCGAAGAGAGGGTAGCCATCCCCGGCATCGTCCGCAAGGGGACGAATTCGAGGTTCGAATTCGGCACTCCCACCGAGGGGTCGCGCGAAGTGCGCGTTCAGTTGCAGTACCACCCGAGGCCGAGCGGACCGAAGCGCTCGCTGCACGCCTCCGCCTGCGGGTCCTCGAGCTCGATGCAGCAAGGATAAGGGTCGTTCGGCCCGAGGGGGCACGGCTCGTCGCGCGCAAGGCAGCAACCCTCGTCGTCCGGCGGCGGCTCCACGAACCCGCTGCACGAGGCGTTACACGCCCAGTTGCACTCGAAGACCGCCGACCCGAGCACCGTACCGGTGCAGACCTTGCGGCAGAACGCCTCGAGTTCGGCCGGGTCGGCCGCCTCCCCGTCGCAGACCTCGGGCAGCAGCACCACGTTGTCGGGCAGGACCCACATCTGGTCGAGTTCGCCGTCGCCGCAGAAGCCGCAGGTGTTCTGCACGTAGCGGCAGTCCTTGCCGCATCGGGTCGCGACGCCGGACGTGTAGGGCTTGGCGAAGGGGCTTTCGAGTTCCGTACAGGCCGCGGGGAAGACCAGATCGCCGCTCACGTTCCACTCGCATTCCTCCCCCTCGTCCAGGACGCCGTTGCCGCAGGTCGGGCACAGATCGTAGCGAAGGCGACAGTCCTGGCAGACCACCTGGGGAGAACCGTCGGGGCAGGTGACGAGCACGGGCGCGCCGTCGTCGCACTCCTCGCCCTCGTCGACCTTGCCGTCGCCACAGGCCGCGCAGTCTTCGAAGCCGTTGCGGATCTGGCAGGTCTGCGGATCGCACGATGCCGTCCCCATGGGCCAGGGCGTGTCGCGGCAGGCCCCCTCGTAGCTCGCCGGCACGAGTGGATCGCACGCCTCCCCGGCCTCCTTGTCCACGTAGCCGTCGCCGCAGGCGATGGCGTTGTCCAGGTTCGGCACGCAGGCCGCACCGAGGCTCACCCCGAGGGCGAGCCCCGCGACGCGGACGTGGCCTGGCCGAAGACCCACGAGGCCATGGTAGCCCCGCTCGCCGGCCCGGTCAGGCCGCCGCGTTCCGACGCGAGATCGCCGCCACGCGCAACCCCACGAAGACGGCCAGGATCGCGTGGACCGCGAGGAACAACCGATCGACGGGCGCGGCCCCCGGCACGGCGGTAAGCAACGTGGGAAGCACGACGGCGCCGTGGGCGAGAAAGGCCCCGTAGCCCAGGGCGAGGGCGGCAAGGGCCGGCCGAAGCCAGCGCAGGGACAGGAGGGCCACCACCGCCACGAGGGGCACGAGCGCCGAATAGCCCAACGCGGTGCCGAGCAACGAGGCCGCGCCCCCGACGCCGCCGGCCAGCAGCTCCGGGATCACGCCCACGGCCGAAAGCGCCCCCAGGGCGACGGCCCCGCCTGCGGCGACCCAGCGGCGACGCAGCCGCCTCGCACCGACCCCTCCGGCGGCCAGCAGACCGATGCCGAAGAAGCCGAGTCGCTCCGGGTCGTAGTCGCTGCGCGCCGCCTCCACGGCGGCGGCCGCGTCCACGATGCCCGCGCCGTACTTGGGATCCCACGCACGTCCCTCCGGATGGCGGGCCGTCTCCTTCAGGATCCGCTCCACCTCGTCGGGATTGGTCACCCCCTCGGAGACCACGAGAGCGGCCACGCCCGCCGCATGGGGCGAGGCCATGGAGGTGCCCTGGAACCACAGGTAGCCGTTCTCCGCCGGGCGCCCGATCTGGATCGTGTTCTGCAACACGCCGTCGGGATAGCCGTCCCCGTTCTTGTCGGAGCGGGTGTCGCCCCCGGGCGCCGTCACGTCCTGGGCGTCCCCCCAGTTGCTGTAGAACGTCAGCTTGCCCTCGTAGTCCACCGCGCCGACGGCGACCGCGCCCTCGTTGGCCGCCGGATAGCCGACGCGGCTGCGGTGGTCGTTGCCGGAGGCGCACACCACGGTCACGCCCTTGTCGTGGGCGTACGCCACCGCCTTGGCGAGGACCTTCGACGGGAACGGCCCGCCGAGGCTCATGTTGATCACGTGGGCACCGTGGTCGGCGGCGTACCGCACGGCGTTGGCGATGGCCGTCACCGACCCGCTGCCCCGGGCAGAGAGCACCTTGAGCGGCATGATCGCCGCCTCGTGGGCCACCCCGGCCACGCCGATGCCGTTGTTCGTGGTCTGGGCGATGGTCCCGGCCACGTGCGTGCCGTGGGCGTGATCGTCGAGCCCGTCGGGCGCGCCGCCGCTGACGAAGGTCTTGCCGTCGACGATCTTGGTGCCGGCGAGATCCGGCACGCCGCGCACGCCCGCCGCATCCTTGTAGGCCACGCCCGTGTCGATCACCGCCACCACGACCCCCGACCCGCGGGTCTTGGTCCACGCCTCGGGGGCACGGATCTGCTCCATGTGCCACTGCAACCCGAACATGGGGTCGTCGGGCACGAAGCGGTCGGGCGCGGGCTTGGCCGGCGCTGGTACCGCCGTCGGCGCGGCCTCCACCGCCGCCTCGGGCAGCCGATAGACGGTCTCCCATTCGACGCATTCGACGAGGGGGTCCCGCGAAAGGGACCGGGCCAGTTCGGCCAGACGTTCCCGGGGCCCCTCGATGCGGTAGAGGTGTTCCGCCTCGGCATAGAACCCCGCCGGGGCCGCGTCGACGCCGGCGAGCCCGGCCGCGTGGGCCTCGATCTCCTCGTCGCTGCCCCCTTCGCCCTCCTGCGGGTCCACGTAGTCCACCACCAACGCCCCGGTGAGCCACTGCCCGGCCTCGGGCCCGAGCGCGCTCGGATCCGCCGGTACGGCGTCGAGGTCGTCGGGGCCGACACCGTCGTGACGCGGCGCATGCACGTACGCAAGACCGCCGACCAGGGACAGACCGAGGATGCCGGCGACGATCCCCCGCGGGGGAAGCCGAAACTTGGGCGAAGATGGGTGCATCGTGCGTCCTTCCCGGGCGGCCCGGCGATGCCGGTCGCGCCACCCGATCCATGGTAGCGCTTCGCCGCCGCCGCCGCACGATTTCGGGCACGATGGAGGGGCCAGAGCGGACCGGGACGCCCCGCGGTGACGAGGGTTCGGCTCGCCCCGGGCCGCCCTCGGCCCGTTTGCGGCCACCGCCCGCCGCCCGATAGCCTGCGGGCGCCATGGGTCCCATCCCCCACGTCCGCACCCTTGCCCTCCTGACCGCATCGGCCATTGCCGCCTGCACTCGCCCCGCGGCGCCGAGCGCCACCGTGGCACCGGCCCCGTGGGTCGTCGAGGCCGCGTCCGTCGCGCGCACCGAGGCCCTCACGCCCGAGGACGTCGTCGCGATTTAGAGCGTGCGCGACGTCGAGGTGTCGCCCGACGGCAGGTTCGTGGTGTTCGTCCGCTCGGTGCCGACCCCCCTGCCCGACAAGGGCCGCGCCCACCAGGAGATCTGGCGCGTCGCGACCGACGGCCGCACGCCGCCCGTGCGCCTTTCGTCCCCCGACGCCTCGAGCTTTCGACCGGCCGTCTCCCCCGACGGTCGCTTCGTCGCGTTCACCTCGCGCCGCAAGGGCGACCGCGTCGCCCAGATCTACGTGCTTCCGACGGGCGGCGGAGAGGCCGTGCGGATCACCGACCTCGAGGTGGGCGTGCGGACGTTCGCGTGGGCACCGGACGGCAAGTCCATCGCCTACGTCGCCGCCGTCCCCACCGAAACCGCCAAGGCCGCCCGCGAGTCGGGACG
>RFGU01000087.1 GCA_003696955.1 Deltaproteobacteria bacterium | reverse complement strand
TGCGCGGCGACCCAGGCGTGCCAGTGCCAGGGCCAGCCCGAGTTCTGCGACAACGGCCAAGACGACGACTGCGATCTGCTCGTCGACTGTGCCGACCCCGACTGCGAGGGGATCTTCCCCTGCACCTGCGGCGGCATTCCGAGCGCCGAGGTCTGCGACAACGCCTTCGACGACGACTGCGACGGCGCGGTCGACTGCATGGACACCGACTGCACCCTCGCCCCCGCCTGCCAACAGTGCATGCCGGAGATCTGCGACAACGGCCAGGACGACGACTGCGACGGCAAGATCGACTGCGCCGACGACGCCTGCACCTTCGCGGCAAACTGCGCGCCCAAGCCCGAGATCTGCAACAACAAGCTGGACGACGACGGTGACGGTCTCGTCGACTGCCTCGATCCCGACTGCGCCAACGTGCCCGTCTGCGACGACGAGCAGGCGACGTGCAACACCGCCAAGCTGATCACCGAAAGTGGCAGCTACTTCGGCGACACGACGGGCAATCCCAATCTGAACGAGGGCACCTGCGGCGGCGGTGCCGGGGAGGCCGTCTTCTACTTCGTGCTCAACGAGCCCATGGGGGTCCGCATGGACTCCATCGGCACGAGCTTCGACTCCGTGCTCTACGTCCGACGCGGGTCGTGCCCCGACGGCTTCGAGGTGGCCTGCGACGACGACTCGGCCGGCAACCAATGGGCCGCCAAGCTCGAGTTCCCCCTGCTGCAGCCCGGCACCTACTTCGTGTTCCTCGACGGCTACACCATCGACCCGAACCTCGGGCCGAACGAGGGGCCGTTCCAGTTCAACATTGAGTTCGTCACGGACCCCTTCGAGATCTGCGACAACATGGTCGACGACGACGGGGACGTCTACGCCGACTGCGCCGACCCGGATTGCACCTTCGCGCCCGGTTGCGCCGGCTGCAACGGCGGCGCCGACCCGGAGCCCGAGTTCGGCACGGCCCGCTGCACCGACGGCATCGACAACGACTGCGACGGGGCCACCGACTGCTCGGACGACGACTGCACGGCCAGCGACTACTACGTGACCGAGTGCTGCAACGGCCTCGATCAGAACGGCAACGGCATTCCCGACGACTTCAACTGCCGGTGCAACAACGACAGCGAGTGCGACCTAGGCCAGATCTGCTACACGCACACGGCGAACACCTGCGGCTTCCCGTGCACGGACTTCTTCGGGGACGTCTGCCCGTTCGTGGCAGCGGGCTCGTACTGCAACCAGGCCACGCAGCAGTGCGAGTTCCCGCCCTGACGGGCGCCTCGCAAGGGAACGCTGCGGGGCCGCGCCAGGCCAGGAGGGCCTGCTACGGCACCTGCTAGGCCCCGGATGGCGGCGCTTTGCCCGAGTCCTTGGGCCCGCCGTCCCGCTCGAGGGTGCCGGGACAGGTCAGGGACTCGAGGAACGCGACGATGTCCGCGATCTCGGCGTCGGACAGCTTGCGATCCTGCAACAGCGGATCGACCCCCGGCACCCGCCGGCCGCCGGAGGCCATGATCCGCACGGCCTCGGTGAGATCGGCCACGGAGCCGTCATGGAAGTACGGCGCCGTCTTCGCCACGTTGCGCAGGGTCGGCGTGCGGAAGCGGTAGGCGTCGGCCGGGTCCTTCGTCACCCGCATGCGTCCCGTGTCGGCCGTTTCGGTCGGCTTGCCGTCGGCCGGAACGCCGATGCCCACGTTGTGGAACAGGCCGTCCGTGAAGTCCTGGCCCGCATGGCACGAGATGCATCCAGCTTTCCCGGTGAAGAGTGCAAAGCCACGCTCGGCCGCCGGCGATAGCTCCTTTCGATCGAACGCCGTGTCGCCGCACAGCAGCGTGCGTTCGTAGGCCGAAAGGGCCTTGGCCACGTGGTCGGGCGTCACGGTCGCGCCTTCTTCGAGCCCGAATGCCTCGGCGAAGGCGGAAGCGTATTCGGGCAGCTTGCCGATCTCCGCCGCCTTGGCCGCAAGGCCGTCCCCGAGCCCCATGTTGCCGCCCTTCAAGGCGCCGAGGGCCTGCTTCTCCAACGACGGGGCACGGCCGTCCCAGTAGAGCGACTTGCGAAAGCCGACGTTCCAGATGGTGGGCGTGTTCCGCGGCAGGGGCTTGTCCCCCGCACCGAGGGCCTTGACTCGGCAGTCGGCGTTGCCGCAGGCGTCGCGGTGGCACGAATAGCAGCTCCGCGATCCGTCCACGGACAGACGGCCGTCGAAGAACAGGCGCTCGCCCAGGGCCACCTTCGCCGGCGTCATGGGGTTGTCCGCGGGAACGGGCGGGGGGGCGGCAATCCCGGTGGGCAGTTTCCACGCGTACTTCGCATCGTCGCGGGCCGCGGGCGCAGGGGGCCCTGGCTTCGCCGTCTCGGAGCTCGCCGCCTCGCTCGGCGCGGCCTTGCGTGGAGGGGTGCGTTCGGGCTCGGCTCGACCGCCGCACGCGACGACCGCAGCCAGGGCCACCGTAGAGGGGATCGACGGAACGCGGAGCCGGTCACGCATGGAGGAACCATATCCCGGGCGGCGAAGCAGTGGAACCGGCGGACCGGCACCGGTTTTTCGCTATGGTTGCGCCGCCTTGTCGGCCTCCGGATCCGGACGATCCCCTGCCCTGCGCCCTGCGTGGACGATCCTCGGCGCCGCATGGGTCGTGGTCGTTCTCGGCCCGGGGCTCGGCGCCCACGGCATCTGGGGCGAAGCCGAACTGCCCCGCATCGAGCGCAGCCTTGCGCGCATCGGCGAGGCCCACGGCACGTTCCCTACGGCGCCCGTCGGTCTCGACGTGCTGCGGGGTCTGTGGATCTCGGTGCTGCGTTCCCTACTCGGACTCGAGACTGCAGCGCGGACGTTCGACTTGATCGCGGTCGCCTTCGGCGGCGCTCTCGTCGCCGCTTGGGCGCCGCGCCGCCCCGGCGCCGTCTTCGGGACGGTCGTGGCCCTCGCCGTGTACCTTGGGCTTCCCTCGGTCGCGGTGTCCGGCTCGGCCGTCCTCGGCGATCCGTGGGGCGAGATCTGCATCGTCGCCGCCGCGTCGGCGACCGCCGCGTTCGTCGGAGCGGACGACGGACGACGCAGGTTCTCGATGGCCGTCGCAGCCGTGGCCTTCGTGGCCGCCGCCGTCCACGTGCGCGGCCTCGGATGGGGCGCAGCCCTGCCGCTTCTGGCGGCAGCCTTCGGCCCCAACGGATCGAAGCGGATGCGAGCCGCCGTGGCGACCGCGGGCGCATGCTGCCTGGCCGCAACCTGCGTCCTCGCGGTCCGGCAGGAGGACGGATACCTGCCGATCCTCGCCGCCGCCAAGACGGAAGCCTTCCTGGACGACCCGGCCGGCGTGGACGTGGTGGCGGGGATCGGGGCCTTCCTCCACCAGACCTGGCCCGTGACCCCCCTCGCTCTGCTCGGCGTCGTTGCGGGACGCACCTGCCCGGGATGGCTCCGGGCCTATCTCGTGCTCGCCGTCGCGGCGGCGGTGCCCTGGTGCCTGGTCTATGGCGTGGTGCCCCTGCCGGTCACCGTGGCGACGGCCCTGGTGGTGGCCCATGCCGCGGACGACGGCCTTGCATCCTCGAACGCGAAAGGTCGCCTGATCGTCGCACTCGTGCTCGGCGCATGGGTGGCCCTCGCCAAGGACGGTCGGGCATACCCCGCCGCCTACGTCAACTTGTTCGGCCCTCCCCTCTCCGGCACCTTCTTCCCGGCAGAGGCCTTGGACCTCGGTGGTCGTATCGCGCGAAGCATTCATGTATGGATCCTTGCGGCCGCGGCCGCCGCCCTCGCGTTGCATCGGGGCCGCCCGCGCCTGGCGAGCGCCGCCGTCGCGTTCGCAGCCGTGTTCGGCGCAGTGATCGTCCCGCACGGCATCGTGCGTCCCACGCTGGCGCGCCTGAGCCTTGCGCCGTTGCTCGCGACCCACCGCGAGGCCGTGGAGGCCGGCGCGTTGCCGCCACGGCTTGCGACGCTGCGCGTGGATGCACCCGAACTCGAGCTCTATGCCGGCGCCACGACCGTCGAAGCCGTAAACCACCGGCGTAAGCTGGCGACGCTCTTCGCCGCCGGGGCGCCCTACGCGGCCCTCGTACGAAAGACCGATCTTGCCGGCCTGTTCCAGCTCCATCGCCAGGATCACTGGCCGCTCTTCGTCCTCGACGACCGGCACGCCTGGGCGCGTCTCGTCGCCAACGTGCTCCCCCCTGGCCTCGAGGACCGCAATCGTCTACCCCACATCGTCCTCGACGCCCCCGTCCAACTCGAACACGAGACGCTCGTACGCTTCGAGGACGCCATCGAGATCCTCGGCTGGGAGATCGAGGGTCCCGTCGTCCGCGGGGCTCGTCCCAAGGTCCGCGTGCTCTTGCACGTCATCGGCCCGGTGCCGGCGAGCGCGAAGCTCATCTTCCGTCTTCAGGCCGGACGCACGAGCCGCATCGGCGCCGAGCCGGTCGAGCTGACGGGTGGGGCCTACCCTCCGGGCTATTTTCGGCCGGGCGACTACATCCTCCACGAGCACGAGATGCGGGTGCCGATCTTCGAGATCCTCACCGGTCCCCACGTCGTGGTCGTGGGCATGCGTCGCAACGAGAAGCGCAATCTGAGGATCACGGCCCCGGCGGGACGCGACCCGGAGGCGGGCGCACGGATCTTCGACCGAGCCCACCACTTCGCCGCCATCGGAACGGTGATGGTCCTGTAGCTTGCGGCACATGCGCACGCCACGGAATCCGCACGGGCCCCGTGCAACGTCGGGCGGCGACGGACGACATGGAACGGTGGAGGTTCCACCATGCTCTACCGTTCGATTTCACACCTCGTCCACGTCTCTGCCCTGCTCTCCCTCGCCCTCGCTGGATGCATGCAGAACGCCGAGATGGGTGGCTTCTCCCCGCTTTCCGACACCGACGGCGCGGACACCCTCTCGGGCGGTACGGGAGGCGACGATGGGGGGGCCGAGGGGACCACGGCGGGTGGCGGCTCGACCGCGGGCGACGACGGCACGTCGGGCACCGGCGCGTCGGACTCCGACGGTTCGGGGACCACCACCGGCGAGAACGCCGTCTGCGGCAACGGCATCGTCGAAGGCGACGAGGCCTGCGACGACGGCAACGACGTCGACGGCGACGGATGCGAGCCCGACTGCACCCTTCCCCCCGGGTGCGGCGACGGCATCTGGCAGGCCAAGGAAGTCTGCCACGCCTTCGACGTGGCCCCCGACGTGGGGGGCAGCGCTGCCGGCGTGGCGATCGCCGACCTCGACGCCGACGGCGACGCCGATCTGGTGGCGTCGATGCCCGCAAGCGGCCGGATCCTACGGACCTTGTTCGAGGGCGGCGCGATCTCCGACGAGGCGGAGTTCGTCACCGTGCCCACGCCCCTTCGCCTGATCGCGCGGGACGGGGACGGGGACGGTGACGTCGACCTGCTCGCCGAAGCCCAGTCCGGCAACTACGTGGACATCGCCTACCTGGAGAACAACGGCGCCGGCTCCTTCACCAAGGGCACCGACGCCATCTACGGCGGCAACCTCGCCCAGGCCGTCGGGCACTTCGACGAGGACGACGTCCTCGATGCCGCCGTCGTCGTACCGTCGGACAACTTCCCCAACGTCACCTATACCTATTCGAACCTGCCCAGCGGTGCCGTCGTCGACGTGCTGCACGTTTGGGTGTGGCAACCCACCACCCCGAGCGCCATCGACGCCGCGGACGTGGACGGCGACGGACGCGACGATCTCATCGCCGTCACCCTTTCCCCACCCGGCATCGAGCTGGTCCACATGGATCCGGGCGGCGTTCCCGGCACCTCGACGACCCTTTCGCAGATCCCGATCAGCGAACGCTTCACCGTGGCGGACGTGTCGGGCGACGGGGTTCCGGACGTGGTGTCGCTCTTCGCCAACGAGCCCAAGGCCATGGTCCTGGAACTTGCACCCGACGGTTCGGTGGGCGGCGTCGCCTACGCCGAGACGCCCGATCTGCTCGTGGATGTCTCGACCGGCGACGTGGACGGCGACGGGCGGCTCGACCTGGTCGCTGCCAGCAACAGCCAGGAACTCTTGTTCCTGCGCAACGCGGGCGCTGCGACGTTCGAAATGGTCCACAGCCTCGTCCTCGGCGACATTCCCTCCCAGATCGCCCTCGGTGACCTCAACGGTGACGGCCGCGACGACGTCGCCTGCGCCCTGCCCAACTTCGGCGAGATCCGCGTGGCCATGTCGGCGCCGTAGCGGGCGACGGCCCCCCGCCGAGGTTCCACCCGGGGCGCGTCAACCCACGGGTGGGATCTCGTCGCACTTCTGGGCGATGACGTCGGCGAGCGTGTCCGCGAGCAACTGGTTCATTTGATTGGCCGCCGCCTGCGGGTCGTTCTCCGCGAGATTTTCGGGAGGCAGGTTGGTCACGGTGGGCGGCGTGGGGATCCCCGCGAGGAAGGTGTCGATGGGGCGACCGCCGCACTGGTTGTCGTTCAGGAATCCTCCCGCCAGGACACACGAGAGCCCGCCGCAGCCGGCCTTTGCGGCCGCGATCTTGTCCAGCATGAGCTGCCCGGTATCCATCCCATTGACCGTAAGGGGCGTCTGGTCGGGTTCGTCCTGCATGAAGAACACGACGAACACGGCCCCTTCGTCCCGCAAGAACCCCATGTTGGTCGCATCGTTCGCCGGATCGGTGGCCCATCCGGCCGGCGCCGTGGACATCTCGATGTTGCTGCCGCCCTCGCCGATCTGCGCCGCCTGGGAGAACCACTGCTTGGCCTGATCGAGTTCGGCCGCCGGCGCGTCGGTGGCGAACTCCGCGTACGCGGGGCCGTTGCCCCCCGGCTTGTAGAGCCGTCCCTGGGCGCCGTTACGCCCCGTGTTCATGACGTCCGGCGTGATGTAGAAGGCGTCCTCCGACTGGCCTCCGTCGCCGGTGAACATGCACACCCCGTTGCTGATCGACGTCGAACCCGACGACGCATAGCCCATCTCGGTGCTCGTGACCCCGACGTGGACGTTCGTGCCGGGCGGCAGGGCCTGGACGAGGGTGTCGACGAACTGGGGAAACGCGAGGGACAGGGCCGTCTGGTAGCCGCCCATGGACCCCGAGTTGTCGATGACGAAGAGCAGGTCGACGAAGCTGCAGCCGCACTGGCCATCCCCGCCCTCGCATCCCATGGGGCCCCCGTCCGGTACGCCGACGTCGAACTTCGGCCCCGAGTCCGACGCCGACCCGTCCGTCGCGGAGCCGCCGCTCGAGGTGCTCGACGTGGCCGATCCCGCCGACGCGGAGGCCGCCGTACCACCCGATGCGTCGGTTGCGCTGCCACCTTGCGTCACCTGCCCCCCCGACGTGGCCGTGGCCGACGCAAAGGGGTTGTCCACGCGCTCGTCCACGCCGCACGCGAGGGCGATGGCGAAGGTCGCGCATCCGACGGCCACCCGCGGCAGGCGCGAATCGGATCCATGGGGGCTTGCAGTGCTGGACGTAGGCATCACCTCCATCGTGGCCCACGGCGGCCCGATCGGGTCAATCCACGTCACGAGGGGCGGCCGCGACGGGCGACTTCGCCCAGGACGCGCACGACCTCCCGGGCCGCATCCGGGCGGGCGAGGCTGCGCATGGCCCTCGCCATGCCCCGCCGCCGGTCCGGGTCCACCGCGATCCGCTCGATCTCCCCCAGCCAAGCCTGCCCGGAGAGCTGATGCTGGGGCACCAGGACCGCGCCGCCCGCCGCGACGAAGGCCTCGGCATTCTTCGTTTGGTGGTCGTCGGTCGCGTGGGGAAACGGCACGAGGATCGCCGGCCGACCCGCCACGGCCAACTCCGCCAACGTCGTCGCCCCCGCCCGCGACAGCACCAAATCCGCCGAAGCGTACGCCGAGGCCATGTCCTCGATGAAGGGGACGATCTCGATGCGCCCGCCCGCCGTCGCCAGATCCCCGTAACCGCGGCGCACCCGGTCCTCGTCGCGGCGCCCCGTCTGATGGACGATGCGAAGACCGGGCACTCGGCGCAACAGCTCTGGGGCCGCGCGCATCATCGCATCGTTGATCGGCCGAGCGCCCTGGCTGCCCCCGAGCACGAGGAGCGTGGGGCCGACGGAGCGGCGCGACACGGATTCCTCCACCGCGGTGCGGATCCGTTGCACGATGGACGACCGAATCGGGTTGCCCGTGCGAACGACCTTCGACGCCGGAAAATAACGACCCGGAGGATAGGTCACACACACGCGGTCGACGAACCGCCCGAGGATGCGGTTGGTGATGCCCGGCACGCTGTTCTGCTCCATGACGACGGTGGGAAGGCGCAGGAGCACCGCCGTCGCGACGACCGGACCGCTTGCGTATCCGCCGACACCGAGCACCACGTCCGGACGGAACCTGCGCAAGATGGAGAGGCTCTCGAAGAACGCCACCGGAAGCCGTGAAATTCCCGTCGCAAGGCCCGAAAGGCCCCGCCCCTTGATCCCCCGCACGGTCAAGAGGTCGAGGGGATAGCCGGCCTCGGGAACGGCGCGCGCCTCGATCCCGCGGGCGGTTCCCACGAAGCGCAGTTCGGTGCCGCCGCGCGAGAGTTCCTCGGCAACGGCGAGGGCGGGGAAGAGATGTCCACCGGTACCGCCGCCTGCGACGAGCACCCGAGCGAGCCCGACTTCGGGCTCGGTCTCGTTCGAACACGCGGCGGGATCGAGCACGGGGGGAGCGTACGGCATGACGCCCCCACGATGCCGCGTCTTCCCGGGCTTGCCAAAAACTCCGTTCTCCGGCCCCCCATCCCCCGCGGAGCCGACCCATGTGCTCGAGGGCAGCCGACGGACGCCCTACGACCAAGCGAGATCCACGCCCGTCCGCTCGGACCACAGGGACGCGAATCGCCGTGCCGCATGGTCCATGGCGACGCGGGGAGCACCGAGGTCCACCGCGTTGACCATCTCGAGGCCCGGTGTACCGCACGGCACGAGAGCACCGAAGAGCCGCCGCTCCACGTCGAGGTTGATGGCGATGCCCTGTACGGTCACGCCGCGGGACACGTGGATCCCGATGGATGCGATCTTGCGTTCTCCCACCCACACGCCGGGGTGGTCCATGCGAAACACCGCATCCTCCACCCCAAGTTCGGAGAGCAGCGAAACGGCGACCTCCCCCAGATCTTCGATGTGGCCCCGAATCCGACGGCCGACGTGCACGACCGGATAGGCCACCAGTTGTCCCGGTGCGTGGAGGGTCACCTCTCCCCCCCGTGGCGAGGTGCACACCTCGATCCCGAAACGGGCGAGCGCCTCGTCCGGCCACAGGATGTCCTCCCGCCGGCCCCGGCGACCGAGGGTCAACACCGGAGGATGCTCGACGAGAATCAACGTCCCGGGCGACGTCTTCGCGACGACCTGCTCGCGCACCTCGAGTTGGTACGCAAGGCACGGGGCGAACGGCTCGCGGCCGCGGAACTCCGCCCGGATGACGCGGCGATCCCCCGACCGTTCGCTCACGAGTCGAGTCCGGCGATGGATTCGACGACCGTCGGATCGAGCAGGGTGACCTGCACCGTCACCGTCTCCGTCCCGAATCCCGAGGATCGCATCCACGCCGCTAGATCCGCTGCGGCGAGCGCTCGACCGTCGGTCGGCGGGTCGAAGGAATCCGGCCACGCCCCCCCCGTGACCACCAGGACCCGGGCACACTCGTTCTTCTCGGCCTCCCCCTGCCAAAGCCGGGGATCGATGCCGACCTTGCGCGGCACGACGACCACCAGGGTCCGGGCGTCCTCCCCATCCCGGTCCGGATCCTCGACCACGAGGCGCCCCGTGCCCTTGTGGGGAGCCAAGGTCGCGATCATGGCGTAGCCCTCGGCCGAAAGATACGTGCGCACGACGGCCTCGAGGGCCCGAACGCCCAGGGTTCCGAGCCAGGCCGCCAGGTGCGCCTCGATCTCCTGCTCCATCCGCACGAGGGCCATACGCAACGCGTCCTCCGCCTCCGCCGCCGGAGCCGGCAGTCGAGCGCTGCGAAGCTGATAGCGCGCGTCACCGCGGGCCACGAATCGGGACAGGGCGCCGCGCTTGCGAATGTCGGCCAAGAGGGCCGCCGTGGCGGCACGCTCGATCTCGGACATGTCGCCGTCGAGAATTCCGAGCGCGGACAGGGACTCGGCGATCTGGCGGATGTGGACGTGCCGTCCCTCGGCATCGCCGAGCACCTGGGCCACCGCATCGAGCAGCTTGGCCTCCACGTCCTCTTGCGCCGCAGCCGCCGGAAAGGCTGCGGTCCAGTCCACCTTCTTGCCCTTGCGGCGACGACGGCGGCGGCGACGGCCCGACGAGCCACGCTCGGTCACCTGGACCTCCACCTTGGCCCCCCGAGCGGGTGTAATCGTTCGCTGGGCCGGACGGGCATCGCCGCGGGCCGACATGGCTTTCTGCATGGCTTCGAATTCCTCTCTGAGTTCCGGGCGTCGCTCGACGATACGGCTCATCGCGTTGGCCATCACCAAGGCCACGTCCGTGACCCCCTCGAGGCCGGCCTCGGGCGGTGCCCGGAACGCAAGCGTCGAATCCGCCACCCTCGTGCCAACCTCGGTGTTCGGCGTTCCAGCCGAATCGGCCGCATCGGACACGTCTTCCCCACGACCATCCTCCGCCCCGATTGCCGGTTCGGCCTTCTCGGGCGCTGCGCTGCTTTCGTCGGCCGCCGGTGCCTCGGCAGGCGGACCGTCGGGGTCGGCCTCGACCGTGTAGTACCCCGGCTTGACACGGACGATGCGATATCCGTCGCGGCTGCTCTTGCTGCGCACCGCAGAGGTCAGGCAGCTGCGCATGGCGGCTTCCGGATCACGTCCGACGTGGGAGAGCAGGTCCTCGGCCACGGCCCGCTGGGCGATCTCCCGAACGTGGAGCGCGCCGTCGGCTCGGCGGAGGACCGCGATGGCGGCCTCGAGAAAGGTCATGGGGGCTCGTGTTGTCGTCCGGTCGGCGCGGTGAGGCGCGTGCCAGCCGGGACCGTGGGAGTATCTGAAAATTTGGGGCGCGATGGCAAGTCCTGCTAGGCGGCGGTCATGCGCCCCCTTTGCGTCGGAATCCTCACGAGCCGCCCCGTCCGAGCCCAGGTCGACGGCGATCCCGCCGCGGTCGAGCGGCGCGTGGACGTCGAATCCGCGCGAGACATGGCTTGCGCCATTCGCGCGCTCGGTCACGAGGCGGCGATCCTCGAGGTGGCCACGGCCGACGAGTTGGTGCGCCACCCGAAGATCCCGGCCGTCGACCTGTGCATGGTGGCGGCCCACGGGCCCACGGGGGGATCGGGGCGCCTGGTCGAGGTCCTCGAGCGCCTGGGGATCCCCTACTGCGCCCCGGCCTCGAACGCCATCGCCGGGGCCTTCGACAAGCTCGCCGCGCGCAAGTGCCTCGCGCAACACGGCCTTCCCGTGCCCACGACGGTGGTTCTTTCGTCCGATAGCGAACCGAACGCCCGTGCCGTGGCGATGCTCGGTTGGCCGTGCGTGGCCAAGCCACGGCACGGCGCCCATGGGACCGAGGTCGCATGGTTGCGGGACGAGGCCGCCGTCGCGGACCTCGTACGGCGCGGGGCGCCCACGTCGGACGACATCCTCCTCGAGCGGGGGATCGAGGGCCGCGAGGTCCAGGTCGTCCTGCTCGGAGAGCAGGTCCTCGGCGCCATGGAGGTCCACCGGGCCGCAGGCGAACCGGCGAGCATGATGGTGTGCCCCCCGCAGTTCGGCCAGGTCGTGCTCGATGGGATCTACGCCCTCGCCCGTCGGGCCGTGGCCGCCCTCGACCTCCACGCGAGCCTCGCCCGCGTCGACCTGCTGTGTTCGCCGCGACAGAATGAATGCATCCTCGAGGTCGAGCCCCTACCCCCGGTCCACCGTCGCGGCGTGGCAGCCCGGGTCGCCGCGGCCGCAGGGCTCTCCTACGAGCAGTTGATCGCCCGCATGTTGGATCACATGGCCCTGCCTGCGCGCCCCACACTCGCCGGCCACCGTGAAGCCCCCCTCGCCACCTACGCCTGACCGGCCTTCCGGCGGCCCCGACCCTTCGCGCGGTCGCGCACCGAAGGCCGCGTGGCGTGCCGTCGCGGCCGCAAGTCTCTGTGCAGCCGTCGCCTTGGCGGAGCGCGACGGACGTGCGCAGCTGCAAGCGCTCACCGGTGCCTCGCAGGTGGACCTCGACGTGGGCGGCCTGATCCTCACCGACGTGGCGCTGTCCCGGCGCGACCTCACGGTACACGTCGACGCCATGCGTCTCGGGCCGTGGACCGGAGGGGTCGGGGCGGTCGTCGCAGGCCTGCGCATCGAACGTCGGCCCACGACGCCCCAACCCGATGCGGAGCCTCCGTCGACCGGGCACGCCGGGCGAGCCGAGGACGCCGGGCGGAAGGCCCGGTCGTCGCTCCCCATGCCGCAGCTCGCATGGCTCGACCGACTCGGCCTCGATGCCGGACTGCTCGTCGAGGACGCCGAGCTTCCGGCCTTCGCCATCGGTCCCCTCGCACCGCCCCACGTGCACGCCCTGCGGATCCGGCGGCGTGCCGGTGGAACCTACGAGATGCAGGGCATCGCTCGGGCCGACCTCACCGATGGCACGTCCTACGGTGTTCGCCTCGTGGCCGAGCGGTCTCCCGCCAGCCCGCTTTCGTTTTCGGCCGAGGTCCGCTCGGGCCGCTCGTCGGCCTTCGCGATGCAGGGGGTCCACGACGAGAGGCGAACCGAGGTCGAAGTTCGGGCCCGCGCCGGCGGCCGCGCCCGTGCCGTGATCGATGCCGACGCCGCCGCACGGCTCGACTTCGAGGCCTTCGGCCTCGGCGATCTCGACGGCCCCCTTCGCCTGGTCGTCGGACCGGCCATCGACGTCTCCGACGCCGAGCTGTCCGGCTCGCTAACGTTTCGCAAGGATGGGTCGACCGTCAGCGGCCAGGCCACCGGATTGGAGATTTCGCGATTGCGTATCGTCGACGGCCGCATCGCGGACGGCGCCGTGACCGTCGAGGCCTTCGGATTCGACGGCATCGCACACGTGTCCGCGAATCAGCAGACCGCTTCGGGCACGGTGCACGTCGGGGATGTCGCCGTCGAGATCTCGGCCCACCGCACGGACGCGGTGGTCGCCATGGACGCCCTCCTTCCCCCCACCTCGTGCCAGGCGTTGTTTGACAGTGCCCCGACCGGGCTCCTGCCCCATCTGGCAGGGGCACGCTTTGCCGGCACGCTCTCGGGATCGCTTCACTTCCGTATCGATCCGTCGCGCATCGGATCCGTCGACGGCGATACCACTGCCATGCTCGACGATCCGCCCGGGGAGCTGGATCTCGCCCTGCCCTATCCGACCGCCTGCACCATGATCCTCGACCCCCCGGGCATCGACGTGGTCGGCCTCCAAGGCCCCTACGTGCACCGTTTTCGGGGTGACGACGGGCGATTGCGCCGCAAGGTGCTCGCGCCGGCGGACCGCGACTTCGTCCCCCTCGACCGCGCCCGGCGCGCCGCCCACGCGCTGGTGACCATGGAGGACACCCGGTTCTACGAGCACGACGGCTTCGACCGCGAGCAGATGCAGCGCGCCTTCTGGCACAACCTGCTGCGCGGACGCGTCGAGCGTGGAGCGTCGACGATCTCCCAACAGCTCGCCCGTAACCTGTGGTTGGGCGGGCGACGAACGCTATCGCGCAAGCTCGAGGAGGCCGTCCTGACGGCGCGGCTCGAACAGGTCGTATCCAAGGATCGCATCCTCGAGGCCTACATCAACGTGATCGAACTCGGGCCGGAGGTCTATGGCGTCGGGGAGGCGGCACGCCACCACTTCGGCAAGCCAGTGACGCGCCTTTCCATCCTCGAGTCGTTGTACCTCGCGAGCCTCGCGCCTGCCCCCCGCACGCTCTCACTTGCACACCATCGCAACGGGATCCCCGATGCGTGGGTCGAGCGCCTTCGACAGCAGGCCCGGCGCATGGCGCTGCACGGGTTCGTCTCGTGGAACGATGCGCGGCGCGCTCGCACGGAGCGAATCGCCCTGTCGTCGCGCGGTGACTGACCTCGGTGGCCGCTGCTCACGCATTCCGGTCGGACGGCCCCCCGTCGTGGTGCTCGGTCCACCTTCCTCCGAGCGCCACGAGGCGGCGATGGAGCGCCTCGGGGGTCTCCACCGGCGCCTCGCAGGCCCCGCGGCGACACAGGTACGCCGCCACGGGCCGCGCCGCAGCCAGTTTGTCCGCCAGGTTGGAAAAGCCGGCGGGGACGGGCCGACGGCGGTCGACGATCACCGGCGAGACCAGCGCTGCGGGCAAACCCGCGACGAGGCGCACGCACGCTTCGAACGCCGGTGTCCCGCCCTCGCCGACGACGACGATGTCGTGCACCTCGCCGTTCCACCATGACAGCGTCTCGATCAGGGTGCCGTGACCGAACGGTACGTCGTTCGGAGCCCCCGCGTACGCCTCGAGGGAGGCGACCGCGCTCTCGAGCAGCTCCATGTCGCCGGTGATGCTGCCGAGTTCGAGCCCAGCCCGTATCGCGGCGGACGCGCCCCCCGGCAGCACGCCGTCGCCTCCGGCATCGCAAACGACCGGAGGGAGCGGGCCGTCGGCCGTCGCATCGTCGCCCACGCGCCGAAATGCACCGGTTCGCGGATCGCGGAAGCGGCGATAGGTCTCCACGATGCGCTCGTAGGCCTTCTCGAGCCAGGTCATGTCACCGGTCGCAGCGTGTACGCGCGCAAGCCCGAGCGCGGACAGGGCGAAGTCTTCGAGGCGGGCCCGCCCGAGCCAGGCCTCCCCTACCCGCCCCCGGCGAAGGACACCCCGTCCATCCAACGCTCCGTTCGTCAGGAAACGGGCGATCTTCGCCGCCCGCGCCACGAAGTCGTCTCGGCCGGCCATGCGCCCGAGTTCGGCGAAGGCCGTGGCGGCCAGGCCGTTCCAACCCACCAAGAGCTTGTCGTCGCGTGGTGGGGGCGGTCGCTCGGCTCGAGCGCGCGCCACGACGGGCCGAAGCGCATGCCACCTGCGCAGAACGTCCTCGGGCGCATCCGGCCCGAACCGCTCCCGCGCACGGGCATCGTCGATACGATGGAGCACGCATCGCCCGCCTAGTTCCTCGACGCCCGGAGGTGCCACGTCGAATAGCTCGGCGACGAATCGGCCGTTTTCGGCTCCGAGCGCCTCGACGAGTTCGTCCACCGTCCACGTATAGTACCCGCCCTCGCCGGTGGGGTCGTCCGCGTCGAATCCCACGATGAGCCCTCCGTCCTCCGTTTGCCACGTCGCGAGGTCCTCGGCGATTTCGACGGCCACGTCGAGCCATCGCGCAAGTCCCGTTCGCCACCACGCTCGCAGATAGATCTCCACGAGCTGCGCATTGTCGTAGAGCGTCTTCTCGAAGTGCGGTACGTGCCAGGCCCGATCCACGGCATAGCGGTGGAACGTGCCTCCGACCTGATCGCGCACGCCGCCCCGTTCCATGGCGTCCAACGTGCGGTGGAGGTGCTCTGCGAGGGCGCCGCCCGCGTTTCGACGGCCGGCCAAGTAGGTCGATACCGCGCCGAGCAAGGGTGCGTTGGGAAATTTCTGGCCGGTCCCGAATCCACCGTACACCGGATCGAACGCACGTTCGATGCGCTCGAGGCTGCGCTCGACCACCGAAACGTCCGTCGGCCCCTGCTCCGGCACCATGGCCTGGTCGATGGCCTCGGATACGCGGCGGGCCTGCACCTCGAGGTCGGCGCGCCGGTTCCGAAATGCGTCGAGGACCGCTTCGAGAACCTGCCGAAAGGACGGTCGTCCCCAACGGGGCCGGGGCGGGAAGTACGTCCCCCCATAGAAGGGATGGCGATCGGGCGTACAGAACACGTTGAGCGGCCACCCCGTGGACTCCCCCATGGCACCCACGGCTTCGATGTAGAAGGCATCGACCTCGGGGTGCTCCTCCCGATCGACCTTGATGCATACGAAGTGCTCGTTCAGGAAAGCGGCCACGTCTTCGTCGGAGAAGCTCTCCCGTTCCATGACATGGCACCAGTGGCAGGTGCTGTAGCCGATGCTGACGAGCAGCGGTTTGTCCTCTCGTCGCGCCCGCTCGAATGGCTCGTCGCTCCACGGATACCACTCGACCGGATTGTCGGCGTGCTGCCGCAGGTATGGACTTGCCGCATCCCGCAACCTGTATCCGCCACGCAGGGGCCCTCCGCCTCCGCCCCCCGGAGGCACCGATGCTTGCACGCACGGGCCTGCGCCATGGAACTCGTTCGGTGCGGACGGGTGCACCGGCGCTTCGCGGTCCTCGGTCGACTTGCCTGCCACTCCGGCGACATAGCACGCCGTCGGCGTCCGCATCGCGCCGGCCGGCCCCTGCCTCGACGCGCCTCCGTCGAGGCGTTCACCCGCCGTTTCGGGCGCCTGACCGCGAACGCTCCGCACGCATCGGTCCGGCGCGGATGCCGCGTCCCTGCTACGATCGGGTCGGTCCGGACCATGCTGCACGTCGCCGTCGCATCCGCCCCCGCCAAGGTGCTCGCCCGCCTCGAACGATGCGGCCGCGCCCTCGGGATGCAGGTATCGGTCGCCGATCCCAAGGCGACGCGGACCGACGTGGCCTTCGACCTCCTGTTGGTGTACGGCCTGGTGGACGATGGGCGCGTACGACGCATCGGTTCGCTCCCGAACGCCGCCTTGCGCGTCGGCCTGATCGACGGGCCGACGACCCCGGCCCAGGCCATGGCGGCCGGCGTGGACGACGTGCTGCAACTCGACGTGCACGACGATGTGCTGATCGTGCAACTCGGGTCCCTCGCCGAGCGCGCAGCGCATCGCCAGCAGACCTCGCCCCACGCGCCGTCGCCGTCGACGTGGGGCGAGTACAAGCTCGAGACCCTCGGCACCGTGGTGGGCGGCATGGCGCACGACTTCAACAATCTGCTGACGACGGTGCTCGCAAACGCCAAGCTTCTCGAGCGCGAACTCGGATCGGAGCCATCCCGGCAACATGTCGAGCGCATCGAGCAGGCCGCCCGCAAGGCCGCCCGGCTCACCGAGGAACTCCTCGTCTACGCCGGGCGGCGCCAGATCGACCGGGAACCCGTCGAATTCGACCAGGTGCTGACGGATGCGCTCGCGAGCCTATCGGGGCCCGTCCCCGACTCGGTGCGCCTCCAGATCGACACGAACACGAAGGTCCACCGCTTCTACGGAGATGCGCGCCTGGTCACCACCGCCCTCGTCGCCCTCGTGGAGAACGCCATCGAAGCGTGCCTACCCGGTGGCGGAACGGTGCGCATCCGTTGGGGCACCGTCGATCTCGACGCCCCGCCGACCGGAGCCTTCACCTCACGCGGCGCCGAGCCCGGGGCCTACGTCTTCATGCAGGTCGCCGACGACGGCCAAGGCATCGCACCGGAGCACCTGCCCCGCGTGATGGACCCCTTCTTCACGACCAAGCCCCACGGGCGGGGACTCGGGCTTGCCACCGTCCTCGGCGTCGCACGGGCCCATCGCGGAGCCGTCGAGATCGAGAGTGTTCCCGGACAAGGTACGCTCGTTCGGCTCCTGTTTCCGGTGGATCCGCCCGAGTCCGCTTCGGACTCCGCTGCCGCACTTCCCGTGATCAAGGACCGACCGGGAGTCACGGTGCTGGCGTGCGACGACGAACCCCACCTACTGACGACACTCGAGCGGTTGTTGCGACAATTCGACTTTCACGTGCTGACGGCCACCTCGGCCGAGGAGGCCCTCGTCCGGCTACGCAAGGAGGGCGACCGCATCCACGTCGTTCTCTTCGATCTCGGACTCGCCGACGGCCCGGGTCCCGGTGCATTGCGACGCCTTCGAGACGCCGACCCCTCGGTCCCCATCGTCTTCATGAGCGGTATGCGTGATCCGGCAGCCGAACCGGCCATCGAGGCCGATCCGCGGGCCGAGTTCGTGCTCAAGCCGTTCGACCCCCTCGCCCTCGTCCAACGCCTCGGGGACATGGCCCGAAGGGTGTCGTGAGGCGGCATACCCCATCTGCGGGCCTTGCCCCCTATTGAATCACGGTCTCCTCGGCGGAGCCGGTCGCCTGGCCCTCCGGTTGTCCTCCGGACGAGCCGCCCTGCTCGGCACCGACCCCTTCGCCCTGTCCCTCGCCGCCCTCGGCGTTGCCGTCCGCCGGCGCATTGCCTCCCGAACCTCCCGCCTCGGCACCTTCGGCGCCGCTTGCTGGATCGAGCTGCACCGGCTTGCCCACCGCGCCCGTCGATTCCGGTTCGAGGGGACGGATGTCGAGTCGTGCAGCGGCCGGCTCCCGTCCCTCGCGCTCCTCCTCGTTCGTCGCCTCCTTCTCCCGGTCCGTGTCCGGCTTGCGCTTCTTCTTCGCCTTGGCTTTCCTCTTGCGGGCGGCGCGCTTCTCGGCGCGACGTCGCGCCCGCTCACGGCGTTCCCGCAATCGCTCCTCGCGGGTCTTGCTGTAGATCCCCCGCAACCGCGGCCGCGTGATACGCCCGTAGAGCTTGAAGCCGAACCCCGACTCCGGCGGCTTGAGGCGCTGCGTCTCCGGCATCGTCTGTACCAACAGCCGCACGCGCTCGTCACGCTGCTGCAGCGCCTCGGAGATCTGCATCTTCAGGATCATCTCCAGCCGCGACTTGGAGAACGGATCCCTCAAGGTTACGATGCCGTCCAACGTAAGTTCCACGTCGTCGCTCTTGGCCACGATGGGTCCTTCGGTCCGGCCGACCCCCTTGTCGAACACGAAGCTCCCTTCGAGGGTTCCGAGATCGATCTCGGGAATCGTGACCCCCTTCGCCAGCATGCCCTTGGCGCCAGGCACGTAGAGCAGCGTCTCCCCGTCACCGATGCTACATCCGCGACACGCCAGGGTGACGGTGCCTTTGGTACGCGCGAATTTCTTCTCCGGCACACGCAGGTCCACCTCGAGCCCCACCGTCCCGCCAAGAGGGGCATTGAGGAGTTGGTGCGCCTTCGGCAAGGCCCCGAGGGGCACGTCCGCGAGTTCCGCCTCGAAGCGCGCCTCGTCCCCACCATCGTTCCAGTGCACCCACGCCCGCCCGCCTCCGAGATCCATCTCGAACGTGACGTCCGTGGTGCCGACCAGGGCACGTAGGACCGAGATGTCCAGTTCGGCGGTCTCGATCCGCAGCGTGTCCGGGATCTGGCCGGGCCGCGACGGCTTGAACGTCCACGACACGTTCTCGAGGACGATGGCACCCCACGGACGAATCGACACGTCCTCGATCTCGATGTCGTACCCACGCTTACGCGCTTCGTGCCCCAACCGCCAGGCGATGATCTCGGTCGGCAGCAGAATCCACGACGCCAACACGAAGACCACGACCCCTCCGGCAATCCGCGGGAGCCACCTGGCGACGCCGCGCAGCCACCGCCGCCAGCGCCGCTCGAGGACGGCCGTGGGGAGGATCGCACTGGCGTCGGCTCCGTCGGACGTCCCCGGCCCGGGCGCTTGACCGTGCCTCCTCCCGAGCACGCGACGAAATACGGACCTCATGGTGTCCCACCTCCCGCCCCGCCCTCCTCGGCGGCGCGCTCCCAGGTCGAGAGGCGAACGGCGGCGTGCACACGATCCTCGTTGGGGCTGGCCGAGCGGATCCGCAGTCCGTCCACCAGCACCACGTGCCCTGGCACCTGTTCCGCCTCGGCGAGGAACCGAAAGAGCGTTTCGTAGCTCACGCTGCGAATGTCGAACTCGAACGTTCGCCGCCGCAGGCCGGCCCCGAGCTCGACGGGCGCCTGTTCCTCTTGATTCGTGACCTCCACGTCCGGAACCCGCGCCGCGACGGCTTCGATGTGCGAGCTGAACATCAGCGGCGTGTCCGAGAACCTCCGAGATTGCTTCGACGCCTTCTTGCGCCGCTCGGCGTAGTCACCGCCCTTCGTACGCAACAGGACCAACGCGTCGGTCACCCGGTCGATCTTGCGCTCGATGGCCGAAAGGCGCGCCGAACGCAAGTAGAACAACGCAAGCGTCACGACGAACACGAACGCAAGGCCGAGCAGCCGCAACAACGTGCGCTCCCGGGGCGAAAGTCCGGCCCAAAGCCCGGTGAAGGGTGCGGCCATGCCTCCCAATAGGCGTCGCATCACTCCCGCTCCTTGGTCTTGGTTGCCGATTCCGGCAACAGACACGCGTTGTCCATGTTCATCTCGAATACCTTTCGGCCGTTCTGATCCCGGACCTTGCCCTTGGACACGTTCGTCAGGCATCCCGTCGATTCGAGTTCCATGGCGAATCGGTCCTGGGCCGACGATCGCGCAGCGGAGGCGGCGATCTCCACCTTGAGCTCCCGGATGTCGACCATGTTGAGGACGAGTTCGTCCGCCCACACGATCCCCCGCTCGGGCGGGGGCGCGGCCGCGGGCGCGGCGCTCCCCGGCGCCGGGACACTGCCGGCGGCGGCACCGCTGCTCGCGGCGCTCGAGTCGGTCAGTGGCGCCCCCGTCGGATCCACGGCCTGAGCCGGCGCCGGCGCCGGTGGCTCGTCCTTCGGTGCCGCCGCGTCCACGATCATCGCCATCACGTCGAGGGCACTGCGTTCGGGCACGAGTTCGGACGGATCCTGGGAGACCTCGCCTTCGAGCCGGTCACGCACTTGCTTCGGCGAGGTGATGCGTTCCCCGAGGATCTCGTCCGTAAGCAGGGCGAGTTCGGCGCGACGCGTCTCGAGCAGAGCTTCGGCGGCACGAACCTGGACGACGGTGTCGAGGGCCAAGCCGCCGGCGAACACGGCGGCCCACGCCCCGACGCGCCGGAGCCTCGCGGCGAGCACCGCGTCGTCGTGCTCCGCGCCCGCATGCATGCGCAGCTCCACGAGTGGCCCGGTCGCCGCACCGACCGCGGCACCGATGGCCACGGCCTCGCGCGCGACGTCCATGTCGTCGAGCACGCGCATACGACGGAGGTCGTCCGCCGTCACCTGCGCCACGTCGACGTTCAAACACTCCTCGAGGAACGGCACCATCTCTCGCAATCGACTACCGGCGCCGGTCAACACGACCCGCGTCGCCCGACAACCCTGTTCGCTCTCCAGCCAGCGGATCGTGTGTCCAATCTCCCGCACCAGAGGAAGCAATGCGGTACGCACGGTCTCCCCGGCACGGACCTGTTCGTCGGACAGGCCAACGAGGCCGTCGTGGTACACGAAGGCGTCCCGGCGCTTGGCGCGTTCCGCTTCGACCGGGGTCATGCCATAGGCCTGCGCGATGGCGAGCGTCACGTCCCGTCCGCCGATCCGAACGCTACGCGCCGCCATGGGCCCCGCCTCCGCGATGGCCAACAACTCCGTCGTCCGGTGTCCCACGTCGACGACGAGTGTGACGGGTTCCGGGCGATCGCCACCGCCGCCCCCTTCCGGTTCCGGAATCGCGATGATGCCGCCCTCGATGGCCTGAGCGAGCGCCGCCGGGGCGATGGTGACGGCCGCCTTGCCGAACCCCGCCCCCGTCAAGGCTCGCTCGATCTCCTCCATACGGTCGCGTCGCACGGCCACGACCCACGCACGCCCGCGGCCCCCAGCGCCCCGGGTGATCAGATGCACGTGGTGCATCCGATCGACGGGCACCGGAAATTGGTCTTCGAGTTCGAACGTGAGCGCCTGGGCGATCCGTCGTGCATCCGCGAACGGGAACTCGATCGTCCGGTACGCGGCGACGCTGCCCGGGACGCTCACGCATGCCCGTTCGTCCCTGAGTCCGGCCTGTTCGACGATGGCCGCGGCCACGGCGGCCGCGGTCTCGAGGTTGGCCCCGCCGTCGGGCCCGACCTCCACCGGTTCCACGAATCGTTCCACGACCTGCGCCCCGCGCAGTTGGGTCTGGACGACGACCACCTTCACGGAATGGGTGCCGAGGTCGATGCCGACGAACCGCCGCTTCATGGCGAGCACCTCCCCTCGACGTCCACGGAGACGCACCTGTCGGCCACGGATCGAAGTTGGGCCATCAATCTTCTCGATAGTAGAGCCATGCTCCCTTTCCTGCCGATTGGCTGCGGGGAAACTGCATGTCGTAGACCGCCGTCAGTCGTTTGCGGACGGCGCCCACCTCCGTCACGATCTCCACGCGGTAGATTCGCTCCGGGGCCACCGTGGCGACCTCCTCGAGTCCGCCCCAACGCGTGCCGTCCTTGCGCGTTCCCGGAGAGACCCGCACCTCGATGCCCTCGGGGATCCTCAGATTCGTGGGGTTCGCCGACGCCCCGTCCTCCCCCTGTAGCAGCGCAAGCGGATTGAGATAGGCGTCGGGCTTCGCCACGAACTCCTTGAAGTCCTTGAGACTCTTGAACAGGCTGAAGGTACGGTATTCGACCACGTAGTTCGCCAGCGGCATGGTCTTGAGCAGAAACTCCTGCCCTTCCGTCTTCCACTTGTCCGCAGATGAGACCGCATGCCGGAGCACGAAGGCGATCTGTTCTGCACTGGCGAAGTTCAGGTTGATCTTGCATCCACCGTAGACCGTCAGGTAGCCACCGAAAGCCGCCATCCAATCGTCGTCGATGCCTTCGACCAGATGCAACTCCTCGAGGCTGTCGAGTCGCGCGTTTCGCGGCTCGTAAGGATCCCAGAGTTCCTGATAACGATAGTTCTCGTTGCGAGAGCCTGCCGCGAGTTTGACGATGTCGAAGACCTTGTTGTCGCCGTCGATGTAGTCCGCCATGGCGACGATGACGTCTCGCCTCGAGTACCGCTGACCGTCGCTCTTCTCCTCTTCGAAGAGGGGATTGTAGAGGGTCGGCGCCATGATGGCCTCGAGCACCTCCACGACGCGGCGCGCGGGTGCATCTCCCGTCGTCTTCTGGTCGGCGAGGCAGTTGACGTTGAGCTTGCCGCTCTCCGCCTCCAGATTGACGTCGAACGAGCCCCCCTCGATGGCCAGATCCGAGAAGATCTTGGCGTCGATGCCCACGAGATCCCCCAACATGTCCGCCCCGTCCGACGAGCCGAACACGGACATCAGATAGGGCGCCACCTGGGTGATGTCCATCGACCCGACCATGTCGCGGAACTGTTTTTGGTTGAAGACGCGACGCTGCAACTCGAAGAGCAACAGGCTGAGCCGCAGCGCGCCCCGTTCGAGGTTCCGCGCCGCCACCTCGTCACGCACGTTGACCGCCGACTGCCAGTCCACACGGGCCTGGTAGTTGAACGTTGCCACGAACGGACCGAGCACCGCCATGACCGCGACGATGAGCAACACGGCCACACCGCGCTCGGATCGTCGTTCCGATCCCCGCTCCGTGGGCTTTGCCGGTCGTGTCGTACTGCGCGTCATCGCGAAAGGTCGATCTTCTCCTGGAGGAACAGGATCGTTTGCCCGCTGACGACGAGCGGTTCGTCGCCACCGCCGGGATCGGATACCTCGAGAACGATCCGCACCCGCTCGGGCAAACGGTCCGGTTGCATGTCGGTGCGCATCGTGCTCCACTCGTCGACCCACTCGAGCCTGCGTGGATCCCAGTACTGCACGTTGAACTTCTCTACGTCCTCGATCAGGATGAACGCAGGTGCCACGTCCTCGAGCCGCTCGGGCAGATCTCCCGTCAGACGCCGAGTCTCCCGACGGTACAGGTGGGTCCGCGAGGGGTCGTCCGGATCCTGTTCGATGAAATACTGGATCACGGACTGGTCACACTCGTTCGCGTCCTTGCGAAGCCGGAGATGGGCGAAGGCCGAAAAGGTAAGGGCGTCCGCGTCGAAGTTGTCCCTTCCGTCGAACAACGTAAAATGCCGCGTCTCCCCGGGTGGGCGCTGGAAGCTCAGATACGCCATCGATACCTCCGCGAGCATGCGGGAAAGGCCCGTGCGCACCATGGCGTACTTGCTCTGCACCTCCCCGGTTCGTTGCATCCCAGCGAGGGTGCCGCGAAAGCTCACCCAGACGCTGGTCAGCATCATCGCCAGGATCGCGATGGACACCATGACCTCCACCAGGGTCATGCCGCGCGCCGCTGGCACGCGGTAGCGAAGCCCCACCCCCCGACCTCTCATGGCCGCCGACCTCCTCCCATGCTCGGCGGTACGATGGGACCACCGATGCCACCGGACGGCGTGCGACCGGACGGCGCACGGCCCCCGCCGGCACCGCCACCGGGGACGGAGCCTCCGCCGGCCCCCCCTCCATCGTCCGTCGCCTCGCCACCGAGTTGCGGGATCTGATCGAGTTTCGCCGGATCGACCCAGAAGGTCGCAACGACGAATTCGTGCTCGACCTTCCCATCGGGCACCGTCACCGTGCACGAGGCCTTGCGGATGGAGTTCTCGATGGCCGACTTGACGATGGGCCACACCATCCCGAGCACACCGAAGGCCTGCTCACCGGCGTCCTGCACGTCCATTCCGACGTTGCCGTCCGTCTCGTTCTCGGCCTCCGCCACCGCCTGTGCCAACTCCGAGTACTCCGGAAGCTCCAGGAAGTCCACGAGACACCTGTATTCGATCTCCGGCCAACCCTCCTCGTCGAAGGAGCCCTCGAAGGTCTGGTCCGCCAGTCGCCAGCCTTCGCGCCGCAGTTCCCACTCGATGTCCAAAAGCTTGCTCTCGGCCAGAAACGGCGCCACCGATGCAATCTGTGCGTAGCGTGCAGAACGGATGCTCGCCATCTGCGACGTGAGCAGCGACGTGAGCGACATGGAAAGGATCCCCATGGCGACGAGCACCTCGAGCAGGGTGAAGCCCCGTGGGTCACGCCGAACCTTCAAAACGACCTCCGATCCTGCTTGCGCCCCAAGTCGTCCTTGCGATCGTGGGGATCCTGCGGAAGCTCGAGATCCACCCGTTCCGGGAGGATCTTCACCCGGCCGGTCAAAGGCTGCAGCACGATGGTGTAGGCCTCGTCCTCGGCGCGCTCGTCGACGATCTGCACGTGCGCGAGTTGGGTGCGGCCCGGCGGAAAGAAGTAGATGGCGGCCTGGCCCGATGTAATCGGCTGCGGATCCTCGGCGGTGCGCACGTAGACGACCCGGGCGCCCTCCGGAAGCACGATCGGCTTACCGAGGGACGAAAGTTCGTTCTTCGGCGAGAACGACTCGAACAAGGGCGGCCGACGCCGCGGTACGTCCTTGGCGCGCACGGCGTACGGGTCGTAGCCTCCCGTCCCGCCACCGCCGCCGAGGGCCTCGATCTGCCGAAAGTAGGCCTCCTTGGCCTGCTCGTCGCGACGCGCCCGTTCCTCGCGTTCGGCCTCCGACAGCACCAGCGTCTTGCCGTCACGATCCGTCGGCGAAAGGAACATGGCCTCGTCGGCCACCTGGAGACTGAATCGGTTCTCGTCGAGGTCGATCAGCAATCGATAGTAGCGCCCCGTGACCCGCGACTTGTCGAACGCGAAGCGCATGGTGTTCGCCAGGTCCGTGACCGCCTCGTTCAGCTCCGCCGAACGTTTCGTACCGAAGCCCACGACCACCATCGAGGCCATGAGGGCGAAGACACCCACCACGACCATGATCTCGATGAGCGTCATGCCCCGCGGGGCTCGATGGCGTGCGTGGGCTCGGCCGATCATCCCTATTCCTCCTGCTCCTCCTCCGATTCCTTCTGGCTCGGCGTCTCGTCCGTGGCAAAGATGTCGTCGTCCGTGCCGGGTTCTCCGTCGGGGCCCGCCGATGACACCTCGACCTTGCCGGCTTCGCACTTCAGCACGAACTCGTTGCCCCACGGGTCCTTGAGGACCTTCGTCGCGATGTTGGCCTTCACGAGATCCTGCCACGACTTGGGGCACTTGCCCCGCTTCTGGATCATGTACTGCTCGACGAGCTGCTGCTGCTGCAAGGCGTTGTTTCGAGCCGTGTCGAGCTGCGCCGCCTGGAAGCGTTGGAAGGCCACCAAGCCGACCCCCCCCATGATGAGACTGATGATCGCCACGACGATCATGATCTCGATGAGGGTCATACCGCGCTGCCCGCCGGCGGTCGCTTCCGCGTCCCGGTAGGGTGCCGCCAAGGGGCGCTCGACGGTCGTTGGCCCGTCGTTCGAAGCAGAAGGAAGGGTTTCGAGATTGAATTGCCGTTGCATGATTCCTCCGTTGTGCGGCGGTCAGGTTCCCGCCATGCTGTTGAGCATCATGATGGGTTGCATGATGGAGAACATGACGAAACCCACGCTGATCCCCATGCCGACGATCATCAGGGGCTCGAGCAGGGTCGTCATGCGGTCGATGGCCGTATTCACCTCGCGCTCGTAGGCGTTCGCGACGTCCTCGAGCATGGCCTCGAGCTGTCCCGAACGTTCCCCGACCGCGATCATGTGCAGCACGAGCGAGGGAAACTCCCCCGTGCGCCGCAGTGCCGGAGCGATCCCCTCGCCCTCCCGAATGTCGTCACGTGCCCGGCGCACCGCCGTCGCGAGGTGCACGTTCCCGAGCAGGTTCTCCACGATCTCGAGGGCGCCGAGCAGTTGCACGCCGCTTTGCAACAGCGTCGCCAAGGTCCTGGCGAATCGCGTGACGGCCACCTTGCGCGCAAGATCCCCGAATACCGGCAGCGACAGGACGAAGCGATCGAAGCGCGCGCGGCCCTCCTCGGTCCGCTTCCACCGCCGAAACGCGAACGTCGCGATGCCCAACGCAGCCAGGACGAGGTACCAGTAGTCCGAAAGTACGTCGCTGATGAAGATCAGAAGCCGGGTGTTCCAGGGCAGTTCCGCGCTCATCTCCTCGAACATCGCCGTGATCTTCGGCACCAACTGGATCATGAGAATGGTGACGATGGACGCGCCGAGGATGGCCAGAACGACTGGATACATCATGGCGGAGGCGACCTTGCCCCGAAGCTCCTGTTGCCGTTCGAGGAAGTCCGCGAGCCTGTCGAGGACGCGTTCGAGGGCGCCGGACGCCTCCCCCGCCCGAATCATGTTGACGTAGAGCGGCGGAAACACGCGGTCATGGGCCGCCATGGCATCGGCGAGGGAACTGCCTTCGTTCACGCGTTCGCGGATGTCGCCGAGGATCCCGGCGAAGCGCTGACTCTCCGTCTGCTCGACGAGGGCCGCCAACGACTCCGGCAGCGTGACGCCGGACCGAAGCAAGGTGCCGAGCAGGCGCGTCATCCGCGAGACCATCTTCGGGGTGACCCGGTCGAAGAGGCGCGACAGATCCACCTCGCGTCCCGTGCTCCCGGCGTCTGCCACGGCCTTCGTCTCGGCCACACTCGTCAGGTACACCCCTTGCTTCTTGAGTGCGGCCCGCAACGCCGCCACGTTGTCGGCGGATTGCACCCCCTTGACCTGGCGGCCCCGTCCATCGATCCCCGAGTAGGCGTACGCCGGCATCGTCATGCCTCCTCGGCGGTCACCCGCATGACCTCCTCGAGGGAGGTCACACCGGCGAGCACCTTATGGGCGCCGTCGTCTCGAAGCGTGCGCATCCCCTCCTCGAGGGCGCGCTGCTTGATCGCCGCGGCATCCGCGTTGCGGATGGCGAGTCGCCGAATGGACTCCGAGATCATCAGAACCTCGTAGACACCGGTCCGGCCTCGGTAACCCGTGAAGTTGCACCGCGCGCATCCTTCGGGATTCGCGGCAAAGACCGTACCCGGGGGCGGTGGGCGCCGGCCGTCGGGCGCGCGCACCGGGAGCACGCTTCCGTCTCCGTCCCGGACGGGACGCAGCAATGCCGGTTTTCCGGCGAAGAACGCGTCCGGATCGATGCCGACCTCGGAGAGTTCCTCGGGCGTCGGGCGATGGGGCTGGGCGCACGCATCGCACACGCGGCGCACGAGCCGCTGGGCCTGCAGGGCGACGAGGGACGATGCCACGAGGAACGGCTGCACGCCCATGTCCACCAGGCGCGTGATGCCCGTGGCGGCATCGTTCGTGTGGATCGTGGACAGCACGAGGTGCCCCGTAAGCGACGCCTGGATGGCGATCTCCGCCGTCTCGAGGTCACGGATCTCGCCGACCATGATGACGTCCGGGTCGTGGCGCAGGAACGACCGCAGCCCGCTGGCGAAGGTCAGATCGATCTTCGGCTGGACCTGCACCTGGCTGATGCCGGGCAGTTGGTACTCCACCGGATCCTCGATGGTGAGGATGTTGAGATCCGGCCGATTGATCCGCGCAAGGCACGAATAGAGCGTGGTGGTCTTCCCCGACCCCGTAGGCCCCGTGACCAGAAAGATACCGTGGGGGCGATGGATCACCTCGTCCACGATGCGCATGTGATCCGGCGCCATCCCGATGCTCTCGAGTTCGAGCATCATCGCCGACTTGTCCAGCAATCGGATGGTGATGCGCTCGCCATGGGCCGTGGGCACCGTGGCCACGCGCATGTCCACTTCCTTGCCCGCGATCCGGCGCCGAATTCGGCCGTCCTGCGGCAGCCGCTTCTCGGCGATGTTCAGGCCCGCCATGATCTTCACGCGAGCAACAATGCTCGACAGGTGGGCCTTCGGCGCGCGCTTGACCTCCCGCAGGACGCCGTCGATCCGGTACCGCACGATCACCTCCCGCTCCTGCGGTTCGATGTGGATGTCCGAGGCCTTCTCCTTGGCCGCATTGAAGATCAAGGAGTTGACGAAGCGGATGATGGGCGCCTCTTCGGCGGAGGCGTGGAGGATGTCCTCGTCCTCCTCCTCGAACGTCTCCTCCTTGCGCTCGAGATCGACGTCCTTGGTGTGCTTGGCGTAGACGCGATTGATCGCATCGGTGACGACGTCGAGGGGGGCAAGGGTGACGCTGACCCGTGCATCGAAAATTTCTCCGAGGTCGTCGAGATCGAGCAGTCGCAGCGGATCGGCGGCAACCACTTCGAGGACGCCGGCCTCGGCGTCGTGACGCACCGGGAGCACGCGGTTGCCGTGGGCGAACGAAATCGGCACCTGCTCGACGATGGCCTCGTCCACGTCGACTTCCGGAAGCTCGGCCACGAACGGAAGCTCGTACTGCGCCGCCAGCGCCTTGCCCACGTCGGCATCGGTGCAGTGGCGCAAGCGCACGAGTATCTCGCCAATCCGATCCTCGGACTCCGCCTGGCGGGCGAGCGCCTCGCGCAGGGCGTCGGGTCCGATGGCGCCCATCTCCACGAGGATCTCGCCGATCCGACGGCGCGACCGTACGTCGAGCGACGACGACGACGCACCCGATGCCGTCCCATGCTCGACGTGTACGGACTCGGCACGAATCGTCATGGGTTCGGCCCGCCTCCTCCCTCGCTCGCAGGGGCCGGCCCGGTTCCAGCGTCCGCGGTCCCGGCCGCTCCGCCGCCAACGCCGCCGTCCGCGGCCGACGACGATGCCCCACCATCGCCGCCTTCGCCGTCCTCCCCCTCGAGGCGACCCGTCATGTCCAACTCACCCGTAACCGATTCCTGCAGGAGCTCCTGCTCCACCTGACGCAGCCGCTCGAGTTCCTCCTCCATCCGCTCGGCCTCGCGCTCGATGCTGGCCACCAGGCCGCGCTTGTTCCGGTAGTTGACGTGGGTTGCGATCTCGCGGCGCTTGAACGAGGTGCGCTCGAGGAACTCGATGCGTTCGGCGGTGCGCCGCGCATGGATTCGGCGAACGTCGTCGGGCGAGGTGATGATGTGCGGGACCAGGATCATCAGCAGGTTCGTCCTCACCTTCTCCTTGCGCTTGCGCTTGAAGAGCCAGCCGAGCACGGGAATCGAACCGAGCCCGGGAACCTGCGCCGTGGTCTCGCGCTCCGTCTCGCGCACGAGACCGCCGAGGACCAGGGGCTGATCGTCGTGGGCGACGATCTGGTTGAGTTCGATACGGCGCTCCGACGTGGTCACGCCGAGGATCTGATCGATGCTCTCGATGTCCTGATCCTCCATCTCCACGTCCATGGTGACCGTCTTGTCGTCGTTGATGTGGGGCGTGATCTTGACGGTGAGTTTGACGGGCTGGCGGTTGATGCCCTGGACCGGAACCAAACCGCCCTGTCCCCCCGCTCCGCCCGGGAACGCGAGGTTCCCCGGCGTCGGCACCGTCTTGCCCACCTCGATGACCGCCTCTTGGTTGTCCGCGGTAAACAGGTGCGGCTCGGCGACCACGTTGACGTCGTTGTTGCTCTGCAACGCCTGGATGATCACGCCGAACGCCGGGATGTCCTGACCGAGACCGAAGAACTGGCCGGAACCGGGAATCTGCGGTCCGAGGACGCCGCCGAGGATGCCGCTCAAGAGGTCCGGCGTCGGCTGGATCGAGTTGATGCCGGGCGCCGTCGCGACGAACCCGAGCCCTTGCCCTTGGTCCGTGTTGATCGGCGCACCGAAGTGCCCCGCGGCCCCCGCCTGCAAGGTGCGCCCGATGGTAAGCTCCATCAGGTAAACTTCGATATAGACCGAAAGCCGCTCCGCATCGAGCTTCTCGATGACCGGACGCAGGCTGAAGAAGTCGGTCTGGCTGGCCAGGATGACGAGGGACCGGGTGGCCGGGTCGGCCGCGACCTTGATGTCGCCGGAGAACAAGGTGGCCGCCGCCGCCGCCGGTGCCTGCTTGCCCTTGCCGCCCTTCTTACCCTTGGACTGAGCGCCCGTTGCGAGCTGCTGCAGGACCTGCGCCACCTTCTCGGGGTCGGCATGACGCAGTCGAACGACGTGGATCCGATCCGACGCCCCCCCTGCGAGGGGCACGTCGAGCTGCTGGATGAGCTTGCGAATCACCGCGAAGTCCTGCGGCTCGGCGACCACGACGATGGTCCCCGTGCGCTCGTCGACGATGACGCTGCGCACGCTCGGTGCCGCCGAAGGTGCCGCCCCCCCGATGGACAGGGTCGCGGTCTTCTTGCCCTTCGATCGTTTGGACTTGCTCGCGGTCTTCTTCTTGGTGGTCGTGGTGGATGCGGGAAAGATCTCCTGGATGATGGCCGCCACCTGGGTCGGATCGGCGTACTGGAGCTGGTAGAAGAAGATCTTTTCGGTGGGACGGGCCGCTTCGTCCACCTGCCGCACGATGCGCAGGAGCCGCCGAATGCTCGATCCGGTATCCGTGATGATGAGCATGTCGCCGACCACGCGAACGTTGCCCTGTTTGCTCTTGAGGGCGCCGACCACGTCGGCGACCGCTTGCGCATCGCCGCTTTGGACCCGGTAGAGTTGGGTCACGTAGCGATCGTTGTTGGGGGCCCGTCCCTTCGGGCCGTAGACGGGCACCGTCTTGCCCTCGACGCCCGTGCTCTCGACGATCTTGAAGTACTTGCCCGACGGCACGACGGTCAGCCCCATCTGTTCGAGGGCTGCGTAGAAGGCCGCATAGGCCTCCCGCACGGTCACCGGCTCCGGCGACAAAATGGTCACCTTGCCGCTGCGGATCTTGGGGTCCCAGATGAAGCGCTGACAGCTGATCGTCATCATCCAGTTGACCAGATCGGCCAACTCGGCCTCCCGCGGCAACGTGATCGTGAACTTCGCGTTGCGTGGCTGCTTGCGGCAGGTGTTGTGGGGCAGGACGCCGGACTCGTCCCCCGAAAGCTCCGGTCCAGCCGGGGGCGTTGCCCGCCCCGGTGCCGCCGGCCCCGTCGACGCCCGAGGAGCCGTCGGTCGTCCCCTCGGCGGTGCAGCGCTGGCCGTCGTCCCGATGCACATGGTGGCCGCGGCGACGATGGCCACCATCGACCGCGAAAGCCGCCGGCGCAGATCCTCCTTGACGTTCATTTGATCTGGATCTCCTTGGTGATGCGTTTGCCCTTGCGGTCGAGAACGACCGTCAGGTTCGACGCATTCCGCAGTTTCATGTAGAGGCTCATGACCTTGTCCATGGACGTAAGGTCCTCGCCGTTGACGGATACGAGCATGTCGCCGTTCTTCAGCCCGAGCATCTTCGGCAGGCTGTCACGACGGATCCCGTAGAACTTCAGGCCCACCTGCTCCCCGTCCTGTTTCTTTGGAACCACCCGTGCCTGCTTGGCCAAGGCGGTCGGATTGGCGATGAGCTTTTCGACGAAGGCACGCTCGACGATGCAGAGCGACTCGCTCGGACAGTCGATGGCCTCCTCGGCCCCCTCGATGTAGGCCTTGGACTTCTTCTTTTTCTTCTTGCCCTTGCTCTTCTTGCCCTTTTTCTTCGACTTCTTGGGGGTTTCGGCTCCGAGTTCGAGCGCCTCCATGGCGTTTCCGCGTTGCAGCAGGACACGGGTGCGCTCCACCGAAGCGAGCACGACCCCCGGGCGTACGGGTTCGCCGACGCCGTAGACGCCGACCGACTCGGTATCCGGGTCGAGGATGGTCGCAAGGGACCTTCGGGGGTCCTCGGCTTCCATGGTGGCGACGAGCACCAGGGGAAGGCTCGAGGTGCCCACGTCGCCCGGGCCCGCGGCCGTCTCCGGCGGCTTGCACGTCGGACAGAACGGATCGAATGCGAGGATCCTTTCGAGCACCGCCTTCGTGTTCCGCCCGCCGCTGGCCCCACCGAGACCGCCGGAGAAGTCGAATCCGGGCTTGGTCTTCTTCGCCTTCTCGTCGTCCTCGTCGGCATCCTCGTCCGCGTCCCCGGCCGAGGATGCGGTCGACGCCGGTTCCTCGAGCAACGTCGTCACCCCCACCTTCGTCACGACGGCGTGCCCTACGAACCCCACGCTCGCAACCACGAGACCGACTTCGACGATACGCAGCAGCAACGTGGATGCCTTCATCGTCCCGCCTCGCTCCTCAATGCAGGACTCCGTCGTCCGATGGCGGCGGCGGCGTCTGGGCCTCGACCGCCTCGAGTTTGCGGTAGATCGTGCGGGTCGCGATGCCCAGCAGATCGGCGGCCAAACGCTTGTCCCCGCCCGTAAAATTCAGTGTTTCGACGATCATGCGCCGTTCCACCTCGGCAAGCGGCGTCCCCACGGCGAACGTCACGAGGCGCCGTCCCCCGTCGCTTCCGGCCGTGACCTCCGGCGGCAGGTCCGCCACACCGATGGTGTCTCCCTTGCCCAGTACGACGGCACGCTCCATCGCGTTCTCGAGTTCCCGGACGTTGCCCGGCCAGCCATAGGCGACCAGGGCGTCGATGGCCATGGGCTCGAGGCCCTTGACGCGCTTTCCGTGGCGCTCGGCGTACCGGCGCACGAAATGCTCCGCCAGCAGTGGGATGTCCTCGCGACGATCTCGCAACGGTGGGATGTGCAGGGGAATCACGTTGATCCGGTAGTAGAGGTCCTCGCGGAACCGCCCGCTGCGCACCTCGTCCGCGAGATCCCGGTTGGTCGCGCAGATCAGCCGGAAATCGACGCGCCGGGTCTTGCCTCCCACCGGTTCGATCTCGCCTTCCTGTAGGGCTCGCAGCAGTTTGACCTGCACGGCTGGACTGATGTCCGCGATCTCGTCGAGAAACAGGGTGCCTCCGTCGGCCTCGACGAACCGGCCGTCACGCGACCGAACGGCCCCCGTGAACGCGCCCTTCTCGTGGCCGAAGAGTTCGGATTCGAGGATCGATTCGGGCAATGCCGCGCAGTTGACCGGCACGAAGGGGCCGTCCCGTCGCGGGCTGTTGGCATGGATGTAGTTGGCGAGCAACTCCTTGCCGGTGCCGCTCTCGCCGAGCAGGAGCACGGTCGCGCTCGAGGCGGCCGCTTGGCTCGCGACGTCGAGGACCGCCCGAAGCGCCTGGGCGTGGCCGACGATCTCCCGGCCTTTGGCCGCATCGAGCCGCGCCCGCAAGGCCCGGTTCTCCGCCACGAGCTCGGCCTTCTCGATGGCCTTGCGGACGGTCGCCACCACGGACGCCCGTTTGAGGGGCTTGGAGACGAAGTCGTAGGCCCCGAGTTTCATGGCGTCGACGGCGTTCTCGACCGTGCCGTAGGCCGTCATCACGACGACCTCGAGTTCGGGGACGAGGGCCTTGGCCGCCTTCAGGAGATCGTCCCCCCCCATCCCGGGCATCCGCAGATCCGTGATCATCACGCGCACCGGCCGCTGCCGGATGACGGACAGGGCCTCGCGGCCGTTGGCCGCCTCGACGACGGCCCACCCCTCCTTGAGGAAGATCTTGTGCAGAGCCTCGCGGATTCCGGGTTCGTCGTCGACGACGAGCACCGTCGGCGCCGCGCGTTCGGGAGATGGGGACTTCATGGGGCGGTCGCGCTCCTTTGCAGAACTCGTGCCACCCAATCACTCACAATTTCAGCCGGATACGTGACAACCCACGTACGTGCCGGGTCGAATTGTCAATCTGTCCGGGCGGCTGCGACAATTTGGCACGCAGTCTCCCCGAACGCTACCGGCCCAACGCCCGCGCCGGGGCCGGTAGCGGCTCACAGGGCCACGATGGCCAGGGCGAGCAGCGCGGTGGTGCCAAGGAACGCCGCCGTGAGCGTGCGGGACATGACCAACCCTCGGTGCATCCCGCGTGCCGTCCGCAGGACTCCAGTTTCCGAAGCAAGATCCAGCACATGGAAACGCAGAGGAAGGCCGGCCCGACCGGTCGTGGCACGTCACCACGTTGCGGCGCGCACCTCCGCGCGCATATCGCGCACATCGGTCGAAGCAGGCATGGGCCGCCCGTAGCCCGATGCACCACGATGTCAGGCAAGCCGGACGGTGATCATACGGCCGGGGAGGCCACGAGGACCTTCCGCCCGCTGCCGTACCAGTCGGCCAGACGCGGCCCGTAGACCTCCGCGATCTTGCTGCGGCGGATCTTCATGGTCGGCGTAAGGAAGCCCTCCTCCACCGTCCATGCCTCGGGCACGACGGCGACGAACGCCAGTTGCTCGTGATGATCGAGTTCCCGGTTCACCGCACCGAGATGCCGTTCGATGTCCGAAACGACGCGAGTGCGCCCTTCCTCGGTCTCCATGGCCGCACGAGACGCCTCGGAGAGCACCACCACGGCGCACGGTTGCGGCTGACCGCTGCCCTCGACGCAGGCCATCTCGATGTGCTCGGACAACTGAAGGCGATTTTCGATGGGGGCCGGGGCGACGTACTTGCCTTTGCTCGTCTTGAACAGATCCTTGACCCGGCCCGTGATGCGCAAGCGCCCCTCCTCGTCGATCTCCCCGCGATCCCCCGTCCGTAGGAACCCGTCGGAGGTAAACGCCGCCTTGGTCTCTTCCTCCATCTTGTAGTATCCGACCATGTTCGCCGGACTCTTGACCAGGATCTCACCTTCCTCCGACAGGCGGCACTCCACGTCGGGGTAGGGCTTGCCCACGTAGCCCACGCGCACCTCGCCGGGCCGCGACACGTGGGAGTACGAGAAGTTCTCGGACATGCCGTAGCCCTCCAGCAATTCGAGGCCAAGATCGCGATACCACTGGATGAGCGCGGCCGGAATGGGGGCGGATCCCGACCCGGCGAATCGGACGGCATCGAGCCCCAGCCCGCGTAGGATCTTCTTGCGCACGACGTTGCCCACGATGGGCAGCTTGAGCAAAAGGTCGAGCTTTGGGGGCGGCATCTTCTCGAAGACGCCGCTTTGGAACTTCTGCCACAACCGCGGCACCGAGACGAACAGCGTCGGCCGGGCCCGCTGCAGGTCCTGCACGAACGTATCGAGGCTCTCGGCGAAGTAGAGCTGCATGCCCGAGAACAGGCTCGCGTGTTCCACGATCCAGCGCTCGAAGACGTGGGCCAACGGCAAATAGGACAACATGCGATCCTCGGCGCCGATCCCGAGGTGTCGAATCACACCCACCGTTGCGCGCCCGGTCGTCTCGAACGTGTGCATGACGCCCTTGGGTACCCCGGTGCTGCCGGACGTGTAGACGATCGTCTCGAGATCGGAGGGCTGCCGGTGCGGGCTGTCCTCCATGGCCTCGGTCTTGGCGACGATCTCCTCCCACGGCGTTCCCTCGGCACCATCGGGGGCGAGGGGCAACACGATGCGCGGTAGGTCGGCGGGGATACCCGGCGCCATTTCCTCGAAGCCGTCGAGTTTGCCCACGAAGACGAGCTTCGACTCACTGTGATCCAGGATTTGGGCGATGGTGTCCGGGGTCAGCGTCGGATAGAGGGGAATCGAGACGTGCCCCGCCATCATGATGGCCAGATCGGCCAGGATCCACCATGCCGAGTTCTTGCTGAACAATGCGACGTGGCTGCCGGGCGGAAGGTCCAGCGATGCGAGATGGGCCGCCATCCGGCGAACCTCGTCCATCGCCTGCCGCCACGTCATCTCGCGCACCACGCCCTGCCCCATGGGCTGAACCAGCCACGGGCGGTCTGGCGTCTTACGTTCCCATTCGTATGCATGATGCAGAGCCACGAGGTCGGTCATGAAAGCCTCCAGGGTCGTGTCGTCGAGACGGGACGGCACGCTCTCGGCGTCGGTCCGCATCGACGGCGCAGATGGTACCCGCCCTCACGGTCGATTGCGACGCCCCATGGGCCCGTGCGCCCCTGCTCACGAATAGAGGGCCGAAGGCCACACCGCCCGCGCGATGCGCCGAAATGCGGTCTCCGACGTCCATTCCGGCGAGTTGGGGTCGAGCACGATGGCGTCCGCCAACATGCGGTCGATGGCCGACGCCACCGGGGCCACGGCGTCCCGGCCGTGGATCACGATGTTGGCCTCCCGCTCCCAATAACTGGCCGTCGCGTCCAGGTTCGCCGACCCAATCGTCGCGTGTTCCCCGTCCACGACCACCACCTTCGCGTGGACGTACGGACGTACGAAACCGCCCGCGCAGACGATTCGGTCGTGGCGAGGCGCGACGTACTCGAAGATCTCGATTCCGTGGCGCAACAAGGGCTCGAAACGGTCCTTCGTCATGTACTCGAACAACTCACGGTGGACGACCCCGGGCAGCATCTTGCCGTCGCCGCGTCGTGCAACGGCGGAGCCGGTGAGCAACGTGACGCGCACGCCCCGGCGGCGTGCGCGATAGAGGGCATCGGCCAAGGCCTCGGTCACGGGAAAGTCGTTGACGATGACGATGCGGGACGTGGCGCCATCGAACATCGCCTCGAAGAGGCCGAGGGCCCGGGCATCTCCGAGCCCCTCGTGCAACACGGCACGCGCGACGACGTCTCCACACACGCGCGGGTGCGCGGCGACGAACCCACCCAGTTGGTCGTCGGGGGCGTGAGCGAGCCATGCGTCGATGAACGCCCGCTCGAAGGCGGCCGCAGCAGGGCCCTCGACCTCGGCATGGGCGTCGAGCCACGGCACTCGCTCGCTCGGCGTCCAGTCGCCCACCGCCACCTCGTCGAATCCCGTGAAGTACTCGTCGCCGACGTTGCGGCCCCCGACCATCGCGCGCTCGCCGTCGACGACCAGGATCTTGCGATGGTCACGGTGCTTCCAGACGCGCGGGTCGATCCGGGGGACGGCCACTGGATCCCGCAGGCGCACGTCTACGTTCGGCTCCTGCCCGAGCAGCCGAAGCACGCCGAAACGTCCGATCACCGCCTCGGGAGCACCGTAGAGGCCGTCGACGAGAACGCGTACGCGCACGCCCGCGCGCGCGCGCCGGACGAGCCGCGCCCCGAGTTCGTCCGCGAATCGGCCCGAACGAAACATGTAGGTCTGCAGATGGATCGAGCGTTGTGCGCCTTCGACGAGCTCGAAGCAGCGTCTTCGCGCGCGATGCCCGTCGAACTCGACGGCGACCGCATTGCCCTCGATCGCACGGGCCCCCGTCATCTGCTCGATGCGAAAGCCCACGTCCCCTCCGGTCTTCCGATGCTCGGCACGCAGCACCCGTGCATGCTCGGCACGCCGGGCGATCACCTCGGACGGAACCTGGAAGTCCCAGTCGAACGCGGGACAGTCCGCAACCTGGGCGGCGGACCACCCCGGTAGCGATCCGAGCAACCCAACGATGGGCACCCCGCGCGCGCGCGCGCGGCGAATGGCGATTGCCGCGAAGGTGGCGCGAAAATCCACACCGAGATCCTGGAACCGGTGGGCCAATTCCGCCGGGGCCAAGATTGCCCCCTCCGGTAGGGAGGCCGCGGCGATGCGCGTGCGCAGATCGACGATGCCCTCCGGCCCGACGGCGCCGAGATAGACGATCACGAAGCCCGCCTTGCGCCAGGGTTCGAGACGCCGCGCAACACGACCGTCGATGCTCCCGTCGGGCGCGACGACGTCGAAGAGGGACACCGCAAGCACCGGTGTGTCGTCGAGGACGAAGAGCCTGCCGGTCTCCTCGGCGCGAGAACCGGCGACGACGGCCCCCTGCGCGTCGAGTGCCCGCACGTGGATCGGCCATACCCCGTCCCGTTCGGGTACGTAACTTGCCCGCACGTCCGGCCGGTCGGATTCGATGGGCGCCTCGGCGACGACACGCCCCTCGATCTCGAATGCGACCTTCGCGGCGCGCAGGCGCACGGCCGTGCCGATCTGCGCGCTCAGTTCGACCTCCGTTCCCGGCGTCCCCACCACGTCCGATCCGCTGGTTCGAAACCACCGGGACAAGGCGGCGGCGTGTACCCATCGTTCGAGCACGCCGGACAGCTGCCGAAGCCCCCCGGCGTCCACGTCGGCGCCGGGCGCGTCGCGCCCCGGCGCGCTCAGGAGCTTGCGCGTCGCTTCGACGACACGTCGTTCGAGCGCGTCCGGCGAGGGGTCCGAGGCATCCGGCATCTGGCCGCGGACAACCTACCAGGCGCCGCCACGGACCGCTGCCGGCTGGGCGAAACGTGGTATGAACCGCCGCCATGCTCTTGCGATCCATCGCGCGCGCAGGGATCTGCGCGGCATTCGCACTGTCCTGTCAGGGTAAGGTGCGCCAAGGCGGAAGCGAGGGGGCGGCCGACGGCGATGCCACGCCTCGCCCCACACGGCGCATGCCGGCCGTCCGGTGCACTCGTTCCTCGAACCCCGAAGCAACCCTGCCCGACGGCCTCCGCCGAGAGCTTTCGGGCCACGCCGAACGCATCGAGCGGGCCCTCCGCGGGGGAACGGGTCTGCCCGTCTGGAACATGCTCGCGGCCTCGGTGCGCGACGAGTCACGCAAGGAGGTCTTCCTGCGCAACCTCGACACCCTCGCCGCCCGCATCCGGCGCGCGGGGCCCGGGAAGGTCGAAGAGATCGTGCACCTGGAGGTCGCCCCGCAGGTGCAGGGGCGCATGCAGGTATCCTGCCCCGGCCCCGACGGAACCTGGACGGTCCGCACTCGGGTCGATGGGGCCGACCTCGCCATCGTCTACACCGTCCACGAGGGTGGCCCACTTCCGCCTCGGGTCGTCCATCGATTGCGGCGCGGAGACGACGGCTGGGAGGTCCTCGGCCTCGAGAGCACGGCGCACCGCTTTCGCGGTGCCGACGCCACGGCCCACCGTGCCCGCGCCGAGGCGGCGCTCGCGGCCGGACGTCCCATCGAGGCCCTCCTCGAAGCCGGCATCGCCCAGGTGCTGGCCATGCGGGGCCGGGGCGTCGTCACGCCCGAATCCGATGCCGTCGCGCGCATGCTCGCCGACGGCAAACTCGAACGGGGAGCCGTTGCCGAGCTCGCCCGCACCCTCGGCCTTCCGGCCGAGCGCATCGTCTCCGTCGGTCTGTTCAACACCGAGTTCGACCTCGCGCCGCGCGTTCGCTACGTCACGGCAGTCGACGACGTCCGCGACGAGGCTGCCGTTCGCAAGGAGGCGACGGAGCTTGCCCGCAAGCTGACCGCGAAGGTGCCCGGTCTGACCGAAGCCTTCGACACCGTCCTCTTCGAAGCCCTGCCCGAACGGCCCACGGATTCGAGCGCGCCGATCGAGGCTGCGCGCGTGGCCGTCCAGATCGGTCCGCCGGCACAGGGCCGGCCGATCGAGGAGAACTCGGCCGCCGCCCCCTCACCATAGACGGCCCCATCGCTTGCGCGTTCGCGCCGCGGGTCCGCGCAGCACCCTCGCGGCGACGAGGGAGATCCCTTCACGGGCCGGGAGAGCGGCCACGATGGGAGGATCACGGGCCGAGGGTCTCGATGCCTTCGGATCCCACGGGCCGAGCCAGCAGTCGCTTCATCGCATCGTGTGGAGCGGTGCCGCCGAGCACCGCGTCGAGGGCCTCGAGCAGCGGCACCTCGATGCCGCGAGACTGCGCGAAGCGCACGACGTTGCGGCACAGCGACCGCCCCTCGATGAAGACCTCGTCGTGGGAGGTCTCGGAGGTGGCGATACGGCCTTCGCCCAGCCCCTTGCCGTAGGCGAGTTCCGGCCGGGTCGGATCGAGCAGCGCGGCCGCCAGGTCCCCCCAACCGGCCAAACCCTGCAAGGTGGCCCATCGACCATTGCGGGAACGCACGACCCGTGCCGCTTCCACCATGCCACGGGCCGCCAGGACGGCGCGCATGGACGGGCCGAGGCCGAGCCCGCTCGCGATACCCACCGCCAGGGCGACGAGCCCGGCGAGGGCCGATGCGAGTTCCACGCCGACGCGATCGTCGGTGCCATACACGCGACACCCCGCCTTCGCCAGCACCCGCCGCACACTCACCGTCGTCTCTGGGAAGCGCGACCCCACCACGACGCCGCTCGGATCCCCCGCTTCGAGGGCATGTGCGGAGATCGGTCCCGCCATGGCGCCGACCCGGCGGACGGGCGTGCGTGCCATCAACACGTCCCCCACCGTCACGAGGTCCGATCCGATGAGGCCGCGGCTTACGTGGACGAGTAGGTGGCCGCCGTCGAGATGGGTGGCGAACAGGTCCGCGATCCGCTCGACGTGGGGCGACGGCACGCACACGAACACCAGTTCACAGGGTTCGAGTTCTGCGGGGAGGTTCGTGACGAAGACGCCCTCGAGATCGATCTCGTCGGGTCGGCGGGTCCAAAGGCGCACGCCCAGCCCGTGTCGCGACACGGCACCGGCCAGCGCTCGACCGAATCGCCCGCCTCCGATGACTCCGACCGGCGCGGTCATGCCTCCCACACCTCCGCGAGCAACTCACGGGCGACCCGCTCTTCGCCGGGCTCGGCCAGTTCGAGCGCCCAGGGCCGCAGGCGATTGCCGTAGTAGAGGAGAAGACGGGGATCCTCGGCAACGATCGCTCCGTCGCGCTGGGCCGCGATCGTCGTCAGATGATACCCCGCCCACTCCGCGAGCACCCGATCGATTACCCGGTCCGGGCTCGCGCTGGCGAGCCACGGGCTGACGCGCAGCGCCCCCTTGGCCTCGAGTTCGAGGAGCCGGTCTCGCAGGCGGCCGAGGGCCGCGGTCACCTCGCTGCGCGGGACGGCAAGTTCCCCCTTGCGCCGCAACCGCGCGAAGGGCTCCACGCCCGGCGTCGCTCGAACGAGCCACCGGTAGAGCACGTGCGCCACGGCCTGGCTCGGCATGACGACCGTGTTCTCGTGAAACGCACGAACGAAATCGGCCCCGAGAGCCTCGGTGTAGGCGTGCTCTCGCTCGTGGTCCAGGGTCAGGCTGCCCTCGAAGCGCAGGTACCGGGTGGGATCGAGAACGCGACCGCCGGGACCGATCGACCGTCCTTCGGCGTCCACGGGATTGCCGAACGGATCGATGGGTTCGGCAAAACGCAGGATGCAGGCGCCTTCGTGCTCCCGCAGGCGATGGAAGAACGCCACCCAACGGTCGATGCGGGAGAACTCGTCATCGTCGATGATGTACCGAGAGCGCCCCTGCTGATGCAGGTAATCCGAGATGAGCGTCTCGGCCTCGAGCACGAGCGTGTAGTTGATCGTGGTGGGCACGAAGACCATGGGACGGGTGCGTCCGCGGACGGCATTGCGGGCGAACGCCTCCACGGCGGTCCCGGCGAGTCCGAGTTTGAGCTTCTTCTCCACCTCTCCCGACCGGGAACGGGTGCCCCCCGGAAAGAAGAGCGAGTGATAGCCGCGTTCGAGCAACACGGCGCTGTAGGTCTTGAGGACGTCCTTGTACAGCTGGGCCCGAATGCGGCGATCGATCCGATACGCCCCGAGGTTGTGCATGAAGAACGAGATGATCGGGTTCGTGAAGAGATTCTTGCCGGCGCCGTAGACGACCGGAGGAAGCCCCTCGCGATAGAGGGCCCATGCGAGGGCGAGGCTGTCGAGGTTGGAAGCATGGGTCGGCACGTAGACGACGGTCGCGACCTCCGAGATCCGCCGCAGCCGCTCGATGTCCCCCTGCGCAACCACCAGCGACCGCAGCTCTGGATCGAGCGATCCCTCGGTGGGTAGGAGGCTCCCCGGATGCATGACGCTCGCGAGCACCGTGGGCACGACCTTGGCAGCGAAGCGATAGACCCGCGGGTCGAAGTTTCCCGCCACGTCGTAGGCCATGCGTCGCGTCCGATCCTCCAACGTCTGGACCCGCCGGTCGAACGAGAGCGTCGGCAACGCCCGCACGAGTTCCCGCCAATCTCCCAGGCGTGCACGCGATTCCTCGTCGTGTTGTGCCTCGAGCCGTTGGATCTCGTGATAGACGGCGTCGGACAACACCGCCTCGACGGCCTCCGGATCGCCCCCGTGCCGTGCCACGATCCTACGCACGACTTCTTCGACCAGGTCGTCTCGCTCGGTATCCAGCCAGAACGTCTTGGGATCGGTCGCGCGCGGAACGTAGGGTTCGAAGCGCGGGAGCTGGAATCGTCTGCGAGCGAGTCGCCGCCACATGGCCGGCCCGGATGATACCGCTCGCGCGCCACCGGCGACAGCGCAGGACGAGCGCCTGGTCTCGCGTCTCTCCCCCCGAGCCCCGCACGGGCCACTTCCCACGGTGTTCCCCTCTACCTCGCCGCACCGACGCCGCCGCTCCCCACGTCCGCCGCACCTGCGCCCCGCCGTCCCGGAAGCGTTGCGGCGTCGGCTGCGTGCAGGGACGCGCGCAACCGCAATGCCGACGGCGCCGGGCTTCGGCGGTCGGATGCCCCTCCTGCTACCCTTCGCCGAGCCATGCGGTGCACCATCCTCGGCGCCGGCGTCTCGGGCCTTACGACGGCGCTCGCCATGTTGCAGGCGGGTGGCGCCGTCACCGTCGTTTCCGACCGGTTCACCCCACACACGACGTCGGACGTGCCCGCCGCGTTCTTCTTCCCCTACGGTGTCGAGCCTTCGGCGACGGCGCGCCGGTGGATCCGCGTAAGCTACAGAATCTTCGCACGACTCGCGCGGGACCCCGGGACGGGCGTTCGTGCCCGCCGTGCCGTGGCCCTCGTGGGGGATCGTGCGTTCGTGAGATGGCTGCAAGATGCCGTCGTCGGCGTGGCTGCACCGCGCGCAGTGGGACCATCGGTCCGTTTCGAATTTACGAGCTTCGTCGTCGACGTACGGCGGTACCTGCCATGGCTGATGGACCGCATCGAAGCCCTCGGGGGCCGATGCATCCGGCGCCACGTCGCATCCTTCGACGAGGTGGATGGCGACGTCGTGATCGATTGCACGGGGCTCGGCGCACGGCCCCTGGCACGGGATCCCACCCTGGTCCCCGCCCGCGGACAGATCGTCCGGCTCTCGGCCATGGACATCGACCACGTCTACGTGGACGAGCGCATTCCCGAAGCGCCCCTCTACATCGTCCCCCGATCCGACGACTGCATCGTCGGCGGCACCTTCGAACCCGGCGTATCCGACCTGCGCCCCGACCCGGCGATCCGCAAGCGCCTGCTCGAACGAGCATCGAGCGTCGTCCCGGCGGTCGCATCGGCGCAGGTGATCGAGGACAGGGTCGGCCTTCGACCGGTTCGCCCCCGGCCCCGCGTCGAACTCGAGATCCTACGGACGAACGGCCGTCCCCTGGTCCACAACTACGGCCACGGCGGTGCGGGGATCACCTTGTCATGGGGTTGCGCCGCCCAAGCCCGCGCCCTCGCGCTCGCCGCTTGGAAGAGCCCACACGCATCCCATCGGTCGTTGCCGCCGTGAAGATCCTGGTCGCCGGATCCACCGGGTTCGTCGGACGCCACGTCTGCGCCCACCTTCGTCGTGCGGGACATCTCGTGGTCGAGTTGTCCCGCCGTCACCCCGACCCACGCCACAGGTGGGACCTCGGCCGCGCGCCCCCGCCCCCCGAACTGCTCGCCGGCTGTGATGTCATCGTCAACCTGGTCGGCATCAAGCGTGGTCGCCGCTCGCAGTTCGAGGCGGCTCACGTCTACGCGGTTCGTCACCTGCTCGCCGCCGCGCGCATCTGCGGTGTCCGCCGGTTCGTGCACGTTTCGGTGGCCCTCCACCCGGGCCTCCCCGATACCCCCTACGTCGCCACCAAGCGCCGCGGCGAAGCCGAGGTCCTCGAAAGTGGCCTACCGGCCGTCGTCGTTCGCCCCAACGTGGTGTTCGGTCCGGGCGACGACTTCGTCCGCAACACGTGGCGCAGCCTCCAACTTTCCGCGGCCGTCCCCGTGCCGGCCGACGCGCGCCCGGTCGTCCCCGTCTCCGTCGCCGACGTGGCACGCACCATCGTGCAGGCGGCGGTCGGCGACCTGCCTCCGGGCACCATCGCGACACCAAGCGGTCCCGAGCCACTCCACCTGTCCGACGTGGTGGTCCGCGTCGCCCGGAGCATGGACCTGCGGGGCGTCCCGGTAGCCGTCCCACCTTCGTTGCTGGGTCTCGCCGCCGTCTGCCTATCGGCGACCTTCGATCCCCTGGTGACCCGATCCCAACTCGACCTGCTGCGAGCCGGCCTGCCCGGTGACCCCGCTTGGCCCCCGGGCACCCATCGCCTGGACGCAACGGCCATCCGCCGAAGCCTCGACGGCGTCGAGACGCTCACCTACGCAACCGCCGCAGCAGGGCGGATCGCCCGACGTCTCGCCATCGCCGCCGACCGTCGCATCCGCTTCGTGGTCCTGCTCCTCGTGGGCATGGCCGTCGCATTCTACGGTCTTGCACGCCTTGCACTGCCCGTGTGGTCGGTCGTCGGGATCGCCACCCCCGTGGCGGCGGCCCTCGCGTGGCGCGCCCTGCCCGCCACCATGGCGTCGCTGCTCGGCGCGCCCGTGGCGGGATGGCTTCGCGCCCTGGCCGAAGCCCTCGTCGTCGGCACGAGCACCGCCGTCTTCGCCGGCATCGCGCTGTCGCCGGCTGCCCCCGCGATGGTCGTCGACGCCTTCGCCCCCGTCCGGGCCCTGTTGCTCGCCGTTCCTGCCACGGCCGCCGCCTTGGCCCTTCCCCTCGTCGTCTTCACCGAGGACCTGGTCTTTCGCGGCGTCGTCCATCTCGCCCTGGTGGGGCGGTTGGGTCCGGTGGCGGGCATCGCCGCCGCAGCCTTCGCCTTCGCCGCCGTCCACGCAGCGTTCGGTGCACCGCCGGCCCTGTTGTTCGCCGCGGTCGGCTGCGGGTTCCTCTGGAACCTGCTCGTCGTGCGGCATGCATCCCTTTGGCCCGCCTTCGGCGCCCATCTGCTGCTCGACTACGTCGTGCTCGCCACCGTCCTTACGTGAGCATCCCCTTGCGCGACCGCAGCGATCTCGAGGTGCTTTTCACCTAAACTTGCGCGCCATGCAGCCGTACCAGCGCGCGTTCATCGACCTTCTCGCGGAACACGACGTCGTCCTCTTCGGCAACTTCACCCTCAAGTCGGGTCGAACGTCGCCCTACTTCGTCAACGCCGGCCGGTTCCGCACGGGACGCGCGCTCACCGCCCTCGGTGAGGCCTACGCCGAGACGATCCGCCACCACGGCGTCCCATGCGACGTCGTGTTCGGCCCGGCGTACAAGGGCGTGCCCCTGGCCGTGAGCACCGCCATGGCCCTCGCCCGCGGCGCCGACGACGTGGGGTATGCCTTCGATCGCAAGGAGGTCAAGGACCACGGCGAGGGCGGCCGCTTCGTCGGCACGCAACCGACGGACGGACAACGCGTCGTCGTCGTCGACGACGTCATCACCTCGGGACGCTCCATCCGCGAAGCGTGCTCCATGCTGCGAGCTGCAGCGGCCGTCGAGGTCACCGCGGTCGTCGTGGCCGTGGACCGATGCGAACGCGGTACCTCCTCGCGCTCGACGCGGGCCGAACTCCAAGACGAACTCGGCGCCCCCGTCCTGCCCATCGTGACGATCCACGAAATCGTGGAGCACCTCCACGGACGTACGGTCGGGGGCCGCGTCGTCCTCGACGACGACCGGCGCGCGGCCATGGAGCGCTATCTTGCCGCCCACGCGGCCCCCGAGGGGTGAAGGCGCGGATTTGCGCCAGGTGAAACAAACCGCCGCCCCCTCGGGTTCAAAGGCGACAGGAGGAAATGCCCATGCCCATCTGGTCCACACTTCCCATCGCCGCCACCCTCGCTGGAACGCTGCTGACCGCCGGTGCGGTCTCGGCCGACGCATTCACGACCCACGCCGCCGACCGTCCGGTCGCCATGCACGACGGTGCTCACGGTCCGCGTCACGGCAAACGTGCCAAGAAGCGACTTGCGCGCATGTGCAAGATCGCCGAGTGCACCGACGCCCAACGTGCCAAGCTGCGCAGCATCTTCGAGAAGGGTAAGGAGGATACCAAGGCGGAGCGACAACGCCTGCGGAACCTTCACGAGAAGATGCGCGCCGAACTCCAGAAGAACACGTTGGACCGCCGGGCGATCCTGTCGTTGCACGACGAGATCGCCAAGACGAAGGCGGCCCTCGGGCGCAAGCGACTCGAACGGAAGCTCGACGCCCTCGCGGTGCTCACCCCGAAACAACGCAAGCGACTTGCCGAGCACCGCAAGGCGCACCGCAAGCATGACGAGCACCATCACGCCGACAAGCCCGGCAAGGGCGGCAAGGCGCGCGGCAAGCACGGAAAACGCCGTTGAGCCGCCCGGCGACGGGTGCCCTTGCGCCGCGGTACGCCCTGCGTACCGCGGCGTTCGATTTCAGTCTGCCGGGCGCGCCGCCGCACCGGGCACCGGGGCGAACAACGGTACCACCACGTGGCCCCGCCGCTCCCCGGGCACCCGCACGCGCGCATCCACGTAGATCGTCCGCCCCCCTGGTCCGAGCACCACCGATCGAGGCACCACGCCCTCCTGCAGTTCGATCACCTTGCCGGTGCCGGCGGCCCCGCCGGCGAGGTCGTGCACCACCACCGTCCTGCGTCGCTGCACGCGCACGTCTTCGAGGACGAACGCCGCGCGCGTGCCGCCCGGAGAGACGTCCAGATCCGAAACGAAGCCGTCCACGAACAAGGGCTCGATGGTCAACACACCCGCATCGAGGGGCACACGCCGCAGTGCCCCGGCGCCGATGCCACGCTCCTTGTGGGCCGAGGACACGGCGCGTTGGAGGGCTTTGCCGAGTCCGCGCACGACGAAGACCGGTGACGGCACACCGTCGCCGAGCACGACCAATTCGGGCGAGTTCGCCGATGGATCGCCCCCCGAGACGGCCGCAAGTCCCCGCAGCCGCGTCGTGCCATCGAAGTTGCGCGCATCGAGATCGAAGACGCGGAACGGATCCTCCCGGTCGAACACGGTGATGCGATCCACCGGCTCGACGTCCGATGATCGGGGTTTCGAGATGGCCACGAGGAAGCGATCATCGACGAATGCGATCGTTCCGATGTCGTATTCGGGCAGCATGCCCAACACCTCGACCGTGCCCGACGCGACGTCCACGACGGAGACTGCCGCATGCTCACCGTGCACCGTGGGCATCGCCACGAGGTCGCCATGGGGTACGGCATCGTCGAGCCGCATGTGCGGCCGCGCCGGCGGCAGCACGCCGACTTCCCGCAAGGGGCACTCGTCGGCCGCAGGATCGAAGCGATAGAGCGTCACGGGACGGTCGAGACGCCGAACGAGAAGGCTGCTTCCGTCGTCCGCCACGACGATCCGCGGATGCACGGACGCCGGGATCCGTCCTTGGCGGGCAACCGTTCCACACGTACGGGAGCCTTCGCCCGGCGCGGGCAGGTACGCGACCTCCACGTCGTCTTCGAAGGCGACCTCGAGCTGGACCGCGTCGGGGGTCCGGAATTGGAAACGGCGCCCCATGACCAGCGCCGAACCGTCCGACAAAAGGGCCATCCGCCCCGCCAGGTACGGGTCCGCCACGGTGCGCGGCGCACCCACGGGCACGTCCGAGACCAAGGCCTCGTATGCTCGAACGACACGTTCCACCCGGTCCTTCGCGGCAACGATACGCTCCAACGTATCGATCCCGTTCGCAAGACGATCCGCCAACCGCACCGTGGCGATCGTCGGCGGATCGTCTTCGAGCACGGGTTGCAGCGCGGGCTGGGCGAACATGGCTTCGACGAGGGGCGCGAAGCGGTCGGAGAGGTAGGGCGGCGGTTCTTCCGCAACGGTCAATCGATGTGGAAACGCCAGATCTCCCGCCGAGATCACGGCGAATCGTGCTTGGTCGAGTCTCTCGACGGGTCCATCGAGATCGATCCCCTCGAAGGCACTCGCCTCGGGATCCACGAAGACGACGTGCCCGTAGCCGTAGAGATCGGCGAGCTGTAGCAGCGCGTCGCCCTCCGACGGTGGGAGAGGATCGAGTTCGTCCTCGGCCTTGCGCAAGAGCGCCGCCCGCCCGAACTCCTCGGCCACGAACCCAGCGTCGCGCAACATGGCAGCCGTGCCCGTCGGGCGGTCGCGGGTGACCACCAGAACCTTCGCCGGATCCTCGGAATTGCCGCGTCCGGCGGGGCGCGTAAGTTGATAGGCGGCCGCTGCGGCGGCCACGATCGCCACCGCGGACAGGGCCGCAATCTTGCCACGATGCATGGAACGCAGTGCCCGTGCATCGGCGCGAACGGGAGAGGCGACGTCACCCATGCCACCTAGGATGACACACGGACACGGGCCACAGGTCGTGCGTCGAGGACGCACATGTCGCTTCGCCGGCGGCCCGTCGCCGCACGCGGCACCGCCGGTCGTGTCCCGACCGACGTGCAGGCGGGTGGAGCCTGCGCACCACGACGGCGCCGCGGCGTCTGGTGCGCCGTGCCGCTCTCCTCGCGGCGCCACCGAGCGTGCGCATCGCGCGGAGCGCTACGGTGACCTGGGACGCCACGACGGGGGTGGACGCCGCTCGTTGCGCGTCAGGACGATCGTGCGTGGGTGAGGCCCGCACCGAGCAGACGCGCGGCGATGGGCTCCTCTCCGGCGCCCACGTCCCAGTGGGGATGATTCTCGGGGTAGGCGAACGCCTCGGGGTGGGGCATCAGGCCGAAGATCCGCCCGGTCGCATCGCAAAGCCCGGCCGCGCCCCCGCGGGAGCCGTTCGGGTTGTCGGGCCAGTGCTCGGTGGGGTGCCCGTCGGCGTCGACGTACCGAACCGGAATCTGCCCGGCGGCCGAAAGGGCCTCGTAGGTGGCGTGCTCACCGAAGACGAGCCGCCCTTCGCCGTGGCGTGCCGGGCAGGAGAAGACGAGGTCCCCGAGATCCCGAGTGAACACGCAGGGGCTGGCCGGATCGACTCGCAGGCGCACCCACGCGTCCCGGTACCCGAGCCGCTCGTTGGCCGTCAACGTCACCTGTTGCGTCGCCAGCGGCCCGCCCGCCGTGCGGCCGAGGGCCGGAAGGAGCCCCATCTTCACCAAGGTTTGGAATCCGTTGCAGATCCCCAAGACGATCCCACCTTCGTCCACGAAGCGCGCGAGGGCGTCCCCCATGCGTGCTCGCAGCAGGTGGGCCAGCGCACGCCCCGAGGCGATGTGATCGCCGAAGGAGAAGCCGCCGATGAACACCACCATGGCGACGTCGTCGAGGACCGACGGTCCACGGTGGACCCAATCCGAGATGTGCATCGCGACGGGGCATCCGCCTGCACGTTCCACGGCGTAGATGGTCTCGGCCTCGCAGTTGAGACCATAGCCCGTCGGTACGAGTACGCGCGGACGGCCGGTCGTCTCAGCCATGGGCATCCTCCTCCGTGCGGTAGGCGCGGCGCAAGGTGTCGACGTCGAGAGCCGCGAGCGTCCGCCCCTTGCGACGGATCGCCAGGCGCCCGGTCTCCGTGACCGTCCCGATCCGGTGGGCGGACGTCGCCGCGGCGAACGCCTCGGCGTGCTCGTCGGGAACCACCGCGAGGTACCTCCCAAGGTTCTCGCCGAACAACACGGCCCGCGCATCGGCCGGTACCGAGTCGAGCACGACGTCGAGGCCGAGATCCGAGGCCAGCACCATGTGTGCGAGGGCCACCGCAAGCCCGCCCCGCCCCGCGGCATGGGCGGCCCGCACCCATCCTCGATCCCGAACGTCCACGAAGGCGCGCGCCCACGACCGGCAGGTCTCGGGCGAAGGCGGAGGTGCCGTATCGCCCGGAGGTACGCCGAAGGCTCGCTCGTACTCCGTCAGGACCGGGGCGGCGTCGGGTGGGCCGAGGAGGAAGAGCACGTCGCCCGGCCGGGACGGCCGCAAGGTGATCGCCCGCCGCACGTCGTCCATCTGGCCGAGCACGCTCACGAGGAGCGTGGGAAGGATGGAGATCTTGACGCCCTCGAACACGGCGTCGTTCTTCATGGAGTCCTTGCCGCTCACGAGGGGCACGCCGAAGGCGACGCACGCCTCGTAGAGGCCCTCGCAGCACCGGACGAGCTGGCCGAGCTTGAAGCGACCGTCCGGCGTCTTCTCGCTGGCGATGGGGTCGGGCCAACAGAAGTTGTCGAGGGCCGCGATGCGATCGATTCGTGCCCCTGCACACAGGACACGGCGCACTCCCTCCTCTACGGCGGCATGCGCCATCACCTTGGGGTCGAAGGCACCGTAGAAGGGATGGACGCCCTCGGCCAGCACGACGCCCTCGTCGCGTCCGTGGCGTGCACGCATGACCGTCGCCGTCGCGGGCACGTCACCCCGCACGCCGAGGAGGGGCTTGACGACGGACAGTCCCTTCACTTCGTGATCGTAGTGGCGCGCATAGTGTTCGAGGCTCGCGAATCCCGGCCGAGCCAAGAGACCGAGCAGCGCATCGGCGACGGACGGATGGGATACGCGGTTGGACGTCGGCGTGACCGCCCGCGGCGACCACTCGGCCGACAACTCCATGCGCGGCACCCCGTCGTGCAGGAATTCGAGGGGCAGGTCCACCACCTGCGCATCGCCGTAGAAGACCTCGAAGCGCCCGGTGTCGGTGAACGTCCCGAGCACGGTCGCCTCCACCTCCCGCCGCGCGCAAAGATCGAGGAATGCATCGATCCTGTCGGGAGGAACCGCCACCGTCATCCGCTCCTGGGCCTCGCTCACCAGGATCTCCCACGGGGCGAGGCCCGGATACTTGAGGGGCGCGCGAGCAAGGTCGATCCGCGCGCCCCCGGTGAGTTCGGCCATCTCGCCCACGCTGCTCGACAATCCGCCGGCGCCGTTGTCCGTAAGGCCACTTACGAGCCCGAGATCCCTGGCTTCGGTGAGCGCATCGAACATCATCTTCTGCACGATGGGATCGCCGAGCTGGACCGCGCGCACCGGCGCCTCCGCGCTGAGTTCCAGGCTCGAGAACGTCGCCCCGTGGATCCCGTCCTTGCCGATGCGGCCCCCCACCATCACCACGAAATCGCCCACGGAGACGGGCTTTTCGTGGGTCGGGCGCCCGGCCGATTCGACGGGCATCACCGCCACGGTGCCGCAGAAGACCAGCGGCTTGCCCGCGTAGCACGGATCGAAGATCTCCCAGCCGCGCATGTACGGGATGCCGCTGTGATTGCCGCCGTCGATGACCCCGTGGTGCACGCCGTCGCGGATGCGCCGGGGGTGCATGAGCCCCTCGGGCAGACGCCCCGCGTAGTCGGGCGGGCCGAAGCAATAACCCCACACGTTGGCGAGCAGGTCCGCGCCGATGCCCGTCCCGAAGCTGTCGCGGTTGACGCCCACGATGCCCGTGAGCGCCCCCCCGTAGGGATCGAGGGCCGACGGCGAGTTGTGGGTCTCCACCTTGTAGACCAGGTGGTCGCGTTCGGTGAAGCGCACGACGCCCGCGTTGTCGTGGAACACCGAGACGAGGAAGGGTGCACCGCCGTCGATCCCCGCCGCGGCACGGTTGCGGGCGACCTCGTCCGTCGCCGCACGAATGAACGTCTTGAACAGACCGTCGACGATGCGGCGCTCGCCGTCGGGGCCGGTGTAGTCGATCCTCGCCGAAAAGATCTTGTGCTTGCAGTGTTCGCTCCACGTCTGCGCGAGGCACTCGAGTTCGGCATCCGTGGGATCTCGCCCACACGCCCGAAAGTGCGCCGCGATGGCACGCATCTCGGCCAACGACAGGGCCAACATGCCCTTGCGTGAGATCGACAGCAGGGTTTCGTCGTCCGCGTCACGTAGCGGCACGGTCCGCACAGGCGGGGTCTGCGGCACCCCGGCACGGGGGAATTCGACATCGTCGGACCGGGGTGGCCGCTCGATGCGCACTCGTTCGATGAGAGGGTTGTAGAGCACCTCCCGGGCCACTCGCTCCACGTCCTCCCGCTCGAGTCCCCACAGGAGCACCTGGCGTCCACTGGCCGCCGCGCCTTCGATGGGTCGACCGAGTTCGTCGGACACCACGCGCCGCACCGTCCGCCCCACCACATCGGTGACACCCGGCAGAAAATGGACCGTCACCACCCACGGAAGCGTGCCATCGTCGTCGGCGCGGTCGTCGAGTCGACCGAGGCAACCCCTCTCGCCTACCGGATCGACGAGGGCCTCGAGCACGCGTTGCGCCTCGGCATCCGACATGGCGATGTCGAGCAAGTAGACCTTGCGCGTGGCGATTCGCCGCGGGACGATCCCCACCCAGTTGCGCATCTTGTCGAGTAGATCGCGGGCGGTGGGATCGACCGCCCGCCCGTCGAAACGCGCCCGCGGGTGGGTTTCGATCTCGATGCGACGCACCGTTCGCTGGGACTCCATGGTCGGTCGGGCTTTCCCACCGAGGACCGCGGCCTGTCAACCCGCACGCGTGGGATGCCGCCGAGGGGCCCGGGACCGGGCATTGGGCGCCGCCTGCGTCGGCTCGGCACAGCGATCACCCCGGTCTTGGCCGGTGCCATGACCCAATTGGGTCGTCTGCCGACCGAAACCCGAACGCCCCTACCCATGGTCCAATCACAAAGCCCGCCATGCACGCGATCCTTGACAGATCGGCCGTTTCGCCCCACGATATTCCTGCAATGGCATCGCTGGTGGGCCGGATCGCGATCCGGCCAGCGCGGATAGGGCGATCCAGGGCCGGAGCGCCGAGATCCGCAACGAGTGCCCGCATTGCATACCCAAGTCTAGGGATCGTGTGATGAGCCAATCCGAGGAAACACCCACAACCGGCGCCCACGACGCCTTGATCGCATCCGTCCGGCAGGTCCTTCGTGAGGTCGTGGAGCAACTCCCCGACGAGGCTACCTTGGGCGAACTCGTCGATGCCGCCCGCAAGGCCCCCATGATGGAACGCGCCCTCGGCCACTTCACCGTGGCCGAACTCATCGAAGCGGCCCAACGCGGGGCCGTTGCCGCGCGGGCCCAACGGGCCGAGAAGGCCGCCAAGGCCGAGGATGCAACGCCCCAGGTGATTCGGCGGCGAGCCGACGTGCCGGATGGCGACATCCGTGTCCTTGCGTGTCTGGCGAGCCAAGGGCCCGTTCGCGAGTCCGAGATCGCCACCTTGACGAAGCTGACGAGCGACCAGGCGCGCCTCGTCCTGCGCAACCTGAAGACGCGGGGCTTCGTCCACTTCGAGGGCAGTGGCGCCAAACGACGGGTACGGATCACCCGAAGCGGCAGCAGCCACCTGCGCCGCGTCGAGCGCGAGAGCGCCCGTCGCAAGGCCTCCGCCTGACCCAGCACGGGGTCCCCTCCCCCTGACGTAGGACGGCCGACCCCGCGATGGGGCCGGCCGCCTTCGTATCGCTGTCCCTTCGGCCTCAGCCGGGGATCTGGATGCTCTCCCCGATGATACCGGTCAGGCAGTCGATGGCTGCGGAGAAGTCCGTGTCACAGATGGACTCGATGCAGCACCGCACGTCGGTGGTGCCGTCACCGTTGTCGATGTTGAGCGCCTCGCAGACCTCCTTGACACGCACGGGCGGGATGGCCTGGCCCGTGAATCCGCCCATCCCGTCCTCGCCCGTGCATCCGGGGCCGATGCCGAAGTCGAACTCCTTGTCGGCCGCCGTGACGCCATTGGCCCACTCGTCGGGCAGGATGTCCCCCATGGGGTACTGGCCGTCCTTCCAGTCGCGATAGACCAGGTCCATCACGCCGCCCGCGATGGGCTCGAAGGGCGGATCGGGATTGTGGGCCGTCACCTTCGGCACGCCGAGGATGCCGAGCATGATGACCTCCTTCTTGAGGGTGTCTCGCAAATACCCGATGAGGAAGTCGGTGTAGCGGCTGATGGGCTGCAGCTTGTCGTTGTTGGCCGACGTGCAGTTCGAGTACTCCCCGTTCATGTCCGGCCCGGTGCAGGTGACGCCCGCGTTCCAGCACACGGCGCTCGTCGGCTGCTGCATGTTGTTGTCGGGATTCGTCTCCATGAACATGGGGTCCGTCATGACGGACGGATCCTTGATGGAGCAGTCGGCCTCGTCCGTCACGATGACGATGGCCAGGAGGGCACCGTCCCGCAGGAAGGGCTTGGAGCCTTGGTTCCACGAGGCACCCGGATTGAGTGCCTGCATCATGTTCTCGAGGGGCGATTCGTAGCCACAGCCGTCGATGCCCTGGGGACCGATGCAGGCGAGGGCCTGGGCCACCTCGCTGTCGTCCTGGCCGTCACCGTTGATGTCGGCGGGCGGCACGTCGGGGATGTTGTTCTCGTCCTGCCCGGGGCCCCAGAAATGGATGAACGGGTCGCCGCTCGGGACCACGTCCGTCGGACAGACGTTCGTACAGGCCTCGGGCACCATGACGGGGTTGTTGGGATCGAGCCCGGTGAACCGATCGATCCGTGCGTTGCAGCCGGTGGTGATCGGAGCACCCTTCTCCGGATCGTGCTTCTGGAACTGGGTGCAAAGCTGGTTCCCGAAGTCCGTGGTGGTCACCATGATCTGGACGTCGGGGTTGACCATGTTGCCCTCGGAGTCCTTGAGCTCCTCGAGGCGCTTGATGAGCAAGGGGAAGTTGCGGGCGAGGTTCTCCTGCTCCTCGGCCATGGTCCCCGAGTTGTCGATGACGAAGAGCAGATCGATCTGGTCCGTACACCCGAGATCGGCGTTGCAACCGCCGCCCCCCGTGGTCTCCTGCTGGCTGTCGAACTTGATCGTCGTGTCGCCCGTCGTGCTCGTGCTGGTAGCGGTGGACTCGGTGCCACCGGGACCCACCGACGTCATGCCCGTGGTCGGCAACGTCGTGGTCGAGGTCTCCTGGCGACCGTCGTCTCCGCATCCGGTTGCCACGAACAGACCCGCGAACACGACGGAAGAGATGGCAAGATTGGACTTCATGGTGCTTCGTCGTTCCTTCCAGAGCTTGCGTGCAGCGAGGCGAGTCGCCGGGGAGCCGGACGGGGCCCCCTCCCGTAGCGGCCACGATACCAAATGTTCGGCGTCGCGCGCACCGGCGCAGGGCGGCGGCGTGCCCTAGGTCCACGGTGCTACAGAACGAAGTTCACGAGCCGCTTGGGCACGACGACGACCCTGCGTGGCGTGCGGCCCTGAAGGTGTCGCTGGACTTCGGGCGCTTTCTGCGCAAGCTCGATGAGTTCCTCCTTCGTCGCATCCACGGGCGCCTGGATCTCGGCCCGGCGCTTGCCGGCGACCTGGACCACGAGCGGGAACGTCTCGGCCTCGAGGGCCGCCGGATCCGCCTCGGGCCACGGGGCGTAGGCCAGACTGTCGGCGTGGCCGAGGGCGTGCCAGATCTCCTCGGCAAGGTGCGGTGCGAAGGGTGCGAGCAGCCGGGCGAAGGCGTCGGCGGCCATCCGCGGAAGGGGCTCGGCCTCGCTCGCGATGTCCCGCACGAACACCATCAGGGCGCTGATCGCCGTGTTGAACGCCAACTTCTCGATGCGCTCGGTCACGTCCGCGATCGTTCGGTGGAGCAGGCGACGCTGCCGATCGGTCCCTTCACCTTCGGCGAGGGTGCGCAGCCGGTCCCCGTCGGGGGTCTCCTCGAAGAAGAGCCGATAGACCCGCCCGAGGAAGCGGTGGATCCCCGCCACGCCCTCCGTCTGCCACGGGGCGCTGTGCTCGAGGGGCCCCATGAACATCTCGTAGACGCGAAGGGTGTCGGCGCCGTACTCGGCCACCACCTCGTCGGGGTTGACCACGTTGCCCCGGGACTTGCTCATCTTGTCCCACTGGATCTCCACCTCCTCGCCCGTCTCCCGCACGACGTAGCGAACCTCGCCGCCCTCCCCTTCCCTTCGCTCCACCTCGTGGGGCAGGTACTGCACCGGCTTGCCGTCCGCGCGGCGGCGACGATCCTTGGGGACGAAGGTGGCGCCGAGGATCATCCCCTGGTTGACGAGGCGGCGAAACGGCTCGTTCGTCGAGACGTACCCCAGGTCGTAGAGCACCTTGTGCCAAAATCGGCTGTAGAGCAGGTGGGAGACGGCGTGCTCCACGCCGCCGACGTAGAGATCCACCGGCATCCAGTACCGCTCGGCCTCCGGCGAGACGAAGCGTTCGTCGTTTCGCGGATCGCAGTAGCGCAGGTAGTACCAGCACGAACCGGCCCACTGCGGCATGGTGTTCGTCTCGCGCCGCGAGCCGTCGGGCAGCTCCACCCAGTCCTTGGCCTTGGCAAGCGGCGGCTCGCCCGTCTCGGACGGGCTGAAGTCGTCGAGATCCGGCAACGTGACGGGAAGCTCCTCCTCGGGCACCGCCTCCACCGTGCCGTCGGGCCGATGGATGAGGGGGAACGGCTCGCCCCAGTAGCGCTGGCGCGAGAACAACCAGTCCCGCAGCTTGTACGTCACGCGACGGCGCCCCACCCCCTTCTCCTCGAGCACCTCGATCATCTTCGCCTTGGCCTGCGCCGTGGGAAGGCCCTCGATGGCGGGGGAGTTTACGGCGACGCCCGGCTCGCAGAAGGCCTCCTGCTCGATGTCCACGGCGCGTCCGTCGGCCGGCGCGACCACCTGCACGATGGGCAGCCGGAAGGTCCGGGCGAAGGCGTGGTCGCGCTCGTCGTGGGCCGGCACCGCCATGATGGCCCCGGTGCCGTACCCCATGAGCACGTAGTCGGCGATCCAGATGGGGATCTTGGCCCCGGTCAAGGGATGCACGGCATAGGCCCCGGTCAACGCCCCCGTCTTGACGCCTTCGGCGGATTCGGCCTGCCGCTCGCGCTCGGTGCGGTGGAGGGTCCGGTCCACGTAGGCCCGGACCTCCTCCCGGCGATCGTCGGTCGTGATCCTCGCCACCAAGGGGTGCTCGGGGGCGAGCACCATGTACGTCGCACCGTAGAGGGTGTCGGGCCGCGTCGTGAAGACGGTGATCGTCGCATCGTGGCCGTCCACCGAAAAGTCGATCTCTGCCCCCTCCGACCGGCCGATCCAATTGCGCTGCATCTCGATGAGGTTCTCGGGCCAGTCGAGTTCGTCGAGGTCGGCGAGCAGCCGCTCGGCGTAGGCCGTGATCCGCAGCATCCACTGGGTCATGGGTTTGCGCACGACCTCGTAGCCCTGCTCGACGTACTCGGCGACTTCCTCGTTGGCGAGCACGATGCGAAGCTCCGGGCACCAGTTGACGGGCGCATTCGTGAGGTACGCCAGGCGATGCTCGTCCTGGTAGGCCCGCACGGCCTTCTCGCCCTTCGCCCTCACCTCGGGCGGGATCGGCAGCTCCTCGATGGGACGGGCCTTGTTCTGCTCCGGATCGAACCAGCTTCCCCAGATCTTGAGGAAGATCCACTGGGTCCACTTGTAGTAGCGGGGATCGGTGGTGTTGATCTCCCGCGACCAGTCGTAGGAAAAGCCCAGGCGCTTGCACTGCCTGCGGAAGTTGGCCGCGCAACGCTCCATCTGCACCGCCGGATGCGTCCCCGTCTTCATGGCGTAGCGTTCCGCCGGAAGCCCGAAGGCATCCCACCCCATGGGGTGCAGCACGTTGAAGCCGCGCATCCGCTTGTAGCGGGCGACGATGTCCGTGGCCGTGTACCCCTCGGCGTGGCCCACGTGGAGCCCGTCCCCCGAGGGGTAGGGGAACATGTCGAGCACGTAGAACTTGGGTCGGCTCGGGTCGAGGTCGGCCCGGAAGGTCTCGTGCGCCTCCCAGTAGGCCTGCCAGCGGGTCTCGATGGCTTCGTGGTCGTAGGGCATGGGCGGCGCGAGGCTAGCAAATCCCCCGCCCCTCGGGCGGGGCTCCGCCGAAGGGACCGGCCGCAGGCCCCCTATTGCACGAGCACGGGATCGTAGCAGTGGATCCCGAGGGCCGTGTGCCGACCGTCGCCCGCAACGTAGATCCGTCCGACGATCTGGTCGCCCTCGCACTGGATCGACTTGTTGCCACCGTTCCAGCTGAAGCCGGGGGGAAGCACCGGAAGCTCCTCGACGGGCCCGCGTTGGACGACGTAGTCGTCGCCGACCCGCTGCACCTCAAGGGGAGCGCACACCAACTTGAGCCGGTCGACGTAGGCGCCCGTCGCGGCCTTCAGCCCGACCAGCCACTCGTCGTCGGGGCAGGCAACCGGATCCGGTAGTACGTAATCCGTGGGATTGTCCGTCGCCGGCCCGACGGCCGCGGGCCAATTGCCGTTGTAGGTGCCGTGCACCAGCGTCGGGACCCCGCCGACGAACACCACGTCGGCCTCGGTGGTGAGGATCTGTGTCTTGTAGACGACCCTGGCGTTGATGCAACAACTATTGAAACCGACGACGTTGAATCCGCGAATGGGCATCGGCGTGCCCGGATCCGTCTGATCGGGGTTCGCCGGAGCGTATTGGTTGCTGTTGAACTGCTTGTAGACGGCTGTGTTCGCGTCGAGCGTCATGGCCGTCGGCGGCAGGAGACAATCCACCGTGCAGCCGTTGCCCGCCATGTTGTTCGCCATCCCGGCATCGCACTCCTCCACGCCCATGTGCACGATGCCGTCGCCGCAGACGTTCGGCGTGCAGTCCGCGTTGCAGGCATCGCCGTCTTGCGTGTTGCCGTCGTCGCACTGCTCCATCCCCTCCCACACGAACCCGTCACCGCAGGCCGCGGGCTCGCAGGTGGTCGGGCAGGCATCGCCGTCCTCTTGGTTGCCGTCGTCACACGCCTCCACCCCCACGTAGAGCTTGCCGTCCCCGCAGACGTTGAAGGTGCAGTTCGTCTTGCACATGCCGGCGTCATCGTTGCCCGCCCCCTCGTCGCACTCTTCGCCCACCTGCACGATCCCGTCCCCGCACGTCGCGAGGGTGCAGTCGGAACGGCAACCGTCGGTATCGTCGTCGTTGCCGTCGTCGCAGGCCTCCACGCCGTCCCATACGAACCCGTCACCGCAGCTTGCGGCCTTGCAGGTCGAAAGGCAGGCGTCGCCGTTGTTCCCATTGCCGTCGTCGCACTCCTCCCCCGCCTGCACGATCCCGTCTCCACACGCCGGAAGGGTGCAGTTGTTCGTGCAGCCGTCCTCGTCGACGTCGTTGCCGTCGTCGCAGGCCTCCCCCATGTCCACCACGCCGTCGCCGCAGCTTGCCAGCTTGCAGTCGCTCGTACAGGCGTCGCCGTCTTCCGTGTTGCCGTCGTCGCAGCCCTCCCCGGGCCCCACGAAGCCGTCACCGCAGACCTGCGCCGTGCAGTCCGACTTGCACACGCCGGTGTCGCTGTTGGCCGCCCCGGCATCGCACGCCTCGCCGGCCTGGACGATCCCGTCCCCGCACATGCCCGCCACGCAGGTGCCGTTGACGCAGGTGAGATCCCCTGCGCACTGGCCGCCGGCCGCACACGCACATCCCTCCGTCCCCGGCATGCATCCTCCCGTGCTCCCACCCGTGCCGCTGGTGCCCTCCGTGGCCGTGCCCTGTGCCCCGCCCCCGCCCCCGCAGGCGAGGCTCCCCGTGAGGGCGAGAATCGAGATCGCACGCTGCCAGGACTCGGGACCGTACGCGGCCATGGGT
>RFGU01000086.1 GCA_003696955.1 Deltaproteobacteria bacterium | reverse complement strand
TCGGGAACCGACCATGAACTCATCGCCACGCACCCACGGCGTCGTCATCGTAGGCGGCGGAACCGCCGGCATCACCGTCGCTGCCAGACTGCGGCGCGCCGCTCCCGAACTCGACGTCGCCATCGTCGAACCGAGCGAGGTCCACTACTACCAACCCCTTTGGACCCTCGTCGGCGGCGGCCTCTACCGTCTCGCCGATTCGGCCCGCAGCGAGGCGCGCTACGTCCCCGAGGGCGTCACGTGGATCTGCGATCGCGTGGCCGCCATCGACCCCGAGCGCCGCACCGTCGACCTCGAGGGCGGCGGCACGGTGGGCTACGAGCAACTGGTCGTCGCCCCGGGCATTCGCCTGGCATGGGAGCGCATCGAGGGGCTCGACGGCGCCGTGGGCGACCACGGCATCGCCAGCAACTACGACGCCCGCTTCGTGGAGAAGACCTTTCCCATGCTCGATGCCCTCGACGCGGGAACGGCCGTCTTCACCTTTCCGAAAGGGCCGATCAAGTGCGCCGGGGCCCCCCAGAAGATCATGTGGCTCGCCGACCACCTGTTTCGCCGCAAGGGGATCCGGGGCCGGACGAACGTGGTGTTCGCGTCCGCGGGACAGCGTATCTTCGGGGTGGAGAAGTACCGTGTGGCCCTCGAACGCCTCGTGGAGACGCGCGACATCGACACCCGCTTCTCCCACGAACTCGTGGCCGTTCGTCCGGCCAGCCGGGAAGCGGTGTTCCGCCACGGCGATCGCGAGGAGATCGTGCGCTACGACTTCATCCACGTCACCCCGCCCCAGGCCCCCCCCGGCTTCATCGCCGACAGCGGCCTCGGCAACGAGGCGGGATGGTGCGACGTGGACAAGTACACGCTCCAGCACGTGCGTTACCCGGATATCTTCTCCCTCGGCGATGCCAGCTCGTTGCCCACGAGCAAGACGGGGGCCGCGGTGCGCAAGGAGGCGCCGGTGCTCGTGGACAACCTCCTCGCCCACCGGGCCGGACGGCCGCTTGCCGCGACCTACGACGGCTACGCCTCCTGCCCCCTCACCACCCGCTACGGTCGGGTGATGCTGGCGGAGTTCGACTACGAGGGCCGCCCCGCCGAGACCTTCCCCTTCGACCAGGCCAAGGAACGGTGGAGCATGTGGGTGCTCAAGACCCAGGTGCTGCCGCGCCTGTACTGGTACGGCATGCTGCGCGGGCGGGCGTGACGCTCCCGGCTGCATCGTGCGGTCGGTTGCCCGGGGGCCCGGCCGGGCGTAGGTTCGCGGCGTGACCGAAGCGTCCGGCCCGCCCCACGATCCCACCGGCCCGCGCCTGTCCGTCGTGCTCGGCGTGGTCGCCGTGGTCGCCGTCGCCATGGGGATCCTGGCCACCTATCGCTATGGCCAGTCCGAGGCCCACTTCCGAGAGATCCAGGCCGAGATGGACGCTAAGGGCCCGAACCTCGACGTCGAAGGTTGCGTCGATGCCGTGCTTTCGTGGCATGCGTCCTGTTCGGCCAACAAGCCCCTGTGCGACCACGGCGTGCCGAAGATCATGACCCATTGCCTCGCCGGGCGTGACCGATCCGAAGCCTGTGCGAAGATCGAGGGGCGCTCGGCCCGCGCGCAGTGGGTGTTCGATCGCTGCGCCGAGCGCGGGACGCCGTGCAAGAGCCGCAAGAAGTGCCCTTGCGCCGACGCCTTCCGGGCCCTCGACAGCTTCTGTCGCCACGGCCAGAAGGGCGTGGCCATGTGAACGCTCGGGGTGAGCGGCCGGCCGGCCGCCGAGCTGCTATCGTTCGCGCCGCCCGGCCATGGCCCGTCCCGCCGACTTCCTCGCCCTGACGAAACCCGGGGTCACCCGCATGTGCGTGTTGACCACGGCCGGGGCGATGTTGCTCGCGCCCGCGAGCATCGGTCCGGTGCGCGCCGTCGCCGTCGTTCTCGGCGTAGCGGCGGTGGTGGCCGGGGCCAATGCCTTCAACATGTGGCTCGAGCGCGACACCGACGGCAAGATGGGACGCACCCGGCGGCGGCCCCTGCCGGCCGGGCGGCTGTCGGCCCGGGAAGCCCTGATCTTCGCCGGGCTTTCGAGTCTCGCCGGGATTGCGACCCTGGCCGTGGCGGCGAACCTCCTCACGGCCGCCCTGGGGGCCCTCGCCCTCGTGGGGTACGTCGCGGTCTACACCCCGCTCAAGTACCGGACGCCCCTGGCCCTCGCCATCGGGGCGATCCCGGGAGCGGCGCCCCCGTTGCTCGGGTGGACCGCGGTCACCGGCGAGCTGACGGGCCCCGGGCTCGTCCTCTTCGGGATCCTGCTGTGTTGGCAGATCCCCCATTTCCTGGCCATCGCGCTCTTCCGAGGCCGAGATTACGCCCAGGCGGGGATCCGCACGGTGCCGTTGGTCCGAGGCGTTCCCATGGCGAAGATCCAGGCCGTCGCCTGGTCCATGGTGCTCGTTCCGGTCTCGTTGATGCTCGCGCCCCTCGGGGTCGCCGGGTGGCTCTACGTCTACGGGGCGTTCGCCCTGGGGATCGGGTTCATGGCCTACGCGTTCCTCGGTCTCGACGACGCCGCCGGGGATCGGTGGGCGCGCCGCTTCTTCTTCGCGTCCCTGGCCTACCTGCCCCTCCTGACGATCTTTCTGGCGGCCGACGTCGCACTCTCGCGCCTCGGAGGTTGATCCATGCCCGCGATGCCACCGGATCTCGCCGACCGTCCGGTTCCGCCCCATCTTGCGTTCCTGCGGCGGCACATCTGGATCATCGCCGCCGTGTTGGGCGTCGTCACCTTGACGGCCCTGCGTCCGCTCCTGCGCCACGTCCCCGAGCCGCCGCCGGTCATGTTCGAGCTGCCCGACTTCGAACTCGTGCGCCAGGACGGCACGCCGTTTCGCCGCTCCGATCTCGAGGGGCACGTGTGGGTGGTGAGCTTCTTCTTCACCAGCTGCCCGAGCACCTGTCCCAAGGTGACGGCGGCCATGAAGTCCCTCGCGGAGCGCTACGAGGCCCATGGGCTGCCGGTGCGGCTCCTTTCGGTGAGCGTGGACCCGAAGCGGGACACGCCGGAGGTGCTCGCTCGCTACGCCGAGACCATCGGCGCCGACCCGGAGCGTTGGACGTTCGTCACGGGGGCCGAAGCGGACGTGCGCGCCCTGCTCGAGCAGGGGTTTCGGCTCGGCGTGGGCGACCGGGCCGAGCAACCGGACGGGCGCTACGACATCGCCCACTCCACGAAGGTGGCCCTGGTGGGACCGCGTGGCGGCGTGCGGGGCTACTACGGTATCGACGAACTCGGGCTCGACGAGGTCTTCCACCGCTCGCAGCACGTGTTGCGCGAGGCTCGGCGCGACGGTCTCGTTCCCGCCCAGTGAGGTCGGGCGATGGGGTGGATCGAGCGCACGGTTCTCGTGATCGCCGTGGCTGCCGCCTGCGAGACGTCGCAGCCACGGTTTACCGAGCCCATGGTGCTCGGTGGCGTCACGGTGGATGCGGCCACCCTCGAACGGGGCCAGCGCGTCTTCATGCTGCGTTGTGCCACCTGCCACGGGGCGCGCGGGGACGGGAAGGGGCCTTCGGCACGGACCCTCGCCCGGCCGCCGGCCGACCTCACCCGCGGCGTCTACCCGGCGACGGTCGGCGGCGAGGATCGGTTGCCGACGGACGACGAACTGCGCACGCGAATTTTGCGGGGACTTCCCGAGCGGGGCATGCCGCCGTTTACGTACCTCGACCCGGGAGATCTCGACGCCGTCGTCCAGTTCCTCAAGACCCTCGCCCCCGCATGGCACGGCCAGGGGCCGACATGACGGAAGCGGGGCGTGGGGGGTGACTCGACTAGGTCATCGCCGTCGGACCGCCACGCCGCCGCAACGTTCGAGATCGGCGATCGGGCACGCAAGATGGCGGGCTCGCATGGGTCGAACGGTGCTGGGAGTGCACGCTGGCTTACGTGATCCGTTGGCGGCGATGGAAGTTGTCCGTACGCAGCGGGAGCGCCACGTCACGGGGTGCGCCCCGTGGATTTCGTGGCCGGTGCCTGTTGTCACCCCCGAGCGGGCCTGATAGGGTCCGCCGCGCCGCGGGCGTGGTCCACGTAAGCGGCCCCGCACCGGTGCATCCATCCGCCCACCGACCCATCTCGTCCCATCGCGCCCGTCCCATCGCGCCCCTTCCCAACGCGCAATCCATGGTCTCCCACGAGAGGTGAAAACGCCGTGCCGGCCATCTTCCCCCGTTGGACGAACCACATCCCAGTCGTCGCAGGCCTGCTTGCTCCGCTCGTCGGCGCCGGGCTGATCTTCGCGGTCTGGTACTGGTTCTCCCCCAAGTTCACGGACGTCGGGTACCGCCCGAAGCAACCCGTCCCGTACAGCCATCGCCTCCACGTGTCCGACGTCGGTCTCGACTGCCGGTACTGCCACAACACGGTGGAGCGAGCCGCCCACGCGGCGGTGCCGCCCGCGGCGACCTGTATGAACTGCCACTCGCAGGTCAAGTCCACCAGCCCGCGGCTCGAGAAGGTGCGCGAGAGCTACAACACGGGCGCGCCCATCCAGTGGGTGCGGGTGCACCAACTGCCCGACTACGTCTACTTCGATCACCGGCCCCACGTGGCGGCGGGCGTGGGCTGTGCCTCGTGCCACGGTCGCGTGGATCTCGAGGACGTGGTCGAACTCAAGGAGCCCCTTTCCATGTCGTGGTGTCTCGACTGCCACCGCAATCCCGAGCCGAACCTGCGTCCGCTCGACCAGGTGACGAACATGGCTTGGGATCCGGCCGAGCACGACTACGACCCCAACAAAGACCCGATGCGCAAGCGCAAGGTCCAACCTCCCACTCACTGCTCGGGGTGCCACCGATGAGCACGACGAAGCCGTTTGGTTCCACCTACTGGCGCAGCCTCGAGGCCCTGGCGGGCGATCCCCGGGCGACCCGGTTCGCCGAGGGCGAGTTCCTCGAGGGGGCGAGTGAGCTTCCGGCCGACGGGGTCTCCCGGCGCCGGTTCATGGGCATCCTCGGTGCCTCGGCGGCGCTCGCCGGCGCGACGGCGACGACCGGTTGCGTGCGCAAGCCGGTGGAACACATCGTTCCGTTCGCCAAGCGGCCCGAATACATGATCCCGGGGCGGCCGCTCTACTACGCGACGGCGTTCGCCCTCGGCGGCTCGGTGCAGGGCCTGCTCGTCGAGAGCCAGGACGGGCGTCCCACCAAGATCGAGGGCAATCCGCGGCATCCCGGCTCCCAGGGGGCGACCACGGCTTGGGCCCAGGCCTCCGTGCTCGACCTCTACGATCCCGAGCGCTCCCGAACCGTGCTCTCCGGGGGAGGGGAGTCGGATTTCGCCGCCTTCGAGGCCGCCCTCGCGGAGATCCGGGAGAAGGCCAAGGCCAGCGGCGGGGCGAACCTCGCGGTGGTGGTGCGATCCCCCGACTCTCCGACGATGCGGGCCCAGCTTGCCGCGTTCCGCTCGGCCTTCGGCCGAGCCCGGATCGTCGTGGACGAGCCCGCCGGTCCGGCAGCGGCGATCGCCGCGGCGGAGGCCATCGGCGGCAAGGGGGCGCGGGTGCGTCGGCACCTCGACGGGGCCGCGGTCGTGGCCGCCTTCGATGCGGATTTCCTGGGCACCGAGCCGGACACGGTGCGGCTCGCCAAGGAATGGTCGCGTAGCCGTCGCGTCCAGGGGCCGGCCGACGATCCGTCGCGCCTGTACGTGGTCGAGCCCCACTTCACGAGCACCGGGATGGTGGCCGACCACCGCCGGGCCGTTCGAGGGGCCCTGGTCGGCCCGATGCTCGTGGCGTTGGCCCGGGAGTTGGCGCAAAAGCACGCAGGTGCGGTGCAGTTCCCCTCGGGCGTCGATGCCCTGCTCGGTCGGCTGCCCGTGGCCGAACTCGACGAGGGGAGCCGGCGCTTCATCGAGGTGCTCGCCAAGGATCTGGCGGCGAACAAGGAGCGGTCGGCGGTCCTCGTCGGGATCCGCCAGCCCGCATGGGTCCATGGCCTGGCCTACCTCGTCGACCACGCCCTTCGCAACGTGGGCAAGTCCCTCAGGTGGCACCAGGTCGACGCCGACCTCGAATACGGCGATCTCGAGGATCTGGCCAAGGCCCTGTCCGACGGTGCGGTGGACACGGTCGTCTGCCTGGGCACGAATCCGGCCTACGATGCACCGGGGTCCCTGGGCCTTGCTGCCCTGCTCGAGAAGGCCACGGTGGTCCATGCAGGGCTCTACGTGGACGACACGGCGCTCTTGGCCGACTGGCACGTGCCCGTCTCCCACGACCTCGAGGCCTGGGGGGATCTCGAGTCGAGCGAAGGGGCCATCACCATCTGCCAGCCTTTGATCGCCCCCCTCTTCGAGACCAAGAGCGTGCTCGAACTGGCGGGGCTTCTCGCCACGGGCAACCTGGTGGACGGCTACAGCCTGGTCAAGGGCCACTGGATGTCGAAGCTCGGTGGTGCCTTCTCCGACCGGGCGTGGCGCAAGTGGCTCCACGACGGGCTCGTCACGGGCGTGCCCCGGCCGCCGCGTACCCTGCCGCCCACACGAGATTGGGGCAAGATCGCCGAACTGGCGCGGGATGCGGCCCTTCCCTCGGACGGGGTCGAGGTGAACGTCCACGTCGATCCCAAGCTCTTCGACGGCCGCTACGCCAACAACGCGTGGCTGCAGGAACTGCCCCACCCGATGAGCAAGTTGGTGTGGGACAACGCGGCCTATCTGTCGGTTCGTACGGCGGAGGAGCTCGGCGTCGCCAACGGCGACATGGTCGAGATCACCGTGGACGGCCGAAGCGTGGAGATGCCAGTGTGGATCGCACCGGGCCAGGCCGACGGCACGATTTCGGTCAATCTGGGATACGGCCACAAGGGGTACGGCGTCGTCGCCCGGGACACGGGCTTCGACGTGGGGCCGCTGCGTGCTCCCGGCGCGTGGTTCGCCCCGGCGCAGGTCTCCAGGACCGGGGGAACCTACAAGCTCGTGTCCACCCAGGACCACGGCACCATGGTGCCGGAGCGGCACCTGGGTATCGACTTCCCGGAGCGCCCCATCGCCCTCGAGATGACCCACGAGGAGTACGAGGCGGATCCGAATCGGGTCGAGAAGGTCAACCTGATTCCCAAGGAGCGCCTCAAGCACCTGTGGACGCCGCCCGAGCTGACCGGCAAGCAGCAATGGGGCATGGTCGTGGACCTGGGCCTTTGCACCGGGTGCTCCGCGTGCGTCGTCGCCTGCCAGGCCGAGAACAACATCCCCGTGGTCGGCAAGCAGCAGGTGGGCAACGCCCGCGAGATGCACTGGATGCGCATCGATCGGTACTACCGCGGCGACGTGCACGAGCCGACGGCGATCGTGCAGCCGATGATGTGCCAGCACTGCGAGGCGGCGCCGTGCGAGACGGTCTGTCCCGTGGCGGCGACCACCCACAGCCCCGAAGGGCTGAACGACATGGCCTACAACCGCTGCATCGGGACGCGCTACTGCAGCAACAACTGCCCCTTCAAGGTGCGGCGCTTCAACTTCTTCAACTACAACCTCGACATCGATCCGTTGCAGCAGATGCAGAAGAACCCGGACGTCACGGTGCGTTTCCGCGGCGTCATGGAGAAGTGCACGTACTGCGTCCAACGGATCCAGGAGGCGAAGATCGCGGCCCACGCCAAGGGCGAGGACATCGTGCCCGACGGTACGATCGTCACCGCATGCCAGCAGGCGTGCCCGACCGACGCCATCGTGTTCGGGGACGTCAAGGACCCGTCCACCCGGGTGTCCAAGCTCAAGGCCGAGCCCCGAAACTACGCCGTCCTGCGCGATCTCAACGTCCATCCGCGCACGACGTACCTGGCCCGCATTCGTAACCCCCATCCGGAGCTTGCGTGAGCACCATGGCGGCATCGAAACTTCAGATCGCCGAACGCGACCCGCTCGATCCCCTCGTCGGCCGCTATCCCCTGGTCGAAGGCGACCCTTCCTTCGCAGAGGTCACCGACGCGGTCGCCCGGCCCATCGAGCAGCCTCCCAAGGCATGGTGGATCTTCTTCCTTCTGTCCCTCGCGCTGCTCGGGATCTTCGGGCTCTCGGTCGGCTACCTCTTCTGGGAAGGTACGGGGGTCTGGGGTCTCAACATTCCGGTCGGTTGGGGTTGGGCCATCGTCAACTTCGTGTTCTGGGTCGGTATCGGTCACGCGGGAACCCTGATCTCCGCGATCTTGTTCCTGTTCCGGCAGAAGTGGCGTACGTCCATCAACCGTGCCGCGGAGGCCATGACGATCTTCGCGGTCATCTGCGCGTTGAGCTTCCCGACGATCCACGTCGGCCGGGTCTGGCTCATCTACTGGCCGCTGCCCCTGCCCAACCAGATGGGCGTGTGGCCCAACTTCCGCAGCCCGCTGCTGTGGGACGTCTTCGCGGTATCGACCTACTTCACCGTCTCGCTGTTGTTCTGGTACGTCGGTCTCATCCCGGACATCGCAACGATGCGCGACCGGGCCAAGAGCCGCGTGGCCAAGCTGGCCTACGGGGCCTTCGCCCTCGGCTGGCGGGGCTCCCACCGACACTGGGTGAACTACGAGAGCGCCTATCTGCTCCTGGCGGCCATGGCGACGCCGCTGGTGCTCTCGGTGCACTCCATCGTGTCCTTCGACTTCGCGGTCTCCCAGCTTCCCGGGTGGCACACGACGATCTTCCCGCCGTACTTCGTCGCCGGCGCCATCTTCTCGGGCTTCGGCATGGTGCTCACCTTGATGATTCCCTTGCGCAAGTGGTTTGCGCTCGAGCACATCATCACGACGAAGCACCTCGAGAACATGGCGAAGATCATCCTGCTGACGGGGTCGCTCGTCGGGTACGCCTACGCGATGGAGTTCTTCATCGCCTGGTACTCGGGCAACCCCTACGAGGCGTTCGTCTTCGTCAACCGAGCCTTCGGTGACTACGCCTGGGCCTACTGGATCATGGTGAGCTGCAACGTCATCACGCCGCAGTTCATCTGGTTCAAGAAGATTCGTCGCAGCGCGACGGCCCTGTTCATCCTGTCGATCTTCGTCAACATCGGCATGTGGTTCGAGCGCTTCGTCATCGTGGCGACCTCGCTTCACCACGACTTCCTGCCCTCGAGCTGGGACTACTTCAGCCCGACCATCTGGGACTGGGGAACCCTCGTGGGGAGCTTCGGCCTGTTCTTCACGCTGTTCGCCCTCTTCGTCCGCTACCTGCCGATGATTGCGATCTCCGAGATCAAGGGCGTCATGGCCAAGGCCGACCCGCACCACCCGTCCTACCACGGTGGGGAGGCGCAGCCGGCGCAGGGACCGCAGCTCGAGGCGGTCGAAGGCGGCGGCGCGGCGTCCACGGAACCCTCCGAGCCAACGGAGGCGAAACCGGAGGTGAAGGAGAGCGAACCGTCGGCTGGTGAGGACGAGGCGAAGGAAGCCAAGGCCTCGGCCGAACAGGAGGGAGGCTCCGAGGCCGCGCAGGCCGAGGCCGTGCCCGAAACCCGCGACGAGCCCGCGAGCTCCGGTGCGGACGAGGGCAAGACCGAGGAGCAACCGGAGGCGGCCGCGGCGCCCAAGGTGGAGGCGCCCAAGGTGGAGGCCCCGAAGGTGGAGGCGCCCAAGGTGGAGGCCCCGAAGGTGGAGGCTCCGCAGGTGGAGGCCCCGAAGACCGAGGCCCCGAAGGCGCCGACGACAAGGGGATGGACCGCCTTCATGGATGCCTCGGAGATGGGCATCGAACCGCCCAAGGTGAGTCCGAAGGCCGCCGAGCCCGAGACCGAATCGTCTTCGTCCGAGACCCCCGACGAGGAGGGTGACAAGGATGCCTAAGCGCAAGAAGATCTACGGACTGCTCGCCGAGTTTCCCAATCCGGCGGCCCTCTACCACGCCTGCGAGAAGGTCCGCGATGCCGGATACGCAGCCTGGGACGCGTACTCGCCGTTTCCGGTACACGGACTCGAGAAGGCCATGGGCCTTGGGCGTTCCGTCGTGCCGTGGATCGTCGCCATCATGGGCTTTTCGGGGGCTGGCTTGGGCTTTCTGATGCAGTGGTGGATGTCCGCCGTGGACTATCCGCTCATCATCTCCGCCAAGCCCTACAACAGCTACCCGGCGTTCGTGCCCGTCACGTTCGAGCTCGGCATCCTGCTCGGGAGTTTCGGCGCCGTCTTCGGCATGTTCGCCCTCAATCGCCTGCCGCAGCTCTACCACTCGCTGTTCAACTCGGACCGCTTCGCCAAGGTGACCGACGACGGGTTCTTCATCGCGATCGAGGCGCGCGATCCCAACTACGATCCGGTGCGCACCAGGACTCTGCTCGAAGAGGCTGGCGCCATCGCCGTCGAGGAGGTCGAAGACTGATGCCTGCCAGGACTTCGCTCGTGCGTGTGGCCGTCGGCCTTTCGGCCGTGGCCTTCGGGACCGTCGGCTGCCGGGGGATCCCGTCGGAGAAGCCGCCGATCCACCTGCAGCAGAACATGGACTTCCAGCAGCGGTTCGATCCGCAGGAACCCAATCCCATGTTCGAGGACGGCCGCGCCATGCGCCTGCCGCCGGAGGGGACGGTTCCGGTGGGCTGGCTGATGGAGGACGATCATCTGTGGCGTGGTCGTGGCCCGGACGGGCGCCTGGTGGACGCCCTTCCACCGGGCATCAAGCTCGACCGCAAGCTGCTCGATCGCGGGCAGGAGCGCTTCAACATCTACTGCGCTCCGTGCCACGATCATCTCGGTACGGGCCGAGGGATGGCGACCCGACGTGGCGGAGGATTCGCGGTGCAACCGAAGAACCTCCACGAGCCGCGACTTGCGGCCATGCCGCTCGGCTATTTCTACAAGGTGATCACAGACGGTCAGGGCACGATGCTCTCCTACGCCGCGCAGATCCCGGTGGAGGATCGCTGGGCCATCGCGGCGTGGGTGCGCACCCTGCAGGCCAGCCAACGGGCCTCGGCCTCCGACGTGCCCGAGGAGGCCCGAAACCGGCCCGTCCCCAAGGCCCTCGCGGCCACCCGAGCCCCCGAAGGAGGTGCCTCGTGAGCGCCCACCACGTATCGGTCGAAGACCTCGCCCCCGATCAGATTCGGCTGCCGGAGAAGTCGGGCTGGCGCAAGCTGCCCGCGGTCGGTGGCGTCCTGGCCCTCGTGGGGATCGGCGGCGCCTTCGCCATGAAGTCGGGCAACGAGCAGCAGTTCTACTACTCGTACCTGACCTCGTTGCTGTTCTGGCTGGCCATCGGGCTGGGCGGCTACTTCTTCACCCTCGTGCAGCACGCCACGCGGGCGGGATGGAGCATCGTCGTGCGCCGGCTCGCCGAGAACGTGATGATCACGCTTCCCGTCCTCGGCTTGCTCGCGCTACCCATCTTCCTCGGGATCCACGATCTCTACCACTGGTCCCACGAGGAGGTCGTGGCCAACGATCCCATGTTGTCGTGGAAGGCCCCGTACCTGAACACGGGGGACTTCCTCGTGCGCGGCGTGGTCTACATCGTCGTGTGGGCGATCGTCGCCTTCCTGTTCTACACGTGGTCCACGCGGCAGGACGGAAGTGGGGATCCGGCGCCGCTCGCCCACAAGATGCGGGGCTTCGCGCCGTTCGGCCTCGTGCTGTTCGGGCTTTCGGTGACCTTCGCGGCCATCGACTGGATCATGTCCCTCGACCCTCACTGGTTCTCGACCATCTTCGGGGTCTACTACTTCGCCGGGATCGTCGTGTCGATCCACGCGTTCTTGGCGGTGGTCGTGGTGCTGCTACAGCGCTCCGGCGTGTTGCGAGGCGTCGTGACGCCGGAGCACTACCATGACATCGGCAAGATGATGTTCGCCTTCAGCGTGTTCTGGGCGTACATCGCCTACAGCCAGTACATGCTCTACTGGTACGCCTCGATTCCGGAGGAGACGTACTGGTTCGCCTACCGCGGGCACGGAGGCTGGCTCGTTCTGAGCCTCCTCCTCGTCTTCGGTCGCTTCGCGATCCCGTTCGTTCTGTTCATGTCGCGCCGCTGGAAGCGCAAGGCCTCGAGCCTGGTCTTCTGGGCGGCCTGGATGTTGGTCGGCCAGTACCTCGACATGTACTGGCTCGTCCAACCGGTGCTCGCCCACGAGCACGGCTCGGACCAGATTCATTTCGGCATCCTCGACGTCCTGACCTTCATCGGGATCGGTGGGGCGTTCCTGGCCGTCTTCGGCTGGGCCCTCGGCCGCGCTGCGCTGGTGCCCGTGCGGGATCCGCGGCTCGAGGAGTCCTTGAACTTCGAGAACTTCTGAGGAACCACGAGAGGCAACGACCGTGAGCGAGCACGACACGCACCACGAGCACGGCGGCGGGCACGAGCTCGACGTGATGCCGAACCGTCGGCTGTTCAACCTGCTGACGTCCCTTTCGGCGCTGACCTTGATCGCCTGCATCGGGCTGGTGGCCTTCTTCTACCGGCAGGCCGAGACCCTGTTCGTCGAGCGGGCGAAGGAGGGATCCTTCCTGTTGCGGCAGTACCAGGAGGAGATGCGGGAGGTGGCCGAAGGGTACGGGCCCACGGGAGACGGCTCGCATTTCTTCGTGCCGCACGAAAAGGCGAAGGAATTGGTGCTTTCGGACCCTTCGCGGTTCCGAGCGGCACCGCCCCCACCCGGATGGATCCACCCGGACGATCTGCAGGGCGGAGGCAACGCGGCCGCGCAGGTCCCGGCTCCGGCGGGCACCGAACCGTCCGGAGGGCCCACGGATGGCGCGGGGGCGGCCGACGACCAGGGAACGGGCGCCGATGGCGATACGGCGCAGCCGGTAGACGAGGGCGGGGAGGGCGCAGCCGAGGCGCCGAAGGCCCACGAGGGCGCCGTACCCGCGAAGGAAGGCGAATCCGGCGCAGGCGAGGACGCTCCGAGGGGGGCGTCGGCCAAGCCGCCCACACCGGCGCCCGCCGACCGGGGCACCGGCGAATCCAAGCCGTCGCCACGTGACTCCAACCCGGGCAAGCCAGGAGACACCGACCCGGGCAAGCCCGGCGATCGGCCGTAGCTACCGGGATTCCACGGGCATCGTCCATGAAGCGCACGATCTCCAGGCTCCTTGCCGGGCTCTTCGCAGCCGTCCTCGCGGTGGCCGGGCTCGGCGTGGCGATCGCCCGGGGGGCCGAACCGGCGGGCCCCCTCTCGCCCGAGATGCGCGCGATTTCCGTGGACGAGCAGCGGGGAGTGCGCATCGATCCGTCGCTGCCCTTCGTCGACCACGAAGGGAACGCGGTGCGCATCGGCGACTACTTCGGTGACGGCAAGCCCGTCCTTGTCACGCTGAACTACTACCGCTGCAAGGTCATCTGCAGCGTGCAGCTCGACGGCCTTGCCGACGCCCTGTCCAAGCTCGACTGGACGGCGGGGAAGGACGGCTTTCGCGTGGTGACCGTGAGCATCGATCCCCGCGAGGGGCCGAAGCTTGCGCGCCACAAGCGCAAGATGATCCTGGACAAGGTCGGCCGGGGCGACGACGTGGACTGGGCCTTCCTCACCGGTGAGCCCCTCGCGATTCGCGCCTTGGCGGCGCAACTCGGTGTGGGCTTCGCCTACGACGCCGAACAGGATCAGTACGCCCATCCCGCCGTGACCGTCTTCGTAAGCCCGGAAGGCGTCGTCACGCAGTACCTCTATGGGCTCACCTACCAGCCCCGGGACCTCAAGTTCGCCCTCATCGAGGCGAGCGAGGGGCGGCTCGGGACGCCGGTCGATCAGCTCATCATGAGCTGCTTCCACTACGACGCGAGCATCGGGCGCTATGGCCCGTTCGCGTTCGGGATCATGCGCCTTGGCGGTGCCGCCACGGCGATCGTCCTTGGTACGTTCCTCTTGGGCTACTGGCGCTTCGAACGGCGCCGGAAGCGCAACCGCAGCGCGGAGGCGAAATCGTGAACCTCAGCACCATCCTGCTTGCCATGGCGCCCGCCGAACAGGCTGCGCCGCCCCCCAACGACGCCCAGGGCGGCCCGTGGTCCATGCCGATCCAGGCATCGACCTTCGCGCCCGAGACGGACGCCATCTATTTGTTCATCCTGGTCCTCTCCCTCATCTCCTTCGTGGGCATCGTCGGGGCGACGCTCTACTTCATGAAGGCGTACCGGCGCCGCTCGGCCGATCAGAAGACCAGCTCCATCACGCACAACGGCAAGGTGGAGTTTCTCTGGAGCGCGATTCCGGCGGTGCTGCTGGTCGTCATCTTCCTGTGGTCGGAGGTCGCCTTCATGAAGCAGGTGGTTCCGCCGCCCGATGCCATCGACATCCGGGTCAAGGGCCAGAAGTGGTTCTGGACGGCGGAGTATCCGGCCAACCCCGGCGTCCAGCTCAACAACGAGATCATCGTGCCGGTCGGCGTTCCCGTGCGGGTCACCTTGACGAGCCAGGACGTGATCCACTCGTTCTTCATTCCGGCCTTCCGGGTCAAGCGCGACGCGGTCCCCGGCCGGTACACCACGGTGTGGTTCGAGGCCACGCGTCCGGGGCGCTACAATCTGTTCTGCGCCGAATACTGCGGCGACCAGCACTCCGAGATGCGCGGTGTCGTGCACGTCCTGCCGGCCGACGAGTACGAGGCGGCCCTCGCCGAGGCGGGGCGGCTCGAGCAGGAGGAGGGCGAATCCCTCGCCGCCTTCGGCGAGCGGATCTACGTCCGTAAGGGTTGCAACGCCTGCCACAGCACGGACGGCACCACCAAGACGGGGCCGTCGTGGAAGGGGATGTACGGTGCCGAGCGGACGTTCGCCGACGGCTCGTCGGGAACCGTCGACGACAACTACATCCGTGAGTCGATCCTCGAACCCAACGCCAAGGTGGTCAGCGGCTTTACGCCCCAGATGCCCAGCTTCCAGGGGCAGCTCAACGACGACCAGATCACGGCCCTCATCGAGTTCATGAAGACCCTCAAGTAAGGGAAGGGACGCACACCATGTCCGAGCACAAGAACGGATCCGCAGCCCCCGACGTTCCCGCCTCGGAGCCGAGCTTCTGGGAGGCGGAGAAGGGCCTGGCATCCTGGCTCTTCACCCTCGACCACAAGCGGCTGGGGATCATGTACCTGGTCAGCACCATGGTCTTCTTCCTGGTGGGCGGTGTCGCGGCGCTGGCGTTGCGGACCGAGCTGCTGACCCCCGAGGGCGACCTCTTCAGCGCCACCGTCTACAACAAGCTGTTCACCGT
>RFGU01000014.1 GCA_003696955.1 Deltaproteobacteria bacterium | reverse complement strand
GAGGAGCCATGACCGATCGTTGCCGATGCCTGAAGCGCGCATGCTTCGCTTGCGGACTCTTGGGGGGCGCCGGGGGCCTCGTTGCATGTTCCGGGGATGGAGGCGCCGCAAGCTCCGGGACGGGCACGACCACTTCGGCGGAAGGAACGACCGACATCTGCGTGGACAAAAACGGCCAACTGCGCTGTTCCACCGAGTCGACGGCCACGGACGCGTGGTCCACGGGCTCGGCCAGCGCCACGGGCACGGGTTCCAGCGGTTCCGGGAGCACGGCAGGGGAGCCGCCGATGTGCGAGGGGTACGGTCCAGCAGTGGACGAATCTGGGGTGACCTCCGGCACGATCGCGTTTCCCCATCCGACGATGGAGCACATCACGATCCTGTGGCCCATCGAGGGGGACACCAACGAGAACGCCGAGGCGACGGTGCGCTACCGTCCGGTGGGCGAGGGGACGTGGCGCGAAGGACCGCCTCTGTTTCGGGCGGTCGCCACCACGATCCAGGCCGGCGCCTGGGAGAACCGATTCGCGGGCTCCCTCTTCGGCCTCGAGCCCGACACCGAGTACGAGGTGGAGGTCACGGTGTCCGATCCGGACGGCGGCTGTGCCGTCGAGGCGACCACCGTGCGCACCCGGGCGGTGCCTGCGCCGCCCGATCCGGGCAACGAGATCTCCGCAACGCCGGCCACCGTGGACGGCGTCCTCGCATCGGCGGGCCCCGGCGACATCGTGGTCCTCGAACCGGGCACCTACGGCGAGATCGTCGTGCCGAGCGACGGGGCCGAGGGCAACCCGCTCGTGCTGCGGGGAACGCCGGGCGCCGTGGTGCAGGGGGACGTGCGACTCGATGGCCGCAGCGACGTGATCGTCGAGGGGCTCTCCATCTACGGCAAGGTGAAGTTCAACGGCGGCACGCGGATCGCCGTCGTGCGCAACCGCATCGAGACGACGGAGGACGGCATCGTGACGTACACCCGGGCCGAGGACGCCTATATCGCGGACAACGTGGTGCTCGGGGCCACGGTCTGGGCCGAATCGTCCCTCGGGGTCGACGGCGACAACGTCGGTGAGGGCATCGCGGTGACCGGACCGGGCCACGTCATCGAGCACAACCGGGTCGCGGGTTTTCGCGACGCCATCTCCTTGCTCGAAGACGGCGCGGCCGAGGACCAGTTCTCCATCGACATCCTGCGCAACGACGTCTCCGTGGCGGCCGACGACGGCGTGGAGGCGGACTTCTGCTTCCACGACTGTCGGGTGCTCGAAAACCGGCTCACCAATACGTTCGTCGCGATCTCGAGCCAGCCGAGCCTCGGTGGCCCCATGTACGTGGCGCGCAACGTCATCTACAACTGCAGCTACGTCGCGTTCAAACTCTACCGCGAGAGCGTCGGCGACGTGCTTTGGCACAACACCGTGGTCAAGAACGGAGATGCGTTCGCCGTGTACTCAGGGGTCCCGGTGGGCAGGACGCTCAGCCGCAACAACCTCTTCCTCGGGGGGCCCGGCGGCACCTATGGGGGCTACGACTCGGGCCAGGGGCGCGTGCTCTATCTGCCGACGGCCTACGGCGCGGACCTCGACTACGACGGGGTCGGCTCCGAGACGGGCACCATCGAAAACCGGATCGGCGACGTCGTCTTCGCCACCTTCGACGAACTCGTGCAGCTTTCGACGGAGCAGCACGCCGTCTTGGTGGACCGCAACGTGTTCGCCACGCCGCCCGCCTATCCCTCGGACCCCATGATGGAGCTTGCGCCCCCCGACCTGCAGCTCGCCCCCGAGGGGCCGGCGGTGGACGCGGGCGTGCCGCTGCCGGGCTACGCGGTGGGGGCGGGGGCGGCTCCGGATCTCGGGGCCTACGAGGTGGGGACGCCGCCGCCCACCTATGGTCCGCGCCCCTGACCGTCGCCCGGTGGGGGCTCGTCGCCTTCCGGCTCTTCCCGCAGCGCCTGCCGGTGGGCGATGGCCCCGGCCACGAGGGCGATGACGAGGAGGGCGACGGCGGCACCGATGTGGGCGGGCAGGACGTGGGTCAACCCTTGCTCGGGGCACATCCACGTGACCAGGTCGAGGGCTGCGAAGGCGAGCCCGGCCGCGACCCAGAACACGGAGGATCGCCGTCTGCGCTGGAGGAACGCGCCGGAGAAGAGACCGAGGGCGACGAGGGCGCCCCCCGCACCGAGCACCACGAGCACGCACCCTTCGAGGCCGGCGAGGCCGGGGTGGTACCCGCCGTGGGCGGGCAGGGGCCAGCCGGTCGTGCCCACCAGCACGGCGGCGATGGCGACGAGCACCAGGCCGATGCGGACCGGCGTCGAGGGAAAGAGGATCCCCACCCCGATGGCCGGAAACACCACCAGGCACAGCACGAACAACACGCCTTGGGCCACGAGTTGCGCCGGCGGTTGATCGAGGAGATCGGGACGGGCGTGCAGCAGCACGACGGCCGCGCTGAGCGCGACCGCGGCGACGAGGGCAATGGAGAAGTGACGGCGCTTGATGCGCTGCATCCTCCGCAGATCGGCCTCGATGACCTCGCGGGCGTCCATGGTCAGGCTTCCTCCACGCCGAGGGCCTTGGCGAGCGCACGGTAGGCGCGGTGTGCGCGGACCCGTACGGCGCCTTCACGGATGCCGAGCCTACGGGCGATCTCTTTCATGGGCAGTCCCTGGATCTTGTGCATCTCGACGACGACGCGCTGCCCCGGCGGCAGCGCCTCCACCGCCCGCCGGACCTCGTCGATGTCGGCGGCCCGGCGCTCGTCCTCCATGGTGGCGTCTTCGGGGTTGCCGGCTGCGCCCGGGTTTCCACCGTCGCCGGCGGCGAGCGCCGCCGCATCGACCGGGGCGGTGCGCCGATGGGCGCGCTGCCGGCTCCGCAGATAGTCGAGGGCCGCGTGTCGGGCGATCGTGAAGTACCACGCCTGGACTGCGCCGTCCGCGGCCTCCGAACGCGCCGAGAAGCGCTCCCGCGCCACGTGCGCCTTGAGGAAGGTCACCTGCACGATGTCGTCGACGGCCGACGGGTCCTTGACGAGTCCGGCGACGAAGCCGGCCAGTCGTGGCGCGAGCGCGCGGTGGAGCTTGCGAAACGCCGCCGGATCGCCGTCGACGTACGCCTCCATCCATCGCGCAAGGCCCCGCTGCGGGGCGCGACTCGGCCCGTCGGTCACCGGGTCCCCTCCGCGGGAAGATGGGCATGCACGGGCACACGCCGTCCCAACGCACGCGGGACCCCGGACGTTTCGACCCATCGGCGGGGGGCCAGGCACGGGAGCCGTCGGACGGGCAGGCCGGTCTTGGGGGACCGCAGGAGCATCCGAGGCCCGATGGTACGCCGTGCCCGCCGGGGTGCCCAGGGCCCGGACCACCCCTTGCCTTGAAGCCGGTTGCGGCCTGTGCTATCTGCCGCTCGACACTTTTTCGGTCGCACCGAAAAGTGGGCGCCGTCCGGCACCCGCTTTTTTTTGTGATTCGGCCCCGCCTTCGGCCATCGAGTTCCATGAACGTCTCTTCCTCGCCATCCTCCCGCGCCCGCGTCGGCGCCGCCCTCGCCGACGTCGAGGGGCGGCTTGCGCCCATCGCCCGGGCCCTCGGGTTCGAGGTGTTGACCGTGGAGTGGCTCGGTGGCCGGCGCGGCACGTTGCGGGTGTACGTGGACCACCCGGACGGCGTGCGGATCGACGACTGTGCCCGATTGAGCCGCCTGTTCGGCCAGGAACTCGAGGCGGCGGAACTCGAGTCCACCGACATCGGGGCGCTGCTCGGGGCCGGGTACGACCTCGAGGTCTCGTCGCCCGGCCTCGACCGGCCTCTCGCCAAGCGCAGCCATTTCGAGCGCTTCGTCGGCCACAGGGCCCGCATCCGCGTGCACGAACCCCTCGCGGACTTCCCGGGCCGTCGCAACTTCGTCGGCCGCATCGCCGGCGTCGAGGACGCGGCGGACGGTGCATCCGTCGTGCTCGACCTCGAAGAGCCGGCCGGCACCCCGATTCCCATTCCCCTTGCGGCGATTCGCAAGGCCCATCTCATCTACGAGGACTAAGCCATGGACGAACCAGCCAACCTCAGCGCGGTCATCGATCAGGTCTGCCGGGAGAAGAACATCTCCCGCGAGGTGCTCATCGAGACGGTGGAGCAAGCCGTGCTCGCCGCGGCCCGGCGGGTGTTCGAGGATCGTGAACTCGAGGCCCAGTTCGACCCCGAGACCGGGAACGTGAACCTCTTCCAGGTGCTCTACGTGGTCGACGAGGTCGAGCACCCCATGCGGGAGATCAGCAAGGAGCAGGCCGAACGCTCCGGTCTCGAGGCCGAGGTCGGGGACGAGTTGCTCTTCCAGCTCTTCTATCTGGATTCGGACCGAAAGGCGGCGGAACAGCAGGCCAAGGACTACCCGGAGATCCCGGCGCTGCAGGTACCGGCCGCGGGCTTCGGCCGCATCGCGGCCCAGGCGGCCAAGCAGGTCATCATCCAGCGCGTTCGGGAGGCCGAGCGGGGCAACCTCTACGAGCGCTACAAGGACAAGAAGGGCGAGCTCATGACGGGCGTCGTACGCCGGTTCGAGCGCGGGTCGATCATCGTCGAGGTGGACAACGGCCGCGCCGAGGCGATCTTGCCCGCACGCGAGCAGGTGCCCCGCGAGCCCCTGCGTCCCGGGGATCGCATCGTGGCCTACGTCAAGGACGTGGATCGCTCTGCACGGGGTCCCCAGATCATCCTGTCGCGCACCCACAAGGGCCTCGTGGAGAAGCTCTTCGAGCACGAGGTGCCCGAGATCTACGAGGGGATCGTGCGCATCGAGGCCTGTGCCCGGGAGCCCGGAGCGCGGTCCAAGATCGCCGTGTCGAGCACCCAGCGGGACGTGGACCCGGTCGGGGCGTGCGTGGGGATGCGGGGCAGCCGGGTGCAGGCGGTGGTGCAGGAGTTGCGTGGCGAGAAGATCGACATCGTCCCCTACGACGAGGATCCGGCGCGTTTCGTCTGTAACGCCATCCAGCCTGCCGTGGTCTCCCGCGTGCTCATCGACGCCGAGCGCCACACGATGGAACTGGTGGTACCCGACGACAAGCTCAGCCTCGCCATCGGCAAGAAGGGCCAGAACGTGCGGCTCGCGTCGCGGCTGACCGGGTGGCGCATCGACATCCACTCCGAGAGCAAGATTCGCGAGCTCGAGCAGCGCAGCCTGGCCGAGATGGCGGCGATCCCGGGGGTCGGCGAGGAACTCGCGGAGGAACTCTTCCGCATGGGCTGGCGCGGGTTGCGGGATCTCGCCGTGGCCGACGCCGAGGAACTGGCCCAGATCCCGGCCATCGGCAGCGTCGAGCGGGCCGAACAGATCATCGACGTGGCCAACGATGCCGCCAGCGGGCGCATCACCTTGGACGTCAAGCTGCCCGAGCCCGAGGAGGAGCCGGCCGCGCCGGCCGAGGCCTTGGCCGAGACCGCGGGCAGCGGTGCAGCCGACGCGGCCGAGGTCGCGCCGGAAGGAGGATCGCCTTCGTGACCGACCCCGTCCGCATGTGCATCGCCTGTCGCACGCGCGCGCCGCAACGCGCCCTCTTGTCGCTCCGTCGGCGGCGGGACGGGGCCGTGGTGCCCGCGCACGGGCGAACGCGGCATGCGGACGGTCGCCGTGCCTATCTGTGTGCGCGTAGGTCCTGCTTCGAGCAGGCCGTGCGCAAAGGGGCGCTGGTCCGTGCCCTCGGGCGCGGACGCGCGTTGCGATTCGATCCCAAAGACCTGTGGAATGCACTCGCGGAGGCGGTTCGGGACGAAGCCCGGACCCTCGCCCGGACGGGGGCGCATCGGCGGCGGATCGACGCCGTCCATGCCCTCTCGGCCGCATTCGACCGCGAGGAAGGAGATGTCTGAGTCATGGCCAAGGTGCGTGTCTATGAGCTAGCCCGCGAGTTGGGCAAGGACACGAAGGCCCTCGAGGCGGTCATTCGTGAGATGGGGATCCCCATCAAGAACTACATGTCGACCCTCACCCAGGAGAACGCCGAGCGGGTCCGTGCCCACCTCAAGGGCGAGCCGGCACCCGGGGAGGCCAAACCGGTGGAAAAGCGCATCGCCAAGACGGTGATCCGTCGTCGCGGTGCCCGTCGCCGTCCCGCTGCGGAGGCGGCCGCCGAGGCGACGTCCGAGGCGGCCCCGTCGCCGGCGAAGACCGCGACGGCAACGGGTGAGGCCCGAACGCCGACGTCCCGGGGCCCGGTCGTACGCCGTCGTGTGGCAGCCGAGCCGGCGCCACCTGCCCAAGCCCCCGGGCAGGAGGCGGCGCCTGCGGCACCTGCGGCCGCGGCGGAAACGCCGAAGGCTCCGACGCCGGAGGCGCCCGCCGCATCGGAGCGGCCCGCACCGCCCGCCGAGTCGGCCGCGCCCGAGCCCGTCCGCGCCACACCGACGCCGCGGCCCGACGTGGAGGTGGGCACGCGCATCGAGCTGCCCAAGGGGACGCGGCGGCTGCCCGGCGGGCTCGCCGAGCGCATGGCCGACGCTCCGCCGCCGCCCGCGCCCGAGGCGACGGCCGAGGCACCGCCTTCGCCGCCTGCCCCCGAGCCTTCGTCCGAAGAGACGCAAGTGGCCGCGTCGGACACCGCGCAGCCCCCAACGGCAGGGACGCGTGCGGTTCGCAACGAAAAGGGGGTCATCGTGGGCGCCGCCAAGACGCGGTCCGAGCCCAAGATCCTCGGGTTCATTCCGCTCGAGACCCGTCGCAAGCCCAAGCAGGTGATCATCACCGAGGCCGAGGAGCGGCAGGTTCGTGGGCGTGCGAGCCAACGCAAGCAGCGCGAGGAGCGGGTGCAGTCCCAGGGGCGCAGGCGCAAGATGATGCGACCGCGAAGGGGCGCCGCCGCCGGGCCCTCGCGGCCCAGCACGGTGGAGATGAAGGAGGAGAAGAAGCGGATCCGCATGGAGGAGGCGATCCGCGTGGCGGACCTCGCCCACCAGATGGGACAGAAGGCCTCGAAGCTCCTCAAGGTGCTGTGGGGCATGGGGATGCGCGGCATCACGATCAACAGCTCCATCGACTTCCCGACCGCCGAGTTGGTCGCTGCCGAGTTCGGCTACGCGGTCGAGAACGTCGCGTTCGACGAGTCCGAGATCATCGGCGAGGCGCCCATCGAGGACGCCGGGGAGCCCCGCGCGCCGGTGGTGACGATCATGGGGCACGTCGATCACGGCAAGACGACGTTGATGGACACCATCCGCCGCTCGCGGGTGGCCGAAGGCGAGGCCGGGGGCATCACGCAGCACATCGGTGCCTACCGGGTCGAGACGGACAAGGGGCCGGTGGTGTTCCTCGACACCCCGGGGCACGAGGCGTTCTCCGCCATGCGTGCCCGTGGGGCGACGTTGACGGACATCGTCGTGCTGGTCGTCGCCGCCGACGACGGCGTCATGCCCACCACCGTCGAGGCCATCAAGCACGCGCGCGAGGCGAACGTGCCCATCATCGTGGCGATCAACAAGATCGACAAGCCGGAGGCCAACGTCGGCCGCGTCAAGCAGGGCTTGATGGAACACGGCCTCGTGGGCGAGGAGTTCGGCGGCGACACGCTCATCTGCGAGGTGTCGGCGAAGACGGGCCAGGGGGTCGAAGAACTCCTCGAGACCCTCGCGCTCCAGAGCGAACTGCTCGACCTTCGCGCCCCCAAGGAGGGGCGGGCCCAGGGCGCCGTCATCGAGGCCCGGATCGACAAGGGGCGGGGCCCGGTGGCCACCGTCCTCGTCCAGAAGGGCACCTTGCACAAGGGCGACATCGTCGTCGCCGGCGAGTGCAGCGGCAAGGTCCGGCGCATGTTCGACGATCGGGGCAAGCCCGTGAAGGAGGCGGGGCCTTCCGTGCCGGTGGAGATCCTCGGGCTCGACGGGGTGCCCCGGGCCGGCGACCCGGTACATGCGGTGGCGACCGACCGCGATGCGCGTCAGCTCGTCCAACATCGCCGCGAGCAACGCAAACGCAAGGAGAGCGTCCGCTCGGGGCCGTCGATCCACGAGCTCTTGCAGCGCAAGCGCACGCCCGTGCTCAAGGTCGTGCTCAAGGCGGACGTCTTCGGTTCCGCCGAGGCCCTGCGGCATGCCCTGCAGCAGCTTTCCACCGATCGGGTGAAGGTCGAGGTCCTCAAGGCCGAGGTGGGCGCCATCAACGAGACCGACGTCAAGTTCGCCAAGGCCGGCGATGCCGTCGTGTTCGGGTTCAACGTCAAGACCGCCGGCAAGGCGGCGAACGTGGCCGAGCAGGAGCGGGTCGACATCTACACCTTCCAGGTCATCTACGACGCGCTCGACAAGGCCAAGGAACTCATGGTCGGGATGCTCGAGCCCGAGTATCGCGAGGTGGAGCTCGGCGAGGCCGAGGTCCGCGCTCTGTTCCCGATCCCGCGTCTCGGGGTCGTCGCCGGGTGTCGGGTGACCAAGGGGGTCGTGCGGCGGTCGAGCCGGATCCGGGTCGTGCGCGACGGCAAGGTGGTCCATGTCGGCGACGTCGCCTCGCTCAAGCACTTCAAGGAGGACGTGCGGGAGGTCAAGGAAGGCTTCGAGTGCGGCATCGTGGTCGCGGGGTTCGACGACGTGGCGGTGGGCGACGTGTTGCAGGCCTTCGAACTCGAGGAGATCCCGCCCGAGCTCTAGGGCGCGGACCGGCGCGGGCAAGGAGGCGAACGCGTGGCGGAACGACTCGACCGGGTCGAAGAACTCGTGCGGCGAGAGCTTTCGGCCATCGTGCTCGAAGGCGTGCTGCGTGACCCACGGCTGTCCGACGTCACGGGGTTCGCCATCACCGCGGCCAAGGTGAGTGCCGACCTGGCGAGCGCACGGATCTACGTGGACGTGCTCGACGAGGGGCGCCGCACCGAGGTGGTCGCCGCGTTGCAGGCGGCTGCGGGGCGCCTGCAGGCGATGCTCGGCCGGCGGATCCGGCTCAAGCGGACGCCTCGGCTGCGTTTCGTCTACGACGAGGCCCTCGATCGGGGACGCCGCATCGAGCGGTTGATCGAGGAGGTTCGTGGGCAGGACCCCGGCGAAGACGAACCCCTCGGTTCGTGAACGGAGGACGGACGGTGTCGACCGGCTTCGGTCTGTTGCTCGACAAGCCGCCCGGGGCGAGCAGCCACGATCTCGTGGACTTCGTACGCTACGCCCTGCGCGGCTACAAGGTGGGCCACGCGGGGACCCTCGACCCGTTCGCCACGGGCCTTCTCTTGGTGCTCGTGGGCGATGCGACGAAGGCGATGCCCTTCGTGGTCGGGCACGACAAGCGCTACGTGGCGACGGTCGTCCTCGGGGCGGCAACCGATACGGGCGACCCGACGGGGACCGTCGTGGACGCGCGTCCGGTCCCCGATCGCGTATGGCAGGGGCTTTCGGAGGTGGTGGCGGGGCTCGTCGGGACCCTGCACCTTCGGCCGCCGGCGTATGCGGCGGTGAAGGTGGGCGGTGTCGCGGCCCATGTGCGGGCCCGTCGCGGCGAATCGGTCCCCCTCGAGGCGCGTCCGATGGAGATCCACGACGCCGAGCTGCTGCGTGTCGACCCGGCACGGTGCGAGGCGGATCTTGCGCTGCACGTCGGTGCCGGCACGTACGTGCGGAGCCTCGCGGAGCATCTCGGCGAGCGCCTGGGCGTGCCGGCCCACACGGCATCGCTGCGGCGGGTGGCGATCGGCCGCCACACCGTGGACGATCCCCGCACCGTAGGCCCATGGGTCGTGGAGGCGCGTGGGCGGGATCGGCGTGGAAAACCCCGGGTGCGCGTGCGCCCGTGCGGGCTCGAAGGCGCTGACCGCGACCGGCTCGCCGAACATCTCGTGGCCCGCGCCGTGTCCCTCGACGAGTTGCTCGATCTCCCCGTCGTGGATCTGCCCGACGCCGACGTCGGGCGCCTGGCCCGCGGGCAGCCGGCGGAGCTTCCCGCGTGGGGTGCGCAGGAACCGGCACCGCCGAAGGGGGGGAACGTGCTCGTGCGTCAGGGGCCGGGGGGACGCGGGGCCGGCCGAATCGTGGCTCGCTGGGGGCCCGAGGGGGCGTCGGAAGGCGCCCGTGGGGGGCGGCTCGAACCGGTCCGGCTGCTGGTCCGCCCGGCTTGACAGGGGTGCCCCGTCTGTCCATGCTCCCGCGGAAAACGACCCTTCATCGACCCTTGGCGGCCCGAGGGGGCCGCGAAAGACACGACATCATGCCCCTTTCCACCGATCGCAAGGCCGAGATCATCGGCAAGTTCAAACGTGGCGAGCGCGACACCGGCTCCGCGGAGGTCCAGATCGCGTTGCTGACCGAGCGGATCAACCACCTGACCGAGCACTTTCGAACCCACAAACACGACCACCACTCGCGTCGTGGGTTGCTCAAGATGGTCGGCCGCCGCCGGCGCCTGTTGGACTATCTGCGTTCCCGCGACGTAGAGCGCTACCGCGCCGTCTTGTCGGCGCTCAACCTGCGCAAGTGACCCTCACGGGCGCCCCGAAGGTGGCGCCCTTTTTCATGGCCGCATGCGCGTCGCTCGCCGTGGCGCCGTGCGGCGTCGGCATTGCATCGTTCCATCGGGGGACGACGAGGAGAAGATTCCCATGAACATCGTGACCGAAAGCTGCAAGATTGGCGATACCGAGATCACCATCGAGACCGGGCGCCTCGCCAAGCAGGCGAATTCCGTGCTCGTCCGCTGCGGGGACACGGCCGTGCTGGTGACGGCGGTGTCGGCCAAGGAGCCCAAGGACCTGCCCTTCCTGCCGCTCACCGTCGAGTACCGCGAGCCGAACGCCGCCGGGGGCAAGATCCCGGGTGGCTACTTCAAGCGCGAGGGGCGCCCCCAGGAGGCGGAGATCCTCACGTGCCGCGTGATCGACCGCCCCATCCGCCCCCTCTTTCCCAAGGGGTACCGTTGCGAGACCCAGGTCATCGCCAACGTCCACAGCTACGACAAACACTACGAGCCGGACGTCCTCGCGATGACGGGCGCCTCGGCGGCCTTGCACATCTCCGACGTGCCCTGGGCCGGGCCCGTCGCGGGGATCCGGGTCGGCCGCATCGATGGGAAGTTCGTGGCCTTCCCGCGCTGGGAGGACTTCGAGCGCTGCGACATCCTGCTGTTGGTGGCCGTGAGCAAGGATGCCATCGTCATGGTCGAAGGCGGGGCGAAGGAGGTGGCGGAGTCGGACATGATCGATGCGCTCATGTTCGCCCACGAGGCGGCCCAACCCCTGCTCGAGCTGCAAGAGCGCCTGCGCGAGAAGGCCGGCAAGGACAAGCGCCCGTTCGAGCCGCCGCCCGTGGACGAGGCCCTGGTCGAGAAGGTCAAGGCGTCGGCCCGTGTGGCCCTCGAGAAGGCGCTGTCGATCCCGGGCAAGCACGAGCGGCACGATGCGATCTCGGCGGCCAAGCGCGACGTCGTCGCCCAGTTCATCGAGGCCCATCCCGACCAGGAGGACGCCATCAAGGAGGCCTTCGCGGCGGCCGAGAAGGACGCGGTGCGCCACATGGTCATCGAGGAGGGGCGCCGCCTCGACGGTCGCAAGCTCGACGAGATCCGCCCGCTCCACATCGAGGTCCACCCCTACGAACGCCCCCACGGCTCGGCCATCTTCCAGCGGGGCGAGACCCAGGTCTACGCAAGTTGCACCCTCGGCACCGAGTACGAGGCCCAACGGCTCGATACCCTGCGCGGTGACATCCATCGCCGCTTCATGCTGCACTACAACTTCCCGCCGTTCTGCACGGGTGAGGCACGGCCGATCCGGGGCACGAGCCGTCGCGAGATCGGTCACGGGGCCCTGGCCGAGCGCGCCCTCTCGGCGGTGATTCCGCCCAAGGACGCGTTCCCGTACACGATTCGCGTGGTCTCGGACACCCTCGAGTCCAACGGGTCGTCCTCCATGGCGAGCGTCTGCGGCGGCAGCCTCGCCCTCATGGATGCGGGCGTTCCGATCAAGGCGCCCGTGGCCGGGATCGCCATGGGGCTGATGCAGGCCGGCGACAAGGTCGCCGTGCTCACGGACATCCTCGGCGACGAGGACCATCTCGGGGACATGGACTTCAAGGTCACGGGCACCCGTACGGGGATCACGGCCCTGCAGATGGACATCAAGATCGAGGGGCTGTCCCGGGAGATCCTCGAACGGGCCCTCGAGCAGGCCCGGCACGCCCGGCTGTTCATTCTCGACGCCATGGAGAAGGTGTTGCCGGCGCCGCGGCCCGAGATTTCGCGGTACGCACCGCGCATCGAGACGATCCAGGTCAAGCCCGATCGGATCCGCGACATCATCGGCCCGGGCGGCAAGATGATTCGGGCGATCATCGAGCAGACGGGGGTGCAGATCAACGTCGAGGACGACGGCCGAGTGTCCATCGCGTCCGACGATCCGGCGGGCATCGAGAAGGCCAAGCGGATCATCGAAGGACTTACGGCCGAGCCCGAGGTGGGCGCCTTCTACCAGGGCGTGGTCACCAAGGTGGCCGACTTCGGCGCCTTCATCGAGATCCTGCCGGGCACGGACGGGCTTTGCCACATCTCGGAACTCGACGAGCGTCGCGTCGCCAAGGTGGAGGACGTGCTGCGCGAGGGCGACGAGGTGGTGGTCAAGGTACTCAGCGTCGACGAGGCCACGGGTAAGATCCGTCTCAGCCGCAAGGCGGCTTTCGGCGCCGATCCCGACGACGTGCTGAACATGCGCCGGTAGGGGGCGAAGATGCCGCCGACGGTGAAGGTGCGACGCCTGTCGCGCGAGGCCTTTCTTCCCGAGCAGATGACGCCCGGGGCAGCCGGCTACGATCTGCGCGCCTGTCTGCCGGACGAAGGGCGCATCGAACTGCCGCCCGGCGGGCGGGCGGCGGTGCCCACGGGCATCGCGCTGGCCATTCCCGACGGATACGAGGGCCAGATTCGCCCGCGATCGGGGTTGGCCTTGCGCCACGGCCTGTCGATCCCGAACGCACCGGGTACAATCGATGCCGACTACCGTGGTGAGGTCCGCGTCATCCTCGTCAATCTCGGCGATGCGCCCGTCGTCATCGAGCACGGGCAGCGGATCGCGCAGCTCGTGGTGGCGCCGGTCGCCCCGGTGCGCATGGTGGAGACCGAGGCGTTGCCCGAGACGGAGCGGGGCGCCGGCGGCTTCGGCAGCACGGGGCTCTGACCGCGTCGCGGCCGGGGCTACCCGGCGTCACCCCTCGGGGGGGACGCCGTGATCCTGCGACCGGGCATCCGCCTGGCGGATGCAGGGGTCGTCGAGGCCGTGTCGCCGCCCGGATGGGGGGTGCCCGGCCTGGGGACGTGCGTGCGGCTGCGGCGGGACGACGGCGAACGCATGGTGGTGACCGTCCTCGGCTCCGACCTGCTGCCCGACGGCGTAGCGGTCTCGAGGTTCCTCATGGAACTCCACGGGCTCAAGACGATCTCGCATCCGCATCTGGTCCCCCTCGAGCTCTTGGACCGGGATGCCGAATGGGTGTTCGTCGGCGGGCCCGTGGGAGCGGGCGAGCCCATCGTCGGGGGCGTCGATCCGGACGTCGAGGCCGTCGCCCTCGGCGTGGCGCGGGGCCTTGCCGCCCTGCATCGCCGCAAGGCGGTGCACGGCTGCCTCCACCCGGGGGCCGTGTTCGTGGATGCGGACGGTGTGGCGAAGATCGGCCAGTACGGGATGTGGGCCCACCTTTCGCGCTCGGCCTACGTGGCCAAGATGGTGGCCGACCCCAACACGATCCTCGCTCCCGAGTCCCTCGACGCGGCCGAACAGGTTGCTCCCGTCGTGGACAGCTACGGGTTCGGTGTCGTGGTGGCCGGCGCGGCCGATCCCAAGGGCTCCCTGGCCCGAAGCGTCGCCAAGGCGCGGGAGGGGGCGTTGCCGGCTCTTTCCGGCCCGCTCGGCGAGTTGGTGGCCCGGTGCCTGTCCGTGGAACCGGGACGCAGGCCCGAGCACGGGGCTGCGCTGCTCGCCGCGGTGGAGACGGCGGTCACGGCGACCGGCGCGACGACGACCCGTGGCCGGGCGCCGGCCGACGTGCCGTCCCTTTCGCTTTCCCACGTGGAACTCGAGGACGTCCACGGTACGGGGACACCGGTGGAGGCCGAGGTCTCGTCCGACGCCATGGAGCTGTCGACCGAAGACCTCCTCATCGACCGCGCCGAGGAATCCGCCACCGATCGCTCCCTACCGAGTGCGACACGCGAGACCGGTGGGGTGGGCGGTCACGTCGCCGAGGAAGAACCGCCGTTGCTCGATCTGGCGGCGGGCACCGGTGATGGGGCCGCTGCGTCCCCGGGCCCCGGTGCCCCGCCGGCCCCCTCGGCATCGTCGTCGCAGCGCGTCGTGGAGGCCGAGACGTCACAGCCGGAAGTTGCGTCGCCGCGCCGGGCCGCGCGACCGGTGCCGCGCGACGTCCTCGGCCAGCGCACCGTGCCGGCGGGCCCGCCAGGTTGGATCGCCGTACTCGGGCTCTTCCTGCTCACGGCCGTCCCGGTGCTCGCCACCTTGTCGTCGGCGCGCGCCACGGGTCGGCTCCGTGCCGCCGTGGCAGTCCTTTCGTTCGAGCGCGTGGTTGCGTCCGACGACCCGGGGGCTGCGTCGCCGGCACGGTCGGCGGACGTCGATGGGACTGGCGCCGGGACGGAGGCGCCCGCCGTACCGCCCTCCGGGGCGGGCACGACCGGTGCCTTGCGCGGCGGCTCCGGCGGAGGGGACACGGCGCCTGCACCCGCCGTCCCTCCGGCGAGCCACGCCGACGCCGGTCCGGCACCGACGACCCGTTCGACCTGCCCCACGGGCACCGTTGCCGTGGGTCGGACCGTGTGCATCGACCGTGCCGAGGCCCCCGGGCTCGGCCGGATCCCCACGACGGGCGTGACCCATCGCCAGGCGGCCGAAGCCTGCGAGGGGCGGGGGGGACGGCTGTGCCGTAAACGTGAGTGGCAGCAGGCGTGCATGGGACCGGGCGGCTGGAACTACCCCTACGGCCCGGCCTTCGCCGACGACCGCTGCAACACCGCGTCCCCGGCGGGCTATCCCCAGGAGATCGGCATCGCCGGGAGTTGGTCGGCGTGCCGGACGCCCAGCGGGATCTACGACCTCGTGGGCAACGTCGGCGAATGGGTGGCCGAGGGGATTGCGGTGGGCGGTGACAGCACGACCGACCGGCGCGTCGCGAGTTGCCTGGCCGAAGGCAGACCGCCCCCCGGATACGCGGGGCCCGAACTGGGCTTTCGGTGCTGCTTCGACCTGTCGGCACCGCGTGGACCGTCGCCCTAGCCGCGGATCGGCAGGGCCTGCTAGGTTCGCCGCCCCATGCCCGTCGACGACGCCCAGCTTCGCGCCGCCTGCCGAGAAGGTGGCACGCTCGCCACGCTCGATGCGCGGTTCGACGTGCTCGGTACCCGCTACAGCGGCAAGGTGCGCGAGAACTTCACCAAGGACGGGGTGCGGACCATCGTCGTGACCGACCGGGTCTCGGCCTTCGACGTGGTGCTCGGCACGATCCCGTTCAAGGGCCAGGTGCTCAACGCCATGGCGGTGTACTGGTTCGAGGCGACCGCCCACCTGTGCCCCAATCACCTGCTCGAGGTCCCCGACCCGCAGGTGGTTCGTGCCGTCGAGTGCACCCCGATCCCGGTGGAGATGGTGGTGCGGGGCTACCTTACGGGCGTCTCGTCCACGAGCATCTGGAGGGCCTATGAGCGGGGGGAGCGAGTCTTCTGCGGCCACGCACTGCCCGAGGGCCTGCGCAAGCACGAACGGTTGCCCGAGAACATCGTGACGCCGGCGACCAAGGCCCCCAAGGGGGAGCACGACGAGAGCGTCGCCAAGGAGGTCTTGTTCGAGCGCGGGCTCGTCGATCCGGAGACGTTCGACGAACTCGAGCGCCGCTCCCTCGAACTCTTCGCCTTCGGTCAGGCGAAGGCGGCCGAACGCGGTTTCATCCTCGTCGATACCAAGTACGAGTTCGGCCGCACGCCGGACGGGCGCATCGTGTTGATCGACGAGATTCACACCCCCGACAGCTCCCGCTACTGGTACGCCGACACCTACGAGGCCGCCATGGCGGGCGGAGAGGATCCCAAGTCCCTCGACAAGGAGTTCGTGCGTCGCTACCTGGTGGCCCGAGGCTACCGTGGGGAGGGGCCCCCGCCCGTACTGCCGGACGACGTCCGATGCGAGGCCGCACGCCGCTACGTCGAGATCTACGAGGGGCTGACCGGACGGCCCTTCGAGCCCGACCTCGAGCCCCCGGCCGAGCGGATCGCCCGCAACCTCGGGATCGGCGGCTGAGTCGATCTGCGCGCTCGGCGCATGATCCTACGCGCCGCGACGTGCGCCTGTGGCCTTCGTTGCTATGCTCGCTGCGCCCGGGCCGCCGTTTCCGGCGTGGGCAGGACGCATGCCACGATGATCACACTCCTGTTCTCCGCTCTGTTCTTCGCGGTGGGCCTGCTCTTCCTCGCGGGGATGCTGCCCGGCATGCGGGTCGACGGGTTCTGGGGCGCCCTCAAGGCATCGGTCGTTTGCGGCATCTTGAGCGCCGTGCTCGGCAAGGTCCTGTTCGTGCTGCTGACGCTGGTGCTCATCCTTCCCGTCGTGCTGCTCGGGCCGTTCGGACTCTTCGCGGTCCAGATGCTGGTCAACGCCATCTTGTTGGCACTGACGGCTCGGCTCGTTCGGGCCATCTCCTTCGACGGCACCAAGACGTTGCTCCTTTCGGCCTTCCTGCTGACCCTCGGGCAGACCCTGGTGTCGGTGCTCGGGTGAGCCGTCGCCCGGCCATGCACCTTCGCGGCCTTCTGGAATCGTGGTAGGAGGTGCCCGGCCATGTGCGGCGTCTTCGGCATCTTCGATCACCCCGAAGCGGCGAACCTGACGTACCTCGGCTTGCACGCGTTGCAGCACCGGGGCCAGGAATCGGCGGGCATCGTCTCCAACGACGAGGGCACCTTGCACGCCCGCGTCGGCATGGGGCGGGTCGCCGAGATCTTCGGGCGCGATGCCCTGCGGCAGCTGCCCGGACGCACCGCCATCGGACACGTGCGCTACACGACCTCGGGCGGGTCCCTGCCGCGCAACGTTCAGCCGCTTACGGCCCAGAACCGCACGGGATCCATCGCCGTCGCCCACAACGGCAACCTGGTCAACGCCGACGAGTTGCGCGAGCGGCTCGAGGCCGAGGGGGCGATCTTCTCGTCGATGTCCGACACCGAGGTCATCTTGCACCTGATGGCGCGCAGCGGCGCCACGGACATCGTCGATCAACTCGTCGCGGCGCTGCGCGCGGTGCGGGGCGCCTATAGCCTGGTCCTCACGGCGGGGGATCTGCTCATCGCCGTGCGTGATCCCCACGGGTTTCGGCCCCTGGTCCTCGGCCGGATGCGTGGAGGCGGTGCCGACGTGGTGGCCTCGGAGACCTGCGCCTTCGACCTCATCGACGCCGAACGGGTGCGGGACATTGCGCCCGGCGAGATCTGGATCCGCGGGCCCGAAGGGGAGCGCAGCGTCTCGTTCGCCGGTCCCGACCGGCGCCTGTGCGTGTTCGAGCACGTCTACTTCGCGCGGCCGGACAGCGTCATCGACGGCCGGTCGGTCTACGAGAGCCGCATCGAGATGGGGCGGATCCTCGCCGAGGAGGCGCCGGCGGAGGCCGACCTGGTCATGCCCGTGCCCGACTCCGGTGTCGTGGCGGCCCTCGGTTACGCGCGTGCCTCTGGCCTGCCCTTCGAGATGGGCCTGATCCGCAACCACTACGTGGGGCGCACCTTCATCGAGCCCGAGGACTCGATCCGACACTTCGGCGTCAAGCTCAAGCTCAATCCCGTGCCCGAGATCCTCGAAGGCAAGCGCGTGGTGGTCGTGGACGATTCCATCGTACGAGGTACCACCTCGCGCAAGATCGTGCGGCTGCTGCGGCAGGCCGGGGCGCGGGAGGTGCACGTACGCATCTCCTCGCCGCCGGTCCACGGGCCCTGCCACTACGGGATCGACACGCCCACCCGCAAGGAACTCGTGGCATCGAGCCATACGGTCGAGGAGATCCGCAGCACCATCGAGGCGGACAGCCTCGGTTACCTCAGCCCGGACGGCCTGCGGCGCGCGGTGGGTTGCGAGGCCCGGCGCGGCTTCTGCGATGCATGCTTCACCGGGGACTATCCCGTCCCCGTACCGCGAACCGCCAGCAAACGTCAACTGCGACTCATCGAGGTATAGCCATGACCACGTCGCCTTCGTCCAAGACCGAACAATTGCCCGAGCCCGGCCAAGTGGCGGAGCGCTTCGACAAGCTTCAGGAGCGCATCGGCGAGCTTCGGAGGTATCTTTGACTACGACGGCAAGCGCGAACGCCTGATGGAGTTGGCCGCCCAGGCGTCGGAGGCCGACTTCTGGAACGACGCCGACACGGCGCGGGCCGTCCTGCAGGAGCGTGCGGGCCTCGAGCGCGTGGTCGAGGATCTCGACCGGGCGGCCTCCATGGTCGAGGACGCCCAGACCCTGTACGAGCTGGCGCGGGAGGCCGACGACGAGGCCGAGATGCGCGAGGCCCTCGGCCAGCTCGAGGAGGCCGAGACCTTCGTGGGCAAGCTCGAGTTTCGGCGCATGCTCTCGGGGGAGCACGATCACCGGGGGGCGGTGCTCTCGATCAACGCCGGGGCCGGGGGCGTCGACAGCCAGGACTGGGCGGAGATGCTCCTGCGGATGTACTTGCGGTGGGGCGAACGACAGGGCTTCGGCGTCAAGATTCTCGACGTCCAGGAGGGCGAGCAGGCGGGGATCCGTTCCGCCGAGGTCGAGATCGACGGCCCGTACGCCTACGGCTACCTGAAGGCGGAGATCGGCGTCCACCGCCTGGTGCGGATCTCGCCGTTCGACGCCCAGGCGCGCCGGCAGACGAGCTTCGCCAGTGTGATGGTGCTGCCGGATCTGCCCGAGGAGGATCTCGACGTGGAGGTACGCGAGTCGGATCTCCGGGTGGACACCTACCGGGCGTCCGGCAAGGGCGGACAGCACGTCAACAAGACGGACTCGGCGGTGCGATTGACCCACCTGCCGACCGGCATCGTGGTCGCCTGTCAGGCCGAGCGCTCGCAACACAAGAACTACGCCACGGCCATGCGCATGCTCAAGGCGCGCCTTTGGGAACTCGAACGCCAAAAGCGCGAACAGGAGATCGAGGCCCTCAAGGGGGAGCGCAAGAGCATCGAATGGGGCAGCCAGATCCGCAGCTACGTGATCCATCCCTACCGGCAGGTTGCCGACCACCGCACGGGGCTGAAGGTCTCTGCCGTCGACGACGTACTCGACGGCGCCATCGATCCGTTCATCGAGGCCTATCTGCTGCAGGAGAGCGAGCGTGGCGAAAGATAGCGCCCTGCGCTTTCGGCGGCTCGACTGGTTCATCGCCTGGCGTCACCTGAGGGTGGGCGACGATCGCCCCTCGTGGGTGGTCCCGGCGTTGCTCGTGGGGCTCTACCTGCTCGTCGTCGGCGTCGGCTTCGCGGTCTACGCGGCGCACATCGATCCGGTGGGCGGAGAGGCCATCGTCCCCGGATTCGATCCGGGTGACCGGGGCATGACGGCGCAACGCGCCTACGGTTTCCTGGCCGCTGGCACCCTGGCGGCGGGCGGCATGCTGCTGTTGTTCGGAGCCCTGTCCTACGTCTTCAATCTGCTCGCGTCCGTGATCACCCTTTCGGTGCTGCTCGGCTGCATGGCGCTGGTCGTCGTCCTGGCCCTCATGACGGGCCTCGAGGAGGATCTGCGCCACAAGATCCTCGACCAACGCGGGCACGTTCGCATCACCCGCAAGGACGGGCGCCCGTTCGGCGACTACGCCGAGGTGGTGGCCGCCGTGCTCGAAGAGCCCGGCATCGCGGGGGCGAGCCCCTACCTCGAAGGTGAGATCATGCTTCGCAGCGGCCTGCAGCGTCAGGCCGGGATCCTGATCGGGATCGACCCGCAGCGACACACGACGATCTCCAACCTCCCCGACATCGTCGTCGCCGGGGACTATGGCTACCTCGAGCGTCCCGAGGAGATTCCCGAGCCGGATCCCTTCGCCCGCACGGACGACGCACCGTTCCGCCTGCGCCACCTTGCCCCCAAACGACGGCGGGCGAAGGGGGCTCGCTCCCGCGACCGGGCGGCAGACGGTGGCGCCTCCGGGGGAGGTTCAGGGGGCGGCGCACGGGCCGGCTCCGAGGGGGGCGCACGAGGGGCCGCCACCGACACCACCGGTGCCGACGACGACCCGACCGAGGACGAGCCGGAGACCGGTGGCACGTCGGGGCCCGACGCGCCCGAAGGGGCGAAGGCAGCGTTCGACGCCGACGTCGCCGACCCGCCCCTGCCGCCCGTGACGCGGACCTTCGGCACCCTCGGCCGCCTGCCTCCGCCGCCCACGGGGGTGCGGGCGCCGCCCGCGGAGGAGGGCTGGGAGGATCCGTCCGAGGTCCTCGGGCTACGCCCCGAGGCGCCCGCGCCATCCGCCGCCGGTGCCGACTCGTCCGCCGACGGGGACCTGGCCGAAGACGAGGCGTCCGCTTCCCCCCCGGAGGACACCGAGCCACCCGCCCGAGCGTCCACCAAGGTCCTGCCCGCCCTCGTCATCGGGCGGGAGATGGAGATGGAACTGGGCGTGACGGTGGGGGACCGGGTTCAGCTCATCACTCCCATCGGCCGGCTCACGCCGGCGGGCCGGATGCCCGGGATCCTGTCGGCCCGCGTGGGGGCGATTTTCTACTCGGGCATGTACGAGTTCGACCGGAAGAACGTCTACGCCCCCCTGGGCGTCGTGCAGGCCTTCTTGCGCACCGGTGACCGGGTCAGTGGGATCGAGGTTCGGCTCGTCGACCCCGAGGACGTCGACGCGGGGAAGGCGGCCGTCGAAGCGGCGGTCTCGGCGCTCGGCCGGGACGACGAGTTGCTCGTGCAGGACTGGCGCGATCTCAACCGCAACCTGTTCTCGGCCATGTTCCTCGAGAAGGTTGCGATGTTCGTGGCCCTCTTGTTCGTCGTGCTCGTCGCCTCCTTCGGGATCTTGGCCTCCAACCTCATGAGCGTGATCGAAAAGGCCAAGGACATCGCCATCTTGAAGGCCATGGGGGCCACCGATCGACAGATTCTGCGCGTGTTCACGGCCGAGGGGCTGGTGGTGGGGCTCTTGGGGAGCATCGGGGGCATCAGCGCCGGGCTCCTTCTGGCCTGGGCCCTCGGGCGATTCGGCCTTCCGATCTCCGAGGCCATGCTCTACTCGGAGGATCTTCCCGTGGTCGTCGAACCCACGGAGGTCGTCCTGGTGGGCGTCGCGGCCTTGGCCATCGTGTGGGTTTCGAGCCTCTACCCGGCATTCGTGGCATCCCGCCTGCCGCCCGTCGCGGGCTTGCGCAAGGCCGACCGGTGAGTCGGCAGGCGCCGCTTTCGCGGGTCCATGGTCGCGTTGACACCGCAGGGGGGCCGTCCTAGCCTGCCCCGGCCTCGGAGCCGATGAGCCGCCCAACGTCCGTCGACGGGCCTCGAACACTCGTCGAGGTCGTCCACATTCACAAGTCCTTTCCCCACGCCGGTGGCGAGCTGCCCGTGCTCAAGGACGTGAACCTGGTGCTGCGGCAGGGCGAGGTCTGTGCCGTCGTGGGCGCCTCGGGTGCCGGCAAGTCGACGCTCTTGCACTGCCTGGGAACCCTCGATCTTCCCACCCGCGGCGAGATTCGCTACGAGGGGCGCAACGTCGTGGAGCTTACGCCCCCGGAACTCGCCGAGTTTCGAAATCGCACCATCGGCTTCGTCTTCCAGTTCCACCATCTGCTGCCGGAGTTCGACGCCCTCGAGAACGTGATGATGCCGGCGCTCATCGCTCGGGTGCCGCCGCGGCAGGCGCGCGAGCGTGCGGCAGCCATGCTCGAACGAGTCGGCCTTGCCCATCGGCTCACCCACCGCCCCGGCGAGCTGTCGGGCGGTGAGCAGCAGCGGGTGGCCATCGCCCGGGCGCTGGTGATGTCGCCCAAGCTCCTGCTCGCCGACGAGCCCACCGGCAACCTCGATACGAAGACCAGCCGCGAGGTTCACGACCTGCTCTTCGAACTCAACGCCGAGACCGGCATGGCCATGTTGCTCGTGACCCACAACATGGAGCTTGCGCGCCTTGCTCCGCGGTGCATTCGCATGGCCGACGGTCGTCTGGTGGAGGACGAAGGGCCCGCAGGCGGGGAGGGCCTTGCCTGACGTGAGTGCGTGCAGGGGTTCGCGGGATGGGCCGGTGCGGGTACCGCGGCGGTTCGCCGTTCTGATGCTCGTGCTGGCGTGGTCGTGGCTCCTCGGGCTCTTGGGTCCGTCCCGTGCCCATGCGTCCCCGAGCGGGGTGGGCTTTGCGGCGCGGTACCTCGTGGGGGCGGACGTGCCCGACGATCTGTTCGGGCAGCCGATCGCGGAGATCCGGTTCGAAGGGAACCGACGGGTCGAATCCGAGGCGATGATGCTCGAGATCGACAGCGCGGTCGGGGAGTTGCTGACGCGCAAGAAGCTCGCCGCCGACATCCGTCGCTTGTGGGGACTCGGCTACTTCGAGGACATCCGGGTCGAAGGGGAACTCGGGCCCAACGGCGTCGTGTTGACCTACGTCGTTCGCGAGCGGCCGACCGTGCGCAAGATCATCGTCGAGGGCAACACGAAGGTCAAACTCGACGACATCAACGAGGTGCTCGACCTCGAGAAGAACCAGGTCCTGGATCTGGGCAAGGTCAAGGCCAACGTCGAGAAGATCCGCGACCTCTACACGGAGGAGGGGTTCTTCCTCGCCAAGGTCGACTACGCCCTAAGGCCCGTCCCCGACAATCCGGGCCAGGTGGACGTGGTCATCGTCATCGAGGAGTCCAAGCCGGTGGTGGTGCGCAGCATCACCTTCGTGGGCAACAAGGCGTTTTCGGATCGGCAGCTTCAACGCACGATCCAGACGCGCGTCGGCGGCTACCTGAGCATCCTGACCAAGAAGGCCGGAGGCGTGTTCAACCGGGATGCCTTCGCCCAGGACTTCCAGTTCCTCAAGTCCTGGTACTTCGACCACGGCTATCTCGACGTCCGGATCAAGGATCCGCAGATCAGCCTCAGTGCCGATCGGAGATTCGTGCACATCACGATCCCGGTGGAGGAGGGGCCGCAGTACCGCATCGGGGAGATTCGCGCCAAGGAGGTGGTGCCGAAGGGCGAATCGCCCCTCTACACCGAACAGGCCTTGGCCGAGTCCATCACGCCGCTGCTTCGCAAGGGCGACGTGGCCGCCATGGGCAAGGTGGAGCGCATCCGTTCGGACATCGAGCGCCGCTACAAGGACGCCGGGTACGCCTACGTCAACGTCGTCCCCAATGCTCGGCCCGACAAGGAGAACCTGCTGCTCTACCTCACGCTCGAGGTGGACAAGGGGCCCCTCGTCTACATCGAGCGCATCGAGATCTCGGGCAACGAGAAGACCGCCGACAAGGTGATCCGCCGTGAACTGCTCGTGTCGGAGGGCGATCTGTACTCCGAGACGGGCAAGGAGCGTTCCGAGTTCGCCGTCTTGCGCCTCGGCTACTTCTCGGAGGCCACGGTCTCCACCTCGAAGGGGTCGGCCCCGGACAAGATCGTCCTCAACGTCGAGGTCACCGAACGCCTCACCGGGACCTTCCAGGTGGGCGCGGGCTTCTCGACCATCGAGAACTTCGTGCTGCAGGCGCAGATCGCCTACGACAACTTCCTCGGGCGGGGCGCCACGGTGCAACTCGTGGCGCAGCTTTCGAGCCTGCGACGCAACTTCAATCTGTCGTTCTTCACACGCTACTTCCTCGACTCGCGTTGGAACTTCATCTTCTCCGTCTTCAACGCGCGAACCATCAATCCGAGCTTTGCGCGGGACAGCACGGGGTTTCGCGTCAGTTGGGGCTACCCGCTGCCCTTCCTGCGAAACCTTACGGTCTTCCTGGGCTACAACCTCGAGTACGTCAAGACGGGGGTGGGGAACTTCGGCACGGTCGGCGGCATCTTCTCGCCGGGTTCCTTGGTATCGATCTCGCCGTCCCGGCTCGTCTCGAATCTCTTGACGAACGGCCTCACGTCGGCGGTGGAGACACGCGTTGCGTACGACACCCGCGACAACTTCCTCTATCCCACCCAGGGCCAGTTCCATCAGCTTCGAGCGTCGTTCGCGAGCCGCTACTTCGGGTCGCAGAACGAGTTCAACAAGTACGACCTCGACAGCCGCCTCTACTTTCCGGTGATCCGCAGCCAGCAGGCCTTCCGCGCCTGGTTGGTCTTCAAGACGCGCCTACAAATCGGGTTCGTCCACAGCCCCACGGCCCAGGGCGTGCCCATCTTCGAGCGCTACTTCCCAGGCGGGATCTTCGGAGCCGGCGGGATCCGCGGTTATCGGCTCGCGAGCCTCGGCCCCATGATCAAGGTGCAAAGCGGCCCGGACCCTACGTCCCCGGCACAAGGATTCCGGGTCGGCGGCAACCTGCTGACCGCATTCAATGCGGAGTTCGAGTTCATGATCGTGCCCCCGGCCAACATCAAGGGGGTGTTGTTCTACGACATGGGAAACGCGTTCAACACCGAGCCGCAGTACTGCTTCGAGCCCGAGCCCGAGCTGCCCAAGTCGGACCCGTGCGACCGCTTCCGGCTGCGCAACCTTCGCTACTCGGTGGGGTTCGGGGTGCGTTGGCAGTCGCCCATCGGGCCCCTGCGCTTCGAGTGGGGCTTTCCCCTCGACCGCCAGCGGGCGACCCCTCTCAATCCCCGGGGCGAGGACCCGGTGGTCTTCGAATTCAACATCGGCAACTCGTTCTGACCGGGGTACGGGGGTGCGCGCATAGCGCATGTGCCGGGCGTGAATGCAACCGGCCCACCGGCGGTCCAAGCGTCGGTTGCCGCCCCAAGGTGGCACGGATAAGGTGCGCTCCCATGTCACGACGCCTCACGACGGCCTTCGTCCTCGCCCTCACCGCTGGGGTAGTTGTGCCGCCGCAGGCCGGGGCGGCGGCACCCGCCAAGCTCGAGCGGGTGGCCGTGGTCCAGATCCAGCGCGTGCTCCTCGAGACGAAGGAGGGCAAGAAGGCCCGCAAGGACCTCGAGAAGACCTTCGCGCGCAACAAGGCGCGGCTCGATGCCAAGCGCAGCGAACTCGAAAAGAAGATCAGGGACCTGCAGCGCAAGGCGCCCATGCTCTCCGAGGCGAAGCTCGCCGAGCGGCAACAGGCCCTGATGCGCGAGCAGGCCGACCTCGAGCAGTTGGCCATGTCGCTCCAGCAGGAGATCGCGGACAAGGAAGCGTTGTTGACCGAGAAGATCTACCGCAAGGCGGCGAAGATCGTCGAGCAGATCGCCCTCGAGGAGAAGCTGCAGATCGTCTTCGTGCGGGGCGAGATGACGGTGCTCTACGCCGATCCGCGACTCGACATCACCAACCGGGTCATCTTGGCCTACGACAAGAAGCACCGCTAGGAGTGTCATGCAGCTTCGTGCCCTCGCATTGACGATCACGTTCCTTTTCGGGGCCGCGGGCGGGCTCACCACCGCCCCCGTGGCGCAGGCCGCGGAGGTGCCGCAGGTGGGGCGGGCGGCCGTCGTCGACCTGCAGGCGGTCCTCGAGAAGACGCGACACGGCAAGCGATCGCGCGCCAAGCTCGAACGCGCGGTGGCCGACAAGCAAAAGGCCCTCGACAAGGAGCGCGCCCGGCTCGAGGCCCAGGCGGCGCGGCTCTCCAAGCTCGGTCCGGCCGAGCGTGCGAAGCTGCAACGGGAGCTGCAGGAGGCCTCGGCCAAGTGGCAGCAGGACGCGATGGCCTTCGAGGCCGAGGTCGCGAAGATGGAAAGCGACATGCTCGAGGAGATCTACGCCAACGTACAACGGATCGTACGCAAGATCGGCAAGGAGCGTGGCATCGACCTGGTCTTCGTCAAGGACCAGATGACCATCGTGTACGTGGCGCCCTCCCTCGACCTCACCGCCGAGGTCATCCGGCGCTACGACAAGGAGCACAAGTGAGCGTGGTCATGACCTACGGCAACCGAGGACTTCGTCGTTTCGCGCGGATCGCCCTCTCCGCTGCTCTCCTGGCGGGCGGGCCCGCCGTCGGGCTCGCGGCCTTCGGCGCCGCTTCGGTGGCCGAGGCGAAGATCCCCTCGGTGCGCAAGATCGCCGTCGTGGACCTGCAGCGGGTCCTGCAGGAGACCCGCCAGGGCAAGGCGGCGCGCAGGAAGATGGAGCGGAGCGCCAAGGCGAAGCAGAAGAAGCTCGACGAGATGCGCGGGCAACTCGAATCGAAGGTGGAGAAGGCGAGCAAGCTCTCCGGCGAGGAACTGGCCAAGGCGCAAGAACGCCTGCAGCGCGAGTACATGGAGATGCAGCAGGTGGCCTTCACCCTCCAGCAGGATCTCGCGGCCCAGGAGGGCAAACTGCTCGAGGAGATGTACCGCAAGATCCAGGCGGTGGTCGCCAAGCTCGCGCGCAAGCAGGGCATCGACCTGGTGCTCGTGCGCGACCCCGGTACGGTGGTGCTCGCCGGCGACGCCTACGACATCACCGACCAGGTCATCGCGGCCTACGACGCCGCCCATCCCAAGTAGGCGTCGCTTTCGCCGGCGTGGCGGGCGGGGCGTGCATCGGGTATCGTCCAAGGCCCATGACGACGCCCGAGCGGATCGACATCCAGGCGGTACTCGGCATGCTGCCCCACCGCTTTCCGTTCCTCTTCATCGACGGCGTGGAGCGGGTCGAGCCCGAGCGGTCCATCGTTGCCTATCACATGGTCTCCATGTCCAACCCGATCCTGCAGGGCCACTTCCCGGGACGGCCCATCCTTCCCGGCGTCGTCCAGGTCGAGGCGCTGGCGCAGGCCGCCGTCGTGCTGGCCAGCGTCTCGGGGGCCTTCGATCCCGCCCGCCACGATTGCCTGTTCATCGGGATCCAGGAGGCGAAGTTCCGAGCCCCCGCTGTGCCCGGTGAGCGGCTCGACCTCGAGGTGCACGCGCTGCGCCTTGGCCGGGTGGGCAAGTTCGAGGGGACGGTGCGTTGCGGCGACGAGGTCAAGACCACCGCGAGCTTCACGGCGATCATCCAGCCGAAGGCCGCGGCGGGCTGAGGACGTACCATGGTCCATCGTCGCTGCCGATCGCGTCCTCGGTGGGTTGCGCTGCTGGTGATGTGTCTCGGTGCGGGCTGCGGGACGGTGCACGGGGCGCGGCCGGTGCGGGTGGCGCAGTCGAAGCTTGCCGCCGCGGTGGCGAAGGGGCGCACGCGGCAGGCGGCCGAGCACGTGCTGCCTGCGCAGCGGGCATGGGTGCACTGGGACGCCGTGATGGACCCCGAGAGGCGAGCGGGCATGGCCCGCGATCTGCGGGGCGGCCGCCCGGTGGAGATGCGTACGACGATCTGGCTCGGGGCCGAGCTTCCGGCTCGCGCGGTTCGGACCGACGAGGGTTGGCGTTTCGCCGAGGATCCCACGCAACTCTTTTCGGCGAACACGCCACGGGGCGCGCTGCGGGCCCTGGTGTGGGCGTCCCGTGCCGGGCGGTACGACGTTCTCGTATCGTTGGCCCCGCGCCGCTACCGCATCGGGCTGAGCGCCGAGCAGCTCGAGGCCGCGTGGACGAAAGGGCCCCTTGCCGCCGACCTTCGCGCGCGCCGGGACCGGCTGGCCGAACACCTCGGCGATCCGCTGGTTCAGGACGACCACGGCGCGCTTCTCGACATGGGGGATGCAGGCCGCGTGCACCTGGAACGAGAAGGCACGCGGTGGGTCGTGGTGGACTTCTGAAGGCTGCGCACGGCTCCGCCGGTCGAAGCCGAGAAGGGCCACCGCCTGGGGCGTCTACCCGCGGTCTCCCCGAGTGCGCCCTTGCAGTGGGTGCGCAATAGGCGCGCCTTTGCCGTTCAGGATCTTGCAAGACATGTATGACGACTTACGCTGTCGGCGTGACGAGAATTGTTCTCACCGAGTGTCACGACCATGACATTGCTGTCGCGGCCCAAAGTGACGAAAACTCGCGGAGCGGTGCGATCCGCCGCAGAATTGCCGGCAAGATGCACGATCGGTTCCCACCGCCCCAAAATGGCCCGACTCTTGCTTGGTCTAGGGGCGTGACTGCCCGCCCGACGAGCTTCGACGGCGACCTCGCCCGACGCCTCCGGGTCGGAGGCGACATCGAGGTCCGTGCGACGGGGTGCCCCACGCGGACGCCGGTGCGCCGAAGGCGCAATCCAAGGCCCGAGGTGCAGCAACGGCTCGAACTCCCCCTGCACGATTCGGTGCGAATGCCGCCGGCCGCGACCCCCGAGCGCGATCCGTTGCCGGACGAGTCCGTCCGCGGGGTTGCGGTGGTGGACTTCTACATCTGACGAGCCGGCACCGGCCGCACGTGCGCGGCCCGCCGGTCGCCGTCGGGGCGTGCTTGCTTGGCTCGTCTTCGTGCCCTTCGTTCGGCGGTCGAGGCACCGAGTCCGAGCCGCAGGTAGAGCTGGACGAAGAGCGTCCCCGCCTGCTGGAACCGCGGAGTTCCGACGAAGGTGGTGACCAGCCCGAGGGAGAACCCCTTGCTCAGGGTGTGGACGTCGAAGAAGAGCGAGGCGTCCCACGCGAATCCGTAGCGCCGCGGGTCGGGGACGAGGCCCCCGATCTGCAACAGGTTGGAGCTTACGTGGAACACGCCCGCGCCCCCCTGTAGGCCGATGGCGAAGCGCCGAAACGGCACGGCGAAGCGGGTCTCGGCCGTGTAGGTGAACTGCTGGAACGGCTCGTGGACGATGACACCGTCGTCGTAGAAGCCGGATTGGACGTGGCCGGCCACCTGTACGGCGACCCAACGGCGGATCTCGTAGCCGAGGCGGGCGGTCGCGCCTAGGGCGGGTCCGAGCAGGCGCTGCGTCGCCCCGAGGGGGGCGGCGGGACCGGCGGCGGCCTCCACCGCAAGACCGGTGGCGAAGTCGTCGGGGTCGGGAAACACCGTGGGATCGGGTGTCGAGGCTTCGACGACGCCGACGTCCTCCGTGTCGGCTGGTCCCCCGGCGGGACCGAGCCACGAAAGCATCGCCGCACACCACGCGAGCTGGCCGGTCACGGCGCCTCCTCGGTCGGCGCACAACCATTCGGGTCGGTCATGCCCGCCATGCCCGCGACCGCCGGAGGAAGGTACGGCTCAGGCATGAACTCGTAGCGCAGGTTGTCGGTGTGCGCATCGAAGATGCGGCCCCCGCGGTCACGTACGCGGATGGCGTACTCGAGCCGGGCGGGGCCCGTCGCCCCCAGGGTCATTCGGATCATGCCCATGCCGGCGATGACCGCATCCTCGGGCACCTCCTCCATGCCCACGGGGTCCACCTCGCTTCGGTTGTAGAGCACGGCGAAGGGGCCGCCGCAAAAGCGCGTGAGCACGTCGAGGTCGAGCATGGCCTCGCGCAGATCGTCTTCCCGGTACTCGCCCTCGTACACCTCGCCCGCCTCGAGCATCTTGGGCGTGAACCCGAGCAGGGACGGAAACGGTACCTCGTCCGCGTCCTCGCCGCCGGCAAGTCCGTAGAAGGCCACGGGGTTCCAGTCGTAGAACTCCGTCGCACCGTCGAGCAGGACGAACGCTCGGATCGGCCCGTCGGCCAGGTTGGTCAGTCGAAACTGCACGGACACGTCGATGTCGTCGCGGCGGATCCACGGGATCCACTCCATGGGGGTCGATCCTTCCGGGCGAAGTTCGGCGAACTCGTCGGGAGCCGGCGCACGAAAGTCCAGGTAGTACTCTTGCTGGACGAAGTTGCCGACCACGGGGTGGGCGGTTTCCTCGTCGATGTCGGAAGCCTCGATCTCGAGCGGGGCGAACCCCTCGTAGTAGCCGGTGTCCGGGGCGCAGGCCGCGATCGCAAGCCCCCATGCGACGAGGCCGGCGTGCACGACGACCGCAACCGAGGGCGCAGTGGTACCTGGGGGAACCCGTCGGCACGTTCGGCGCCGACGAGGGGGGCGGCAAGTCGAGCCGAAGCGGCCGGCGACGGAGGCGAACGGGATGGGACGTGGCGACATGGTCGACTCCTATTTGGTGCCGAATACGAAGGGGTAGTCCACCTGAACGACGCCACCTTCCGGCTTGGGGAACTTCCAGCTCTCGAGGGCGCGGACCATGCAGCTCTCGGCGTCCCGATTTCCGAGGGACGAACTCTTGACCCGAGCGTTGCGTACCGATCCGTCCATGGAGATGATCCAGCTGAGCACCACTTTACCCGACAGGTTCGGGAAGCGGAGCAACTGCTTGTTGTAGCAAAACGCGATCTGGGCGCGGTGTCGGCGGACCTCGCGGTCGATGAGGGCCTTCGAGAGCTGGCCGCGCACCTTCGCGCGGCCGGGGCGCACGCTGACCTTCTTCTCCTTGGGACGCTTGGTACCCTTGACCGATCGCTTGCGGTTCGTCGAGCCGGCGCCGCCCACGTCGACGTCACCGGTGCCGTGGATGACGCCCTCGCCCTCGCCGCCGCCGCCCTGGCCGCCACCCTTGGTGGACATGCCGAAGTTGCCGGCGCCCACCACGAGTTCGCCCTCGTCGAGCCCCGAAAGGGCCTGTCCCACCTGACCGCTGACCCCGAGCAGGTCGCCCATGGTGTTCGTCTGGGCCAGTTGGTTGAGTTCGCGAACGAGGCCGGTGTTCGCGGCCACCTCGTCGGCCGAGCGGGGGACGTTGCTCGGGCCGCGCTTGTCCGGCCGGCCGAACTTGCCCTCGTCGCCGCCTGCGCGCTTGCGCGCCTTCTCCTCCTCACGATCCTCGTCGGAGACCTCCGCGGGGGGCTCCTCCTCCTCGGGGGGCGGTCGATTGAACAGGGCTCGAGCCATGCGGTCGCTCACCGCCGGGGTGTCGAGCATCGGGCGGTCGGGCTCGTAGTCGAGAAACGCGACGACCATGAACGCGGCGAAGATGGCGGCGCTCACCGCCGTCGAGGTCCACAGGGGCGCGCCCGATCGGTCCGGTGGCAGACGAGGCCGGGGCTCGGCCGGGATCCGCTGCACGAGGAGGCGGACGCCGGGGGCGGTCGAAAGCCGGAGGACCGCCCAGTCCTCGGGCTCGAGATCCACCGCGGCCGCGCCCCCTTCGCGTAGGGACTCGACGTCCACGGCCCCCGTCGAGAGGTGCAGACGACCCTCGAGGACCGGGAGCAGATGCAATCTGCGGCCTTCGAGGAGGACGAGCCGGTCGGCCAATCCGGCGGCCGTGGTGGGGAGGACGAACGAGGCATCGGCCGCATCGCCGATCGTCACGCGCTCGCCGTCGGCGACCATGCGCTCGGCGACGATGCTGTCGCCGAGTACCAGGGCGATGCGCGTACGGTAGGTCCCCGCCACTAGAGCACGTCCTCCTCGAGGGTGGCTTCGAGTTCGGGCATGAAGCTGCGGTGGGGGATCCCCAGGGTCTCGAAGGCCCCGGCAATCTTGGCCAGGAATTGGAGCAACGCCGGCGTTCGCAGCTCGCCTTCGATGTCCAGGCCCGTGAAGCGGTACTTCGTGACGTCGCCTTCGTCGGCCGGCGCGGCCTCCTCGGCGGCGGATGGAGACGCCTGAGCCGCCTCCCCGTCGGGCGTCGGCGCGGGGGCGGGCGCGAGTGCGGCGGCAAGGTGGAAGACGATGGCAGCGGGCATGGGCTCACTCCTTCATGGCGTCGAGGAGGGCGAGGCGGTCCTGGGCTTCCTTCGCCCGGGGGCCGTCCTTGCCCACGATGTCGAGGTAGGCCTCGAGGTGCTTTCGAGCCTGCGCCGGACGTTCGGCCACGTCCATCTCGAGGATCGCGAGGTTGAAGTGGGCCGCCGCCGACCTGGGATCGGCGTCGAGGACCTCCTGCCACCGGGCGCGCGCCCCGTCCACGTCGCCGGCGAGGCGCAGGGCGATGCCCAGGCCGATCTTGGCGTCCACGTTGCCCGGAGCGATGGTGAGCACCGCTTCGTACTGCTCGCGTGCCCGTGCATGGTCGCCGGCCCGCAGGTACACGGCCGCGGCGTCGAGCCGGCCGACGAGGAAGGTCGGATCCACCTCGCCAGCCTTGGCGAACGCCTCGAAGGCGCGCTGGTCGTCGCCCCGTTCGAGGTGGACGATGCCGAGGTTCGTGAGCAGCTTGGGCTCGTCGGGGTGCATCGCGATCCCCCGTGACAGCAGCAATTCGGCAAGGTCGAGGTCGCCGCGTTGCAGCCAGACGGCGGCGAGGGTGGCGTAGGCGTCGACGTTGCCGGCGTCCCGGCCGAGGATGGCGCGGAGTTCGGCCTCGGCCTCGTCGAGGCGGCCGGCCCGGCGCAGGGCGACGGCCAGCCGATTGCGCAACCCGAGGTCGTCCGGGTTTCGCTCGAGGGCCCGTTCGAAGAGGGCCACCGCGTCCTTGGCTCGGCCCTGCCGCACGTAGACTTCGCCGAGGGCTTCGAGGGCGTTTGCGTCGGGGTGGATCGCCACGGCCCGTTCGAGGGCGCCGGCCGCCGCCGTAAGGCGCCCCATGCGAAGGTAGATGACGCCGAGGTTGGCATGGGCCTGCCAGAGATCGGGGGCCGCCGCCAGGGCCTTGCGCAGCAACCGCTCGGCTTCCCCGTAGCCCTCCGCCCCGCGGTCCATGGCGGCAACCGCCTTCTCGAAGGCCGTGCGCGCCTCGGGGGACAGCTCGGCGGCGGGCGCCGCCGCCTGGGGTCCCCGCTTGGACGCACATGCGAGGCCGACCCCGGCCACGAGGACCAGGGCGCCGATGCGTGGGGCGGAACGGTGATTCATCGCGAAAGACTGCGGACGGGGCGGCCGCCGAAGGTGGACCCCTCGGCGGGTTGGACTTCGCCGCCGATCTCGAGGATCGGCGGAAACTCGCGTTTGCTCAAGCGGCCGAGGGCCTCCCGGATCCGTTGGGTGTGCCGATTGTAGATCCCGAGTTCGAGGGCCTTGGCGTAGCCGCTCTTGTAGGCCTCGATGGCCTGCTCCTCGAAGGCCAGGGCGAAGGTGTCGAGCTGCTCGGCATAGGCGTCCTCCTGTTCCGGGGTGAGGCCCTCGGGCATGGGGTAGGAACGCAGACTCTGCGCGAACTTCTCGTAGGATTCCCCGATGCGGTAGAGGGCGGCCGTGGACCATTCCGCCGACTTGAATGAAAGCACGTCGAGGTAGACGTCCTTGGCCCGGGCGAGCAATTTGGCCTTGCGTTCGAGGCTGTCGCCGAGCTTCCTCGGGTGGGGATCGAGCTTCGTGCGCTCGAAACGCCGATAGATGATCTCTCCTTGGAGGTAGCGGGCCTCCGCCGCGAAGATGCGCATGGGGCCGGTGGCCGTGCGGCCGTCGGCCACGGCCTTCGAAAGCACCTTGTCGGCGAGTTTGTCCTTGCCGCGGGCGAGCAGGACGCGTCCGCGACGGGCACGGGCCTCGATGGTGCGTGGATGGCCGCGGTGCCGCTTGACGAAGCGGGCGAAGGCCCGGTCGGCGTCGGCGAGTTTGCCGGCGTCCGCAAGCACCTGGGCCATGCGAAGCTCCACGTCGAGGGCATCCTCCCGGTTCGGAAATTCGCGAATGTAGCTGCGGTAACGCGCGACGGCCCGGTCGTGCTGGCCGAGGGCCTGGTAGAGGATCCCCGCGTTGTACAGGGCCTCGGCGCGCTGCGGATGCTTGCGAAAGTGCTCGACGAGGAAGTCGTACCGCGCGGCCGCCCGGTCGTAGCGGGCGATCTTCTCGAAGACGCGGGCCACGACGAGGGCCGCCTCGGCGGCGTAGGGGCTCTTGGGAAAGCGTTCGATGAGTTCTTCGTAGAGTTCCGTGGCCGTGGCGGCCCGATCGGCCCGTTCGAGGGAGGCCGCCGCGTTGTGCAGCGCAAGCGGCGCGGACGGATGCTGCGGATATTCGCGGGCCACCCGCAGGAAGTAGCTGGCGGCCCGCTCGTAGTAGCCGCGCTTGGTCAGGGACTGGCCCTGGGCGAGCAGGCTCTCGACGATGATGCGGTCGAGGCGTGCTTGCTCCTCGTCGCTCGCGAAGGCCTTGGCCCCCTTGAGCTTCTGGGCCCAAAGTTCGATGTTGTCGTAGTCCTTGGCCTTGGCGAGGCTTTCGAGGATCCGGTCCCCGGCCGCGCCCGCTTCCTCGCTGTCGGGATGTTCGAGGATGACGCGGCCGAACCGCTGCACGGCCCGGTCGTAGTCCCCGCGGGCGTAGAAGAACTCGCCGAGCTTGTACAGGACGCGCCCGATCTCGTCGTCGTCGGGGAAGAGGGCGATGAACCGGTCGATGGCGTGGACGTACTTGGCGGCGATTCGGTCCGCTGGGGCGATCTCGGGCTCGGCCGCAGGCAGCGTTTCGCCGGGCGTGGCCGCATCGGCCGCCTTGGGGGCCTTGGCGTCCTCGGATTCGGGCGCATCGGTGCCTTCGCCGACCCGCGGCGGCCTCGGTGCCTCCGAAGGTTGCTTGGTGGCGGCTTCGGCCGGTGCCGACGGCGCCGCCGCCTCGGCCGGTGCCCGCTCGAGGGCGCGCTCGTAGGCCGACATGGCGGCCAGGAGCGCGTCGCGGTGGAGGGGCCCCACCGGAGCCGACTCGCCCACGCGCAGGTAGGCGTCTCCGGCCTTCTCGGGCGCGTCGAGCTTGAAGAAGTAGATGTCGCCGAGCAGATAGGAGATCTCCACCGCCCGTTGGGACGCCGGGTGGCGGCGGATGTAGTCTTCGTAGGCTCGCGCGGCGAGGGCGTATTGGGCCCGGTCCGGAGTCTTCGTGTCCTTCTCCCGAAGCTGGGCGCTTTCGTGCAGCTTGCGCGCAAATTCGTACAGGCGTTCCTCGGCCTTGGCGAAGGCGAGCCGGGCGCGGCGGGGATGTTGCTTGCCCCACGGCGTGTTCGGGCCGTAGCGGCGCTCGAGTTCGGCGAGGGCGTCGAGGGCCTCCTTGGGCTTGGCGGCCCCTCGGTAACCGGCGAAGACGTGCAGCATGTAATCGGCTGCGGCCGGGTGGTCGGGGTCGAGGTCGATCAGGAAGCGCCACGTGGGCACCGACCGGTCGTAGCGGGTCTGGGCCTCGAAGGCTTCGCCGAGCCGGACGAGCACCTTGCGGGAATACTTGGCGCCCCCGATGGACTCGAGGAAGTCGTAGATGCTCTTGGGGGTCTGGCTCTCGTCCTCGGAGATGATCTGCACCAGGTATTCGAGGGCTTCCTCCCGTAGATCCGCAAGACGCTTGCGGCCGGCGGCATCCATGTCGTCGCTTCCGGCCTGGTCGAGCACCTGTTTGAACCGCACGATGGCCTGCTCGCGCTCGCCGAGCTTCCAGTGGCACCACGCCGCCTTGAACAGGGCCATGGCGTACGCTTCGGACTCGGGGTAGTCGAAGACGTGCTCGTAGGCCGTCAAGGCGGCGCGCCAGTCGTTGTCGACGTAGAAGGCATGATCGCCGATGGCGAGCCAGGCATCCGGGACGAAGATGGAGTGCGGATGAAGTTGGATGATGGCGCGGAACTGGGCCTGTGCCTCGGCGAGCTTGCCTCGCTCGCGCAGGGAGAAGGCGTAGAGGTACCGCACGGTGTCGATCTTGCGGAAGTTCGGGTACTCCGCGATCATGCGCGCGTAGAGGGCCTCGGAGTCGGAGAGATCGAGGGTGGGTTCGGGCGGCGGTCCCTCCGGACACGACTCGGGATCCGCCTTGCAGGCTTCCACCTTCGCCGCCCACCGTTCCATGGCGCGCAGGAAGCGGTCCTGGCTGCGCTCCCAGTACAGGGAGGCCAGGCGGAACAGGGCCTCGGGCATCGCCCGGGACCCCGGGTGCTTGGCCAAGAACTCCTCGAGCATGGCGATGGCCCGCGTCCGGTCGGCCGCGATGGCCGCCTCTCGCTGTTGGATCGCGATTTCGATGCGCAGGCCGTACTTCGTTCGGGGGGGCAGCTTCTCCGTGGTCTCCGGGGTCTCGGTGCCCGTCGCGGTCTCGTCCGTCGAGACCGCTTCGGGATCGGCGTCCGCGCCGGCCGCATCCTTGGCCGGCTTCCCGTCCCCATCGGCGCCGGCCTCTTCCCCGGCGGAAGGCTCGGGGGCGGTCGCGGCAGGCGTGCCAGCTTCGGGGGCGGCACGGCCGTTCGTCGGAACGAGTGCCGCGAGCAGGCCTGCAAGGGGCGCTGCGACGGCCGGCCCCCGGCCGCTCGGACGCACGTGGGAGCCCATCCACAGCCGCATCATCGTTCCGCCTCGTACTCGTCGGCCCAGTACTCGCCTTCGTAGGGCCAGTACTCCTCGTCCTCACCGAGCAGTCCCGTAAGCTCCAGGGTGCCGAACAGCTCGGGCGGGAATCGGCCCGCCGCCAGATCCTGCACCTCGATCTCGAGCTTCTTCTTGGCGCCGAGGACCGCATCGATGCGTCCCATTCGCGCCTCTCCGAGCAGGTCGTCGATGCGTTTCCGGACCCGGCCGAGGCGCTCGCCGAGGGCGGTGACGGCGGCGGCATCGAGGCGTTCGGCCGCGTCGAAGGCCTCGGCCCGCAATCGGGCGAGGCGGCGCCGTTCGTCCTCGAGCATGCGCCGGACGTCCTCCGCCTGGGCGCTGCCCACGGGGGCGCCCTCGAGGAGGGCCCGCACGGCACGGGTGCGCAGGGCCTTGGCTCGCCGGCGCAGGGCCGCGATGCGCTCGCGTTCTGCGGCCACCAGGTCGGCGTCGGCACCGAGGGCCTCGGCGCGGCGAAGCTGCGACGTCATCTCCGCGATGGCGCGCTCGAGATTCCGCGCCCGTTCCGCCGCATCCGCCACGGCCACCTGGGGATCGAAGGCCGCGGCCACGTCGCCTTCGCCCAGCCGGGCGAGGGCCCGCTCTGCGAGCCGGTCCACGCGCCCGAGGAACTCCGCCTCCCGGGCGACGGCGTCGGCTTCGTCGGCCAGCCGGACGTAGATCCGGTCCCGTTCGAGCAGCCCGAGCAGGACGAGGTGGGCGTCGAGGTCACCTTGGGAGATCGGCTCCCCGCGCTGAAGGCGGCGCAACTCCTCGTGGAGTGCACGCAGACGGGCAGGGTTTTCGCGAATCGTCTCGACGTGGTCGAGGACGGGCGCGAGGTCGTCCACCAGGCGCGTGAAGGCCTGTTCGGCCCGGCGGAAATCGCAGTCGTGGAGGACGATGAGGGCCTCGAGCAGTCGCGCTTCGACGGCCTGGGGGGACTTGGGGAAACGTCGGCGCAACTCCTCGATGGTGCCGCGAGCGAGGCGATACTCGCCCCGCTCGGCCAGGGTCCAGGCCGACTCGAACAGGGCGTCGGCAATATAGTCCGAATCGTCTGGAACCTGGACGTAGTGATAGAAGGCGACGAGGTGACGCCGTCGCTCGTGGGCGATGCGGCCGAGGCCGAGCTGGGCGAGATCCCGCACGGGGAAATAGCGGCGGTCGATGAGCAGGGCCTTCGGGTCGTGCTCGTCCGTGGCGACGACGCGGCAGAAAGCCGCTTCGGCGTCGTCGAAGCGGCGCTCGAGGGCATGGACGACGCCCGTGAGATAGGTGGCGGCCGTCCGGAACCGGCTCGTGGGACCGACGGACGACAGGGCCTCGATGGCGCCCTTGCGGTCTCCGGCGGCAAGGCGGGCCCGGCCGCGCAGGTAGTCGAGTTCGTCGACCTCGTGGGGCGCGAGGTCGTCGAGCGCCCCCGCGCGACGCAATACGTCCTCGATGGCTGCCACGCCCGCCGCGTAGTCGCGCCGGGCGAGTTCCACGTCCACGCGCCGGCGCAGGGCGGGGCCGAAGTAGGCGCCGTCGTGCCCGCGCAGGAGCACGGCATCGAACGCGGCCGCCGCCATGCGCCGCGCACCGTAGCTCTGGAGGGCGACGCCGAGGTGGTACTCCACCGCGGCGAAGGTCGGCATGGGGCGCAGGTGCGCGAAGCGAGGAGCGCCGAGGGCCTCGTAGAGCAGGGCCGCGCTGCCGAAGTCGTCGCCGCGGACGTAGCGCTCCTGGGCGGCGGCGAGCAGGGCCTCGAGTTCCGCCTGGTCCGCCTTGCGCGCATCCGCGAAGCCTCGCGTCTCGAGCAGCAGCAGCAAGCGCTCGAGGGTGGGATCGGCCAGGCGATCGGCGCGCGTCGCCTCCGCGCCGGGGGCCTGCGGCGAGGCCTTCGGCGCGGTGGGAGCGGGGCCCGTCGACAGCAGGACGAACGCCAGGGCACACCAGGCGGTCATGGCGTCTTCGCGGCTCCTTTCGCGGTACCCCGTTTGCCGGTGCCGGTGGTGGGTGCGGCCTTCTCGGTGGCGGTCCTCCCGCGCGTCCGGCCCGGGCCCTTGCGTCGCAGGCTGCGTACCCGAACGAGGGCGAGCAGGCGGGAGGTCCCCCGGCCGCGGTCTCCGAGGCGCCACAGGTTGCCGAGTTCACGCAACACGAGCCGCACCCGGGCGTCGCGCTCCGGCCGGATCTCGAACGTCACGGTGTGGGCGATCGACATGCGGTACTCGGGGTTGCGCCGGGCAGTGAGATCCATCGCGACGCCGAGCCGATGGACGCCAGGGGAGGCGCGAAACGACGTCAGGGGATCGCCGGTCGCATCGAGTCCCTGGTCGCGCACGTAGATGGGGGCGCCGTCGAGGGTGAGGACCAGGTTCTCGACCGTGTAGAACCGTGGCAGGTTCGTCCGTAGTTGGAGATCGACCTTGGCCGGTTCGAGGTGGCCCACGGCCGCGGCGATCCGGGCGCGGCTGCGGAAGATCTCGTCGCGCAGGGCCTCGCTCTCGGCGGTCAGCTCGCGGGCGAGGGCCGGATCGATGCCCGAGGCCCGCTCGCGGCCGCCTTCGCCCGCGGTGCCGCCTTCGTTCGCGGTGCCTTCGGGCGGAGGGGCCGTTCCGGATGCGGGGCCCTCGCCGGTGCCCGGGCCGCCGACGGGGGGCGAGGCATCCTTCGGCGTCGCGTCCTCGGGCTTCACCGGTGCGTCGCCGCCGGCGTCCGCCGAAGACGGCGTCGTGTCGGCGGTCGCCTCGGGTTCGGCCGCGGAGCCCCGTGGGGCGCCGCCGGCGCCGGACGCCGGGGGGGCCGCCTCCTTCGAGGCGGAGCGCGCCTTGCGTCCGTGCTTGCGGGGGGCCGCCGCGGCCGCCGACTCCGCCGCGTGCACCCCCTCGGGCGTTCCGTATACGAAGGCCGTACACGTGATCGCGAGGAGGATGCGGCGGACGTATGCGGTAGGATCCATGGTCGGCTCTAGTTGTGCAGCGGAAGGAGGACACCGATCCCGGCCGTGAACGCCAGATCGTTGACGAGGTAGGACTCGGAGAGGATCTCCTGGCGGAAGAGGTAGTCTCTCAGGTCGAAGCGCAAGGTGACCGCCTGGTGGAGGAAGATCCGCACCCCGACGCCAAAGTTGCCGGCGGCCCCGAAACTCACCGGGTCCACCACGACGCCGGGGCCAGCGGCCAGATAGAAGTCGTAACGGACGATGGGCTTGGCGAAGAGCCGCACCTTCCCGTAGAGCGGTGAGTAGACCAGGGTGCCGAACACACGGACGATGTCGCGCCGACCCTCGAGGTCGAGGTCGAAGTTGTTGGCCTTTTCGATGACGTCGGCCGTACTCGTGCGCAGGCGGGACCAGGAGACCGACAACTCGGTGCCGAAGTTCTCCGACATGAAGAACGTATAGCTTCCGCCCAGGCTGAAGGTCCCGTCGAAGAGGTCCGCCACGTAGTAGCCGCCGAAGACGGCCAGTTCGTGGCGCAGGTTCTTGACGAAGAGTCGGTCGGTCGTAAGCCGCATCTTGCGCTTGGCGAGCAGCGTCTCGGCGGCGACCGTGTCGACGCACTTGCCGCCTGCCCCCGGCCCGTCGCCGGCGCCCTTCGTCTTGGTCGATGCGGCCGCGTCGGCGCGGCGCTCGGCCGTCCGGGCGGTCGGCGTCGCCGGTTCGGCCGTGTCGGCGGCGCAGGCATCCACGCGCGCCTCGGCGGAGACGGCGGCGAGCAAGAGGCTGGCGTGGAAGGCGGCGAACATGGTCAACGAAACGGGATCCAGATCCCGAGACCGAGGGAGAAGACGAGGCTGTTGGAAAGACGGCGGCTGCCCAGGATCTCCTGGGCCAGGACGTGATCGGCCAGGTCGAGGCGAACGGACAGCCACCGCACCGGGTAGAGGGCGAAGGCGCTCCCGAACTCGACGCCGAGCCCGCGGCGCGAGTCGTGGAGGGTCGGACCGGCCCCGGCGTAGAGGATGAAGTCGCCGTGGACCACCCGCTCGCGGCCCGCCCGTAGCTTGGTGTGGAACGGCGCCCAGGCGAGGTGGCCGAGGATCGTGTGGGCCAGGTTCTCCCGCACCCCGTCGGGATAGCGGTCGGCTCCGGTGAAGGCCGTCGCGCTGCGTTCGAGGCGCAGGGTCATGGGGGTGAGCCGATAGGCCACGTCGAATCCGAACGTCTCGGTCACCCAGAAGGCAAGGCGGCCGCCCGTCTGCCATTGGGTGTCCGACAGGTCACCGGCGTACGCACCGCCGGCGATCTCGACGGTGGCGCGCAGGCGCTTGCGAAACGGGCGCTTCTGCACGCCCTTGCGGCGCCGCGCGGCACCAACCTCGTCGAGCACGGCTGCATCGAGACATCTGACCTGGCCGGGGATCCGTCCGAGGGTCTCTGCGGCCGACGGGGGCGCCTGACCGGACCGTTCCGTGGTCGTCGCGCCCTTTGCGGGCGAGGCGCCCTCGGAGGCGGCGCCCGCAACGGGGCCGTCGGTGGCCTCGGGTTCGTTGCCTTCGCACGCCGCACCGGCCGGAACCGGAAGTGCCAGGACGACTGCGGCGGTGCAGGCGGCGAGCGTGTGCAACGCCGGGGAAGGGCGGTTTGTGGAGTTCCGGCGACGCACGGTCCGCGCAACCGAGAGCGTACCGAGCAGCACCTTGCGCAGTCAACGGCGCGAAAGCGGTGAAGGGCGACCGGTGGGGGGCGATGCCCCCACGCAACGGCCCAAGTGGGGGGCGAACACCACGGCCGGACACGACCCTCGTCGCGGGCGGTCGGTCCTTGGTAGCGTTGGGGCCATGAGCGAAGCCGCTGGCCGACCGCATACCCAGTCCACGGTGGTGGCCGACGACGGGATCGACGTGCGCCACAAGGGGTACCGGCTCGTCGTGCTGACCGGTGAACAGCGGGGCCGCGAGTTCGACGTATTGAGCGACGAGGTGCGCATCGGCAAGTCGCGCAAGTGCGACGTGGTCCTGCCCGACGCCTCGGTCAGCCGCGTCCATGCCATCGTTCGACGAGAGGGGGACACCTACCGAATCCTCGACCAGGAATCGACGAACGGGACCTTCGTCGACGGTGCGCGTGTCACCGATGCGTACCTGACCCCCGGCAGCGTCGTTCGACTCGGCAAGGTCGACCTCCGATTCGTCCCCCAGCAGGCCCGTGCCGAGATCCTGCCGAGCGAGCACGAGGCGTTCGGTCCGGTGCTCGGTCGCAGCCTCGCCATGCGACGCATCTTCGGCCTGCTCGAACGCATCGCTCCGACGGACGTGACCGTGCTGCTCGAAGGGGAGACGGGCGTGGGCAAGGACCTGGTGGCGCGTGCGATCCACGAGGCGTCGGGCCGTGCCGAGGGACCCTTCATCGTGTTCGATTGCGGCGCGGTCGCACCGACCCTCATCGAGTCCGAGCTCTTCGGCCACGAGAAGGGGGCCTTCACGGGGGCCCATGCCCGGCATCGCGGCGCCTTCGAACTGGCCCACGGCGGCACGCTCTTCCTGGACGAGATCGGGGAGTTGCCGGCCGAACTCCAGCCCAAGTTGCTGCGCGTGCTCGAAAGCCGCCGGTTCCGCCGGGTGGGCGGCACCGAGAACGTCGAGGTGGACGTGCGCGTGGTGGCCGCGACCCATCGCAATCTCAAGGCGATGGTCGCAGCCGGGGAGTTTCGCGAGGACCTCTACTTCCGGTTGGCGGTCGTCGACGTGGTGATCCCGCCGCTGCGGGAGCGCCGGGACGACATTCCCCTGCTCATCGAGGCCTTCTCGCGCAAGCTGCCGCCGGGCATGTGGCGTCCCCCCGGACCGGAGGCCCTGGCGCGGCTGCTCGGCTACGACTGGCCCGGAAACGTTCGGGAGCTGCGCAACGTCGTCGAGCGCAGCGCCTATGTGTCCCCCGACGGGATGGTCGATCTCGTCACGGGCTCTGCGGATCCTCCGAGCCCCCCCGACGGCGGTCTGCTCTTCGATCCCACGTTGACGTTTCGGGAGCAGAAGGAGCGGGCCATCGAACGCTTCGAGGAGGCCTACCTGCGGTGGTTGTTGCAGCGGGCGGAGGGCAACATCTCGCGGGCGGCGCGGGATGCGGACATGGACCGCAAGTACCTGCACAAATTGCTGCGCCGCTACGGGATCGACGCCAAGCGCTTCGCGCCGACCCGCGGCCGGTGACGGGCGGGGCCGGAGCCCGCCGGGCGAGGCCGCGGTGGGCGCGCCGTGGCTGGTAGCATGTCGCCCGTGACCTGCCTTCCGTCGCTTCGAGGGTTCCTGCCGCGAACGGGCCTTCTGCTCGAGGCGCGCGGCACGTCCATCGATCTCTCGCGGCCGCGCATCATGGGGATCCTCAACATCACGCCGGACAGCTTCTTCGACGGCGGCAAGCTGCTCGCGCCGGGGACGGATCGCCCCAACGTGGCCGTCGCCGTACGCAAGGCGAAGGCGCTGGTCTCCGAGGGTGCCGATCTCCTGGACGTGGGCGGCGAGTCCACCCGCCCCGGTGCCGAGCCCGTGCCGGTCGAACGGGAATGTGCTCGCGTGTTGCCCGTGGTGGAGGCGCTTGCGGCCGAGGTGCCCGTCCCCATCAGCATCGACACCCGCCACGCCGAGACCGCGCGGCGCGCCCTCGAAGCCGGCGCGGCCCTGGTCAACGACATCAGTTGCCTTGCGGACGGGGCCATGGCGGGGGTGTGCGCGGACGCGGGCGCCGGTCTCGTGGTGTCCCACCTGCGCGGCGAGCCCCGCACCATGCAGGAGAACATCGCGTTCGAGCGGCTGATCGAGGAGGTGGCCACGGAACTCGCCGGTGCGGTCGAGCGGGCTCGTGCGGCGGGGGTTTCATCTGCGTCCATCGTGGTCGATCCCGGGATTGGATTCGGGAAGACGGCCGAACAGAGCGCGGCGCTGCTCGTGGCGGCGGGCGACCTCGAGGCGGCATGCGGCTGCCCGGTGCTCGTGGGGGCGAGTCGCAAGCGGTTCCTCGGCGCCATGACCGGTCGCGACGTCGGCGAGCGCCTCGTACCGAGCGTGACCGCGGCGGTCCTGGCCGTGGGGGCGGGTGCCCGAATCGTGCGGGTCCACGACGTCGCCGAGACGCGTGCCGCCCTCACCGTGGCCGAGAAGGCGGCGGCGGCGTACGTGCGGCATGCCCCGTCGACCGTGGATGGTGGCAGCCCATGAAGATCGGCGACCTCTTGACCGCCCTTTCGTGGCGGGACGTTCTGGACTTCGTGCTGCTCTATGTCATGGCCTACGGGGCACTGCGCGTGGTTCGGCGCACCCGGGCCGTGCCCGTGGCGCTGGCCCTACTCGTCATCGGTGCCCTTGCCGGGCTCGTTCGTTGGCTCGACCTCATCGCGACCGCGACGGTTCTGCGGTACTTCTTCGATTCGTTCATCCTGATCCTCATCGTCGTCTTCCGGCAGGAGCTTCGGCGCGGATTGTTGCTCTTCGGGCAGCGCCTCATGCCCCACCGTGCAGTCGCCGGTCACCGATCGACGGTGCAGGAGATCGTCACGGCGGTGGATCGGATCGTTCGCGGAGGCGTCGGCACCATGATCGCCCTCCAGGGGCGGATGGATTTGGCCGAGGTGGCCAGCGATCCGGGGCGGGCGGTGGATGCTCCGGTGCGGGCCGACCTGCTCGTGGCGCTGGCGGTCCCCCATCCCGCCAATCTCGCCCACGACGGCGCCATCGTCATCGACGGGGATCGGATCGTGCGGGCCGGCCTCGTCTGTCCCCTGACCGTCCGCACGGATCTCGACCCGCGCTTCGGCACACGGCACCGGGGCGCGATCGGCCTTTCCGAGGACTCCGACGCCCTGGTGATCGTGGTCAGCGAGGAGCGAGGGGAGATCCGCGTCGCGTACCGTGGCGAGATCTCGGCCCCCTTGACCCTGGGCGAGCTGCAGGATCGGCTCGACGCGTTCGTGGGGGCGCGCCGGGGCAGCGAATCGGAGGGCGCGCGCTCCACCGACGCCGCCGCCGCCGGAGGTAGGCCGTGACGGAGCGCCCGAGCATGGGACGGCGCGTCGCTCGCGTCGTTCGCTGGATCTTCGTGGACGATCTCGCGACCAAGCTCCTGGCCCTCCTCGTCGCGCTCGGCCTCTTCGTGGCGGTCCGCAACGAGGTCGTGAAGGTCGTCGAGATCCCGGTGCAGTACGTTCCCGACCCGACCCGTGTCGTTCGATCTGCGCTGCCCGAGCACGTCGAGGCCGTGCTGCGCGGTCCGTGGGGCACCCTCGCTCGCCTCGAATCGGAGCGGCTGCCGCCCTTGCGGGTGCGGTTGTCGGATTTGGCGGAAGGACCGCTCGTCCTCGATCCCCGCGGGCTGGTCCTGCCGGCGGGCGTCCGGGTGGAGCGGCTCCGCCATCGGCGCGTGGACGTTCGCTTCGAGCCCGTCGCGGAGGTACCCATCCCCATCGAAGCGCGGATCGTCGGGGTGCCCGCTGCGGGCTACCGCGTGGTGGGGGCCCGTGCCAGCCCCGACGAGTGGTTCGTTCGCGGTCCGGTGTCCGAGCTCGAGGGCATCGAGCACCTGTGGACCGAGCCGGTCGACGTGTCGGGGGCTCGGCACGACCTGATCGCGGAGGTCGGCCTTGCCCCGCCACCGGCCGACGTCGAGTTCCTCTCGTCGCGTCCGGGGGGCGTTCCGGTGGTGCGCGTCTCCGTCCGGATCGCCCCCTCCGCGATCCGGCGAACGGTGCGGATCCCAAACTTCGACGGCCGCGGCGAACTCGAGGTCACCGTGGTCGGTCCGCCCCGCGCCTTCGAGGCCGTGGACGACCTCGAGGCGTTGCTGGTGGTGGAGCCGTCGGCCGACGGAGACGGCCACCCGCGGGTGCGCGTGACCGACGAGGCCCCGCCCGAGGTGCGCCGTGCCCTTCGCGTCGACGCCGTCCGGGTGCTCTCCGGAAAGCCGCGGGCCGACACGTCCTCCCGTCCGACGGCGCGTGACGCCGGGGCGGACGGAGGGTAGAACCACCCGGACCATGTCCGAATCGCGACGACTCTTCGGTACCGACGGGATCCGGGGGCGCGCCAACGTGGCACCCATGACCCCCGAGACGGCCCTGCGCGTGGGACTCGCCGTGGCCCACCACTTCGGCCGTCACGGCAAGGTCATCGTCGGCAAGGACACGCGGCGCTCGAGCTACATGTTCGAGATGGCCGTCACGGCCGGGCTTTGCGCCATGGGCGCCGACGTCTTCCTCGTCGGACCCCTGCCCACGCCGGGCATCGCCCACGTCACCCACAGCATGCGGGCCGACGCGGGGGTGGTGATCTCCGCCAGCCACAATCCATTCTCGGACAACGGCATCAAGCTCTTCGCCGAGGATGGCTTCAAGCTCCCAGACGAGACGGAACGGCGCCTCGAACGGTTGATGGCGAGCGACGAACTCGACGAACGCCGCGCGGAGGGGGCCGACGTGGGGCGGGCCAAGCGCATCGAAGACGCCCGGGGGCGCTACATCGCCCACGTCAAGTTGGCGTTCCCGGACGAACTCGACCTCGAGGGGACGAAGGTGGTGGTCGATTGCGCCAACGGAGCGGGCTACTTCGTAGGGCCGCTCGTCTTCGCCGAACTCGGAGCGGACGTCACGCCCCTCGGCGTGGCCCCCAACGGGGTCAACATCAACGACGGCTGCGGCGCACTCGCGCCCGCGGCCATGCAGGCCAAGGTGCGGGAGGTGGGGGCCGACATCGGGATCGCCCTCGACGGCGACGGGGACCGGGCCATCTTCTGCGACGAGAAGGGCCGTCTCGTGGACGGGGATGCCATCTTGGCCCTGTGCGCGCGGGATCTGGTGACGCGCGGGGAGCTGCCGTCGCGCACCGTGGTCGGGACCGTCATGTCCAACATGGGCCTCGAGCGTTCGCTCGAGGAGGTGGGCGTGTCGCTGTTGCGGACGCCGGTGGGGGATCGCTACGTGGTGGACGCCATGCGCCGTGGCGGGCACGTGCTCGGCGGAGAACAGTCGGGGCACCTCGTCTTCCTGCGGCACAGCACCACGGGCGACGGGCTGGTGGCGGCCCTCCACGTACTGGCGGTGATGCGCCGCATGGGACGCCCCCTGTCCGAACTCGTCGCGCCGTTCGAGCCGTTCCCCCAGCGGACCGTCAGCCTGAAGGTACGAGCCAAACCGCCCATCGAGCAGCTCGCCACCTTGCAACGGGTGCTTGCGGAGCTCGAACGCGAATTCATGGGACAGGGGCGGGTGCTCGTGCGCTACTCGGGTACGGAACCCAAGATCCGCTTGATGGTGGAGGCTCGCGACCCCGAGGTCCTGCCCGGGGCCCTGGCCAGGCTCGAGGAGGCCGTGGCCGCGGACCTCGATCTCGTCGAGGGGCCATGACGTCCGTCGTCGGCGTGGGACTCGACGTCTGTCCGGTGGATCGCATGGCGCGGGCCATCGAGCGCCATGGTGAACGCTTCCTTCGTCGGATCTTCCTGCCGGAGGAGATCGCCTACGGGCGCGCCCGGGGCGGTCGGGCGCCCGAGTCGTTCGCGGCCCGCTTCGCCGCCAAGGAGGCCGTCAGCAAGGCCCTCGGGGCTCCTGCCGGCATCGGTTGGCACGACGTGGAGATCGTCGCGGCCGTCGCGGGTCGTCGCGGCCCGGCGGTGCGTCTCCACGGCGTGGCGCTTCGGGCGGCTTCGTCATGCGGTGTCGACCGGGTGCTCGTCAGCCTGACCCACGCCGACGACGTGGCCGCGGCGGTCGCCGTCGCGGTGGCCGGAGGCGCAGGCGCTCCGCTCGACGACCCGGACCCGCGGAGCACGGCTCCCTAGGGCCGCTTGACCGCGCAGAGCGGCCGAAACTTGCGGCTCACCGACGCCGAGTCGGTCCGGCCGCTCGGCAGGGACACGACCTTGCCCTTGCCCTTCCAGTTCGCCGCGGTCCAAAAGCGCCCCGTCGGCAGCCCCTTGGCGTCGGGGATCGCGGGCACCGCCGAAAGGGGCAGAAGGCGCCAACCCGACAAGCCGAGGTGTCGGCGCTCGTCGAGGGCGCGGCAGTGGGCCCGGGCCTCGGCGTGGGTCATGCGGCCGGGCCGCTCGGCGGGGACGAGGTAGTCGCCGATGCGCACCGTCCCCGCCGGTGGGGGGCTCGGGGCCGAGGGCGCAGGTGCAGGGCTCGGGCGTTCGTCGTGCACCGGATCGTCACCGCCATCGACGGGCGAGCCGGGCTGCCCGCCGGTGCCGGCCGACGGGGCCGCACCGCCCGAAGCCTCCGAAGGTGCGGTTCCGGTATCCGAAGGTGCGGTCCCGGTCGAGGCTTCGACGACGTCCGGAAGCTCGCGCCCCCCGGTGGCCGCGACCGCGCTCGGCGCGGGCAACTCCTCGGCGAGACGGGGACCGGCCGACTTCTTGCGGCGCGGCTCGACCCGTGTCGGCACGGATGCCGCGGTCTCGGTCTCCTCGGCCTGGCCGGCCTTCGTCTCCGGGGAGGTCGCCTGGGCCTGCGCCTCGCCCGACGAGCGCCCCGTCGCTCCCCAGTAGATCCACGCGGCTGCGCCGAGCGCCACGAGACCCGCGAACGCACCGGCGAGCCACCTTCGCCCCCCTTGGGCCGAAGGGGGGGACACCGCCTCGGCGGGCCGAGGCACCGTGGGTTGGATCTCGCTTTGGGCCACGGTGGGGGCCGCCTCCGGGGGCTGATTGCCTTGGGCGAGGCCCGTGGGCAAAGGGCCCGGCCGGGCGAAGGGTTCGAGCGCCTTGCGTAGCGCTTCCGCGGAGGGATAGCGCGCCTTGGGGTCGCGCTCGAGACAGCGTTGAACGATGCGCACCAACCCTGCAGGTGCCTCCGGCGCGAGGTCGGCCAGGGGCGGGGGCGCCTCGCTCGCGATCTTGAGGAGGCTTGCGGCCATGGTCTCGCCCTTGAAGGCATCCCTGCCGGCGAGTGCGCGATAGAGGATGGCGCCCATGGCCCAGACGTCCGTGCGCGGATCGACATTGCGTGCCCCGCGAACCTGCTCCGGTGCCATGTACTGCGGCGTTCCCAGCAAGATGCCGTGGGCCGTCTCGGCCTCCCCCGTGCCGTCGAGGAACTTGGACACCCCGAAGTCCATGATCTTGACCATGGGTGGCGAGCCCTCTGGGGCGTGGAGGAAGAGGTTCTCGGGTTTCAGGTCGCGGTGGACGATCCCGGCGCGATGGGCCGCTTCGAGACCTTCGAGGGCCTGCCGTGCGATGGCTGCGGCGACGTCCGGGGCCAACGTGGCGCCGCCCGCCAGGACCGACGCGAGGCTCTCGCCCACGAGCAACTCCATCACGATGAAGGGGCCGATGGCGCTTTGACCGAGGTCGAGGATCTCGCAGATGTGGGGATTGCCGATTCGCCCGGCCGCCTTGGCCTCGTTGCGAAACCGGGCCAACATCTCCTCGTCCTTGGCGATGTCCGGGCGAATGAGCTTGATGGCGACGTCCTTGTCCACCAACTCGTTGCGGGCGAGCCACACCTCGGCCATGCCCCCGGTCCCGAGCCGCGCCACGAGCCGGAACTTGGCCGCAAGGCGCCGCCCCTCGAGGTCGAGGAGGGCGTCGGTCTTGGGGCACTTGAGGACGTCCTCGGGGTGGGTCTCCCCGCAGTGGGGGCAGGGGGGCAGGGACGAGCCCATGGGGCCGCAGGGTATCACTTGGACGAACGCGTGGGTTCTGCGCCCACGAGACTGCGGACGGCGAGGAGGCGACCTGCCGCCGGGCCCGAGGGGGACGATCCTCGCGCGGATCGCGTTGGCCGCGCCTCGGCCGGTGTCGCCACGACGCCTCGTCGCGTCGGCCGGGCGAAGGTACCCTTCGGCATGCCGGTGACGTCCTTCCATGCGCCAGCGGAACTATGGACGGCGGCCGACGCGGCTGCGGCCGATCGCTACACGATGGACGACCTGGGGATCGCGTCGGAGGTGCTCATGGAGCGGGCCGCGCTCTGCGTGGCCCGGCAGGCCATGGACCTCCTCGCGGAAACGCCGGGGCGCGTGTGCGCCCTCGCGGGCCCGGGCAACAACGGCGGCGATGCGGTGGCATGCGCACGGATCCTCCACGGGTGGGGGATCGACGCGGCCGTTTGGCTCTCCGGCCCTGCGCACCGCGGGGCCCTCGCCCGGCAGGTGGCGTGGGCGCGGGCCTGCGGCGTCGAGGTGTTCGATGCGGACGCGCCGCTTCCCGAAGGGCCGTGCCTGTGGATCGACGGATTGCTCGGTACCGGGAGCCGGGGGGCACCGCGCGGAAAGGTGGCAGCCCGCCTGCGCGAGTTGGCGACGCGCAACGGCCCGGTCGTGGCGGTCGATCTTCCCTCGGGGGTCGACCCGGATTCGGGAGCCGTCCACGAAGGCGCCGCTCGGGCCGAGGTGACCGTGACCTTCGGTCGCAGCAAGCCGGGGCTGCACGCAACGCCCGGCAGGTCCCACGCCGGCCGGGTGGTCGTGGCCGACATCGGGCTCGTGCCCGATCCGTCCTGGCGACCCACGGTACGTCTGGTCGACCCCGAGCAGGTGGCCGCCTCGGTCGCGGCCCTGCCGTCCGGGCCCCACAAGGGGGCGCGCGGTCGCGTCGTGGTCGTGGGCGGCGGCGCCACCACGCCCGGTGCGGCGACCTTGGCCGCGTTCGGTGCCCTGGTCGCCGGAGCCGGACTCGTCACCGTGGCCAGTGCGCGGGCCGAAGTCCGTGAGCTCGCCGTCGCGCACCATGCCGAGTTGATGGTCGACGCCCGGACCGATCCCGGGGCCTGGGATCCCCGTTGGGTCGCCGTCGTCGGGCCCGGGCTGACCGATCCCGATGCCGCCGAGGTGGCGCGCGCGTTCTGGACCGAGTTCTCCGGGGCTGCGGTGTTCGACGCCGGAGCGCTCGAGGCCATCGCGCACGTCGAGGCGGCGGGCCCCCGCATCGTGACGCCCCATCCCGGCGAGGCCGCGCGCCTGCTGGCGCGTCTAGGTGGTGCGCCGGTTGCGGTCGCCGACGTGCAGGCCGACCGGATCGAGGCGGCGCGAAGGATCTCGCGCGCCACCTCGGCCGTCACGGTCCTCAAGGGCGCGGGAACCGTCGTCGCCGATCCGGACGGGAACGTGCGGATCGCGACGGAGGGCACCGCGGTGCTGGCGACGGCCGGGACCGGCGACGTGCTCGCGGGGATCGCGGGGGCGTTGCTCGCCCGTGGGCTCGCCCCGAGCGACGCCGCCACCTGTGCCGTGCACCTCCATGCCCGGGCCGGCGAGATCGCCCGTCGTGAGCACGGCGGCGGCGCGCCCGGGGTCGTGGCCTCCGAAGTGGCCGAAGCCCTTGGACGTGCGGTCGTGGAGGCCGACCATGCCGATGGCTACCCGGCACTCCTTCGCGGATGAACGGGGGCGGGACCCGGCGGACGAGCGTCCGTCGTACGCGTGGTCGGTCCTTGCGCCGCCACGTGCCGACGGGAGCCTTTGGGGGCGGACGCGCCGTCTCCCCGTGGGTCGAACGCGAAGGACGATCAGGGGGCCGCCGGTCCGAGGGCGGCGGCGAGTTGGCTCGCGAGCTCGGCGTCCTCCTCGAAGATCATGCCGTCGCGTCGCCACAGTTGCCTGCCCTGGCCGTCGAAGAGGAACGACGCCGGATAGCCCGAGACCCCCAGCACGGTGGTCACCTTTGCGGACGGATCGAGCACGATGGGATAGGTCAGGCCGAACGACTTCACCATCGACGCGACGGCGCCGCGGTCGCCTGCGCCGTCGACCGAGACGCCCAGCACGGCAAGCCCCCGATCCCGGTACGTGCGGTGGATCTTCTCGAGGGTGGGAAGCTCCTTCCGGCAGGGGGCGCACCAGGTGGCCCACACGTTGACCAGGACGGCACGGGCTTCGAGGTCGCGGATGTGGAGGTACTCGCCATCGAGGGTCTTGCCGTAGATCGGCGGAAACTCGGCCGTGTCGCCGCCGGTGCCTTCGGCAGCCTGCTTGCCGGTGCAGGCCGCGGCGGTCGAGGCGAGGAAGAACGAAAGGAGGAAGCGGACGATGGGGGCCATGGCGACTATGCGGGGGCGGGGAGCGACGACGCGGGGAACCGGCGGGCGGCCAGGTGAAGCCGACCTTCGGCGTCGGGTTCGGTCCAGACGACGACGAAGTCGGCGCCCGTCCGGGCCAGGACCGGGAAGCCGGCGTCCCGGCCGGCGGTCGTGGTGGCCACCTGCCGTACGGGGCCGAGGCCGCGGGTTCGGTGCACGCGCCGCACCAAGATCCGGGCCCGGCCGGGCTCGGCGGGCACCGCGGACAACCAAGCGACGACGACCTCGTCGGGATCGCCGACGGCAAGCGCTGCCCGTCCGAGGCTGTGGCCCGCGTCCACCGTCCTAGGGTGGCCGAACGACCGCGCGCCCGCTTCGCCGAAGAGGACCTCGACCCGACCCCCGCGCGCGCCATCGAAGCGGGCGAGGGCGAGGGCGCTTCCCGTTGCGGCGAGGGCGGGACCGTTGACGGGGCACCCCGCGATCCGCCAGCCGACGGGGGCGGGCGTCGTCGGAGGACGGACGCCGAAGGGGACGGTCGGTGCGAGCCGGACGAGCGAGATGTCGCGCACCTCGTCGGGGCTACGGTCGCGGTAGGCGACGAAGACGGTATCCGCCATGCGCAAGGCCGCCACGCGGCAGCACTCGCAGGTCCGGTCGTCGAGGACCACGGGGGGATCGGCGCCGTCCGGCCGCACCAACGTGGCGCGCACGCTGCCGTCTTGGATCCACGCAAGGCCGACGGCTTCGTCGTCCTCGCCCGGACCCGACGCGTCGAAGAACGCCGGAAAACCGAACTCCCGCGCCGAGCCGCGGTGGGGGACCACGGGGGCGGAGAATCCGCCCTCCTTTCGTTCGAACGCCACGCGAAGTTCGTAGGGACGCACGAGCCAGGCGGCCACGCGGCGGCCCGAGGGCAGCACGTGGACCTTGGGCACGTCGGCCCAGTTGGCGAGTAGGTGGGGGCCGGCGACGATCTCCGTAGGGGCGTCGACGCCGTCGGGGCCGAGGCGGGCGACCATGAATGCGCGGCCTGCTTCGTCTTCGGCCTCGAGCCAGGAAAGCCACGACGACCCGTCGAGGCCGGGCGCTGCGGCGGGTGCACGTCCGGAGTCCGAGGGCAGGGCGAGGTCGTGTCCTTCGACGGACGGTGGGGCCCTGCCGTCGCTGCGGGCCGTTTCGGGGGCCGCGGCCGCCGGGTGCTCGCGCACGGGCGCTTCGCCGTCACCCGGGCCGGTTCGAGGGGACGGGGCGCCACACGCGACGAGCAGCGCCGCATGGACCATGGCGTGCCGCCATCGTGGCATGGGCGAAGCCTGCGACGGGGCGCAGGGGCGGGCAAGTACCTCGTCTGCCGCGGTACGTACCATCAGAAGCGGATCCCCCATCGAGCGGCCGCCACCAGGTACACGGGGAAGGCCTGGAGGTTGGTGACGAACGCGTAGTAGCGCACCGTGATCCCGACGGACGCGTGACGGCCGACGAGCCACTCGGCCGAAAGCCCTGCTGCCGCCATGGAGGCCGGTCGCATCTCGCAGATCCCGGCCGCCGTGCAGGCCAGGCCCGGATCACACGCACCGCCGGCACTGCACGGCATGCCACGTTGGCCGTCGCGGACGCCCTTGGGCGTCCGTAGCCACGAAAGTCCCAGCCCCACGTCGAGGATCGCCATCATGCGGGAGACGTCGAGGGCGTAGGCGAGACCGGCGGTGCCGCCGTAGATCGCGAGCGTGCCCGAAGGCGCCGTCACCTTGACGTCGTCGTCCTCGCGTTCGAGGGATTCCCGCAAGGGGTGCCCCGAGACCTGGCCGAAGACGCGCAGCCACAGGTTGCGCACGATGGGGACGTCCACTTCGGCCGCGGCGCCCCCGCCGTGGAAGACGAACCGATCGCGCCCTGCAAGGCGCAGCACGGCCGCGGCGTAGAGCGGCAGGACGGAGAAGGCGATCCGCCTGCGGGTGGCCGGGGCGCGGGCGAGGTCGTCGGCGAGCCGGCGTCGGGCCGTCGCCTCGGGTTGGGCGAAAGGGGCCGCCATCGGGGGAACCGCCTCGTACGGGTCGCCCGGCGGATCGCCGTGGAAGGGGCGGGTGGCGGGGTCCGGGGCGTCGCCGTCGGCGCTTGCGGGGGCGCGGTGGAGACCTCGTCGGTCGCGGCGGCGTGCCTCGGCGACCGGCGTACCGCCGCCCGACGCCGCGCCGTCCGCGAAGCGGCCTTCGTGCGCCACGGCCGCCGAAGCCGACGCGAGGGCGGCACCTGCAAGGGCGAGCATCGCGGCCAACCGCGGGTACGGCCGTGGCCGTCCCGTCGACGCGCCGGGGCTCGCTGGACCCATGGGTGCGGGATACCACGGCTCGACCCCCGAATGGGCGGTAGGGGCGCTATTTGCGCCGCGTGTTGCGGCCGCCGGCAACAGGGCTCGGCGGGGGGCAGGACGTGTGGACAATCTCGGCGGCCGCGGCTATGCACCTCGCCCGTGGCGGACGAACCCACCGAGGCCGGATCCAACTCCGACCCCCATCCGTCGGGCAGCCCCCCCGCGGGCGAACCGATGGATCTTCCCAAGTGGAACCGCGCGCGGGTCAAGCGCAAGGTCAAGGGGGCCGAGTCGGACGCCTTCCAGGACGGCGCCCGCCGAGCGGGGCGTCTGGCCCGGCGACGGGCACCGTGGGTGATCGGGGGGATCGTCCTCGTCGCCGGGGCGGTCGGGGGCACGATTTACGCCCTGCACGCACGCACCGAGGCCCGGGCCGAGGCCACCCGTGTGCTCGCCGAGGCCGCGGCCTACGAGGCCCGCGGCCAGGTGGGCGACCCCGAGACGCTGTGGGGGAAGGATCGGCCTCCTCCCGTGCCCATTGCCGAGACTCCCGAGGAACTCGATCGCAGGGTCGAATCCGCCCTCGAGACCCTCGGCCGCGAATATGCCGGCAGCCCAGCGGACGTGGACGGCCACCTGGTGCGGGGCGCGCGGGCCCTTCGGGCCGGCGACCCGCAGGCGGCCATCCGACATTTCCAAGCGTTCCTCGATACGGCCGACCGAGACCATCCCCTGCGATTTCTCGCCCTCGAGGGGCTTGGCGTGGCCAAGGAGGCGGCGGGCGATCTCGAAGGGGCGCTCGAAGCCTTCGACGCGTTGGCCGGCGCGCCCGGGAGCTTCTACCGGGACCAGGCGCTCGCCCACAAGGGGCGGGTCCTCGAGGCCCTTGGGCGCACCGAAGAGGCCATCGAGGTCTACAAGACCTACGCCACCGAGTATCCGTTCTCCGAGACCTCCCTCGCCCTCGAGTTCGTCCGCGAGCGACTCGCCGAGTTGGCGCCGGACTTCGTGCCGCCTTCGGCGAACGACGAGGCCGGCGGCGAAGGGGCCCCGTCTTCCTCCGGGGGACAGGCGCCGTAGGCATCGCCCATGCGCGCGGCACGATGGACGTGGCTCGCCGCCCTTGCGGCCCTCGCCTGTGGGCCGCGGATGGAGACGGTGAGGGTGTATCCGGCGGGGGATCCGGCCGCCCGCCGGGTCGTCCGCTTCGAGCGTACGCTCGAGGTCACGCCGCCGGATCTCTTCGTCCTGCGGCCCGAGGAGCACGCTGGCGTGAGCGTCGACCCGCGGCGGCATCTCGTCTATGCCGCGGGGCGCGGGGCGCGTTTGCTCGCCATCGAACTCGACCGAGGGGACGTCGTCTGGGAGATCGACCTCGGACCGTCGGAGGTCGGGAGCGTACCCGTCGTGTCGGACGACGGGCGTCGGCTCTACGTGGGGACCGAAGACGGTGAGCTGCTGTGCGTGGATCTCGAAGGCAGGAAGATTGCGTGGCGCTACCGGACCGAGGGCACGATCCGCATGCCCGCCGTGCTCGACGGGGATCTGGTCTACTTCACGAACTCGCACCAGGACGTCTTCGCCCTTGCGGCCGCCGACGGTCGATGGCGGTGGCAGTACGAGCGCGAGGTCGTCGCTGACGTCAACACCATCGAAGGGCGCGCGGGGCTGGCGCTGCGCCGGCGTGAGGACGAGGATGCGGACAATCTGCTCTATACGTGTTTCGACGACGGCAAGGTGGTGGCGCTCGGCGCTCGCACCGGAGAGCCGTTGTGGATCGCCAGCGTCGCGCCGCCGGAAGGGGGGCCCTTCGTCGATTGCGACGCAACCCCACTTTTGCTCGAGGAGCGCGGCGAGGTTATCGTGACCGGCCGCGCGACCGGGGTGTTCGCCCTCGGGGCGGACGACGGCGCCGTCCGTTGGCGTTTTCCGGTCGAGGGGGCCGGCACGGTGGCCCGCGGTCCTGGCAACCTCCTGGTGGTCACCTCCAGCCTCGCGGGGATCTTCGGCATCGAGGTCGGGGGGCGATTGCGGTGGCGTCGCTCCGTCGATCCGGGGGTCGTCTCGCCGGCCCTCGTGGTGGACGACGACGTGTTCGTCACGCACTCGGAGATCGGACTTTTGTCCTACGACGTGGAGACCGGGGAGACCCTGGCCGTCGTCCGCACGGGGAGTGGCATGTCGTCGACGCCGGTGGTGGATCGCCGGACCGGGCGGCTCTTCGCCCTGTCGAATCGCGGCCGACTGTACGTCTTCGCGCTGGCGTCGCAGCCGTGGGCCGTAGGCGGCTAGGCCGTTCGACCCGGCTCCTCGACGCATCGACGCGCCGCCGGCCGAAGGGGCCTCGGGCGGCGCGTCGATGGGGAGCGAAGCGTCAGCCGAGGTCGGCCTTGAGGCGATCGACGTGGCCCTTGGCGCGCACGTTGTAGTACGCACGCTCGATGCGGCCGTCGGGCCCGATCACGAACGTGCTACGGATGAGTCCGATGCTCTCGCGGCCGTAACGCTTCTTGACGCCGTAGGCGCCGAACGCCTTGGCAGCCTCGAAGTCCGGATCCGACAAGAGGGGGAAGTTCAGTCCGTACTTGTTGCGGAACCGCTCATGGCTCGGGATCGGATCGGGGCTTACGCCGAGGACGAGCACGCCGCGGTCTCGCAGGTCGGCGAAGGCGTCCCGGAAATCCTGGGCCTCGATGGTGCAGCCTGGGGTGTCGTCCTTCGGATAGAAGTAGAGGACGTAGCGCGTTCCGAGCAGGCCCGCCTTGGAGTACCGGTTGCCGTCGTCTGCCGGCAGATCGAAATCGGGGGCCGGGTCGCCGGGGGCGAGGCGTGTCGCCTCCTGGGTCGTCGTGGGCATGGGGGGAGCCTTCTTCCTTGCCGCGGTCTTCTTCTTTGCCGCGGTCTTCTTCTTCGCCGCGGTCTTCTTCTTCGCCGCGGTCTTCTTCTTCGCCGCGGTCTTCTTCTTCGCCGCGGTCTTCTTCTT
>RFGU01000085.1 GCA_003696955.1 Deltaproteobacteria bacterium | reverse complement strand
GGTACCGGAAGACGCGAGGCAGCGCCGACCGTGGTGGCGGTGCTTCGCGAGCCGCCATCCGACACGTTCGGATCGTATCCCCACCGAGGCAGGCCGGCTCGTTCACAGAGATGCTCGCCGAGACCGGACGACCGCATCGCATCCCTCGCGCCGCACGCCGGTGACCGGAGACCTATCGACGGCGCCGACCGTCATCGCTCTCCGGTAGCCGGGACGTAGAAGACGCCGAGCAGGTCCTCGGTGGTGGAGATCGGACCCGAGTCGCGCCACGACTCGGCGCGCCACTGGTAGTACATGCCGGGCTCGAGAGCGGGCCCCGCGTACGCGACGTCCACCGTGGCCGATCCCGTGACCCGCGGCACGTCGGGCACCGACCAGACTTCGTTGCCGAAGGCGTCGTAGACGGCAAGCGTGTAGTAGTCCTCGCTGGAGTCGTCGGCCCAGGAGAACACCACGTTCGACGGATCGACCGCCTCCGGACCGTCTGCGCCCGGTCCGACCATGGTGAGCGCACCGGTGATCTTGAACGACTCGGCGAGATCCACCGTCGCGCCGGCATCGACGCTGATGTGCACGATCTGCGTACCCGCGATGGACGGATCCGGATCTCGGACCAGCAAGTCGTTCTCGAAGCCGGCAAGCACGACGTAGTCGCCGGGGGGACGCCGTCGATGGTACCCCAGCATGCCTCGATGCCATGAGACGCTTCTCTCCATCCGGGCGTCGCCGATGGTGCCCCCGCGAGGGATCGCGAGATCGCCCCCGTTCGAGATGCGCGCGTACAACCACGTCCGACGACATCGCGAACCGAACATACCTTTCAACACGTCGTCGCGGCTCACCGCAGCCGCGGCGACACCTGCTCGAACGGCGCGGGGCGTCGGCCCGGCAGGGCGCGATCGTCGACGACCTTGACCAAGGTGCCCGCGGGCAGCTCCTCGTCGACCGCATGGCGGTTCAGCAGGGCGAGGAGGCCGCGCAGCCCCGGTTCCGGTGTGAGGTCCCCGAGGCGTCGGGTGCGTTCGAGCCGGACCACGTCGATGCGGATGGGGCCGACGTCGGCCTCCTCGGCCGTCGGGGGACGCAGCGCCGCCAAGGTGTGCCCGAGGGCCTCACCGTCCCGACGCAGCGCGGCTTCCGTCCCCATTAGGACGAAGAGGAACACGGATCCGTCCCAATCCAGGAACACCGCCGTGCCGGCCAGCTCGCCGTCGACCGTGGTCACGGTGAAACCCGCCGCCAGACCCGGCCGGCCGTGGTGCTCGACCCGCACGGCCTTCGCCGGCTCGATGGCCGGATCGGAGAAGAAGGCCTCGAAGGCAGCTTCCGCCGAGGGCAGGCGCGACGGCCCGGCCCACAACAGGAGGTCTCGACCCGGCGCCGCCGCCACCACGAGTTCTCCCTGGAGTGCGCGCGGGTAGTCGGCGGGAAGAGGAACGACGATCCCCATGGCCGGGTGGACGTAGCGGTCGTCGAGGAGGTATCCGAACCGGGGATCGGGACCGAACGCGAGACCGTCGACGAGTTCGGCGTACCCCGCCGAGAGATTCGCGGGCCGCGGCGCGATGCCGAGGGCTTCGATCCGCCCGAGACGCTTGAGCGGTGCCGGGTGGGTCGAAAGCCACGGCGGCGTACCGTCCGAGTCGTCGAGCAGGACGAGCAGCGCGAGCACGTCGGCCATGGCCGCCGCGGGCCGCCCCACCCGCGCGAGGTATCGCAGGGCGAGCAGATCCGCCTCGCGCTCCTGGTCCCGCGAGTGGCGCAGGAGCGACAGGTACGCGGATCCGGCCGCGACCGCGCCGATGTGGCGCATGGCCGGATCGAAGATCCGCAGGGCTCCCACGGCGCGGCTCGCCACGGCCAGCCGGGTGGCCTGCTTGGCCCCGTGACGCGCGGCCACGTGCCCCACCTCGTGGGCGAGCACCGCCGCGAGTTCGTCGTCGTCGTCGAGATACGCGAGCAGATCCCGTGCCACGTAGACGTACCCGCCGGGCGCCGCGAAGGCGTTGACCTCCGGCGCATCGAGTACGCGGAAGGTCCACGGCAGCTCGGGCCGCTCGCTCGCCCGCGCAAGCGGCTCACCGATCGCACGCACGTGATCCGCCACCTCGGGATCGGCATAGAGCCGCGTCGTCGCCACGATCTCGCCGTCCATGGCCGCGCCGAGGGCGAGTTCACGGCGCTTGGAGACGAGCTGGAACTCGAGGCGGCGGGTGGCGGGATTTACCGCGCAGGCGGCCGACAGCAGCGCGGCCACACCCGCTACCCCCACGGTTCGAAGGAGCCGCGAACACCGTCCATTCATGGAGGTGCCGCGGCCTCCTGGCCGACCCCGTCCCGCGTCCCGGCCTCGTCGTCCGACTCACCGAGAAGCTCGAGGAAGGTCGCCCGATCCAGGGTCTCCGCGGACAAAAGGTGCGACGCGATGCGCTCGAGATCGTTCCGCCGCCGTTCGAGGATCCCCTTGGCCTCACCGTAGAGCCGTTCGAGCAGTTCCCGCACCTCCTGGTCCACCTCCCGCGCCGTCGCGTCGCTGACCTCGCGCAACACGGGTCCGTAGGGACCCCGTAGGAATGCGCCCCCCTCCTGGTGACCCACGTGGTAGAGCCCGACGCTTCGCCCCATCCCGAACATCGTCACCATCTGCCGCGCCAGCGTCGTGGCGCGTTCGAGGTCGTTCTCGGCACCGCTCGACACCTCGCCGAAGACGACCTCCTCGGCGGCCCGCCCCCCGAGCAGACTGCGGATCTTCCCCTCGAGTTCGGTCCGGGTCAGCAGGTACTGGTCCTGGTCGGGAAGCTGGAGCGTGTAGCCGAGGGCCGCATGGCCCCGGGGCACGATGCTGATCTTGTGCACGGGATCGGCGCCGGGACTTTCGTGCGCGACGAGGGCGTGGCCGGTCTCGTGGTAGGCCACGCGGCGCTTGTCCTCCTCGGAGAGCCGCCGACTCTTGCGTTCGGGCCCGGCGACGATCCGTTCGACGGCCGCCTCGATGTCCGCCTGGGTGATGCGCTCTTCCCCGCGGCGGGCGGCGAGCAAGGCGGCCTCGTTCATGGCGTTGGCCAGATCGGCGCCCGACATCCCGGGCGTGGCCTTGGCGATGGCCCGCAGATCGACGTCGTCGGCCAAGGGTTTGCCGCGGGCGTGAACCTTCAAGATGGCCTCGCGCCCGTCGAGATCCGGCGCGTCGAGCACGACCTGCCGGTCGAAGCGCCCCGGCCGCAGGAGCGCCGGATCGAGCACGTCCGGTCGATTCGTCGCCGCAAGGATGATGACGCCGTTGTTGGGCTCGAAGCCGTCGAGTTCCACGAGGAGCTGGTTCAACGTCTGCTCGCGCTCGTCGTTGACGACGCCCATGTGCACGCCTCGCTGGCGACCGATGGCGTCGATCTCGTCGATGAAGACGATGCAGGGGGCGTGCTTCTGAGCCTGCTCGAAGAGGTCGCGCACCCGCGCGGCCCCGACCCCGACGAACATCTCCACGAAGTCCGAACCGCTCAAGTGGAAGAAGGGCACCCCGGCCTCCCCGGCGACCGCGCGCGCGAGCAGGGTCTTGCCGGTGCCCGGCGGTCCCACCAGCAGGATCCCCTTGGGGATCTTGGCGCCGAGCCGGGTGTAGCGATCCGGGTGCTTGAGGAACTCCACGACTTCGGCGAGGTCCTGTTTGGCTTCCTCGGCCCCCGCCACGTCGTCGAAGGTGACGCCGGTGTCCTGATCGGCCACGAGCTTCGCTCGACTCTTGCCGAAGGAGAGGGCCTGCCCGGCCGCTCCGGCCATGCGCCGGGCGAGCAGCCCCCAGAGCAACAACATGAAACCGATGGGCAGCAGCCACCCGAGGAGGATGTGGGTCAGCAGCCGTGGCCTTTGCCCCACGAACTTCACGTCGGCGGCCTCGAGCTGTTCGGTGAGCTTGGGGTCCTCCACCCGGACCGTGCGGAACACGAACGGCCCCTTGGGTGCATCCGTCCGGTCCTCCTTCGCGCCGGGAAAGGGCACCGGGCGCTCGGTCTTTGTGCCACCCGCGGCATCCGAGCCGGACTTCGCGTCGGCGTCGGCACCGTCGGAGGATCGGGTCTGGGCCGCGAGCGCCGGGCACTCGGCGTCGCCCCGGGTCGGGTCGATCTGCCCCTCGATGGTGTCGGGCCCCACGAGCACCTCCACCACCTGTCCGCACTTCAGCCGCGCCTTGAACTCGCTGTACGGGATCGTGCGGACCGCCAGACTGTCGAAGGTCTCCTGCCACAGCCACACGAGCAACACCGTGAGCACGAGCCACCAAAGGGGCACCTTCCACCACGGTGGCGTCTCGGTGGGGCGCGGCGGCTTGATCTCCGGCGGACGGTCTTGCCGCGGATCCTTCGAGGGCGGTGCGTCGGGCACGGCGCGCAGTATAGGCGCCCGCCGGACGGCGTCACCCGGTGGCGCGCGCGGCCGCCGAAACCCGTAGGAGGGACGAGGGCGACCAACATGCGGCCCGGCCCGCCGGCACGGACCGGCGAGCCGGGCGCCTCACCTCACGTTACACGCAGAATCGAGCACCCAGCCCACCGGCTACGGGCACTCCTTGGCGCAGACCGTGTGGTCCACGAAGTCGTTGAAGCAACACTGGTCGAAGTCGCCCTGGCACTCGTCACACGGGCAACTGTTGCAGTTGGGGATGAAGTAGTCCTCGCACTTGCCGTCGACGCAGACCTGATCGGCCTTGCACTGCTTGCCGCACTCGCCGCAGTTGAGCGGATCGCTCTTGAAGTCGACACAGGATTGGCCGCATTGGGCGAGTCCGCCACAGTCCTGGGTGCAGCTGCCGTTCATGCACACCTGGTTCGGACCGCAGGCGGTCCCACAGTCGCCGCAATGGTTCGGATCGTTGGCCACGTTGACGCATGCGTTGCCGCACTGGGTATAGCCCGGCGCACAGACGCAGTTACCCGCCTCGCACGACTGGAGATCGCTGCACGCTACGCCGCAGTTCCCGCAGTTGTTCGGGTCGTTCTGCACGTCCACGCAGGCGTTGCCGCACATCATGGAGTCGGGCGGACACGTGCACTGGCCGTCGACGCAGGCGCCCCC
>RFGU01000084.1 GCA_003696955.1 Deltaproteobacteria bacterium | reverse complement strand
TTCGATGTTGGAGTTCGTCCGGGGCTTGCCTGTGACCGCCCGTGGGCTCTCACCCGGGCGACCGTGTCGCACGAGTTCTCGGGGTTGGTATGCACCACCCCTCCGCGCCGGCCAGCGAGCAGCTCTGCCGAACCGGAACCGGTGGGCGTGGCGGGTATGGCAGCGGCGGTTGAGACGGGTGACGCGAACGCGGCTCGAATCGACGTAGTAGATGTTACGCTTGGTCGAAAAACACCTGTGGGGGACCGCGACCATCGCTGTGCACGGGGTGACGGTCGCAATCCCCGAGAGCCTGGCCGCGAACCACGAAGACCCTATGGATGAAGAAGAACGCCCGCGGCTGCCGCAACCGGGACCGCTTCCGCACGGCGATCCTGTTCCACTGCGGCGGCCTCCACATGTACCCGCGGCGCGCTGTCCACACGAATTCTTGAAGCGTCGGGATGGTTTACCCCGTACCCGAGGTTACACGAATTACGGAAGGCCCGGTAAAGCACGTCCGTTAGCTCGACGTTCTCGTTGACGGCGCAGAAGAATCCATGGTACATGGTTAATTATGTACAAGACCAACGGAGGCGGGTGTCGAGGCCCGCAAGAAAGTAGAGTTTCGGGGGGGGGTCCTCGTCCTCTCGTTGATGGTTGCGTCGTGCGCGCAAGTCGCGGATGACGGAGGTCTCGAGTTCGAGCGAGACACCGAAGTCGAAGTTGACGTCGAATCCGAAGACGCGACGGTGGATACGACGGAGCCCGTTGCCTCACCTTCGGCCTCCATGGCAGGCGACGGCGTCGGCCAATGTGCGGCGGCAGACGCCTTCGTTCCCACGGTTCACGTCGAGCTACAAGGTTTGCTGCCCGACACCGAGGCGCTGCCCACCAAAGGCAATCTCGTCCCGTTTCGCATCGAAAACTCCGCCGAGCAGCCGGCGGAGTTCGACGTCACGGCCTTCGTCGATTTCGGGACCATGTATACCCACAAGATCGACCTGGGGACGCTCGAGATTCCGGCCGGCGAGTCCCGTACCGTCCACCTCGACCTCGGCAAGAGCGCCGCGGAGATCGAGAAGATGAAATATTCGGGCATGATGCGCGTCGTGGCGCGTCGCCTGGACACGGGGGAGTGGTCGGGCTCGGAACCGGTCTTCTTCCATGCTCCCGTGGGCACACAGGCGGTGAGCATCTACTCGGAAGCCGCGTTGCACGCAACCTATCGTGGCGGTGATTTCCGCGGTCTCCTCGCCAAAGCCGCCATGGACGAGGTCGGTGTCGTGACGACGCGCGTCCTGGATGCATCCTACACCCCGCCCCAGCCGAACGATGGCCTGGAGTCGGACCTCGCCCCGGAGGTGACGCCGTGAACGTCGTCCGTTACTCGATGATCATGGCAGCCTTCGTCGTCGGTTGGCTGGGCTTGGCCTCCGCCGCCTCCGCGGCCACGTTCCGCACGTGTATCAAGTGGGAGGTTCAAACGGCCGATTCGGGGCGACAGATCCCCTACGGCCCCAACGCGGGCGCCACCGAAGATCGGTACCCCACGGCGGACCAGGGGGTCATCGCCAGCGCGGTCGGCGTACGGATCCGCATCCAGGGCTCCGGCTTCGACCAGACCTTCGACACCGAACCCAACACGGGCTGCGTCACCTGGTCGGACACCGATGGCAAGACCTATTCCGTGCGGGTCTACGCCTACCAGACGGACGCGGCCGGCAACTACGTGCGCATGCATACCCACACCACCAACTGTTCATCGTACCCTGGCTCGACCTATTCGGCCCTTCTGACGGGGTACAATCCGACCGCAGGAGGCACGAATTACCTCTATGTCGGTGACTACGTGCCCTATTGGACCGGACAGGCAATGGTGGGATATGGACTGTACCGCTATCACGGGCCGCTGCAGAACAAAGCCATCCACGTGTCGCGGGACACCGCGTCCGATTGTTACGACAGCGCGCACTATGGCAACTCGAACGGCTATATCACCTCCGGTCGGCATTGTATCCGCCTTTCTGACTGTGGGACCAAGCAGCGGATCAACATGAAATTCGTTGCAAATCATGAGCTGGGCCATGCCATGGCGGCGCTGCACTATGGGTCGAAATCCGGAGCATCGAATGGCGGAGAACCGAACGCCGACCCGTCGTGGTCTGGGCCCGTCGACCAGAACCGTTGCCTCAATGGAGGCTCGGGTTACGACATCACCGACGTCGAGTACAACTCCATCGGTTTTCGCGAGGGGTTCGCCCACTTCTATTCTGCACGGGTCTTCAACGACAAGAGCACCGAGGGCGCGTTCAATTGGATGAACCACCCCTGGGGCGCACAGGATCTCGAGCGCTACGACTGGGGGCAGGGGACCTCCTCCGGCGGCGAGCTCGAGAACATCTGCTGCAACGCCTCGCCGTGCCGCACGGGCAACGGCATCATCGGCGACTGGCTGCGCTTCTTCTGGGACTGGTACACCAACCAGAGCACGAGCTGTCCGTACCAACCGGATGGTGACGACATGCTGGAACTCTATGCTCAGACGCGGCTCGAGGGTAATCTCCAGAAGAACAACTACTTCGGCAAGATGCAAGACGGCGCGCAGAACCTGCCCTTGCCCGCTTGTCTGAAAGGAGCGCGATTCGATGCCTACGCAGCACACAACGGGATCGACAACGAGTAGCCGGGCGCGGGGCTTCGCCTGTCTCGTTCTCGGGTTCTTGCTCACCCTCGGGTGCGAGCGGTCCAAGACCGACTCGACCGCTGGTGACGGAGGGGGGACCTCCGACTCGTCGACCTCGACCGGGAGTGGGAGTTCTGGGAGCGTAGCGGCGACGGGCAGTTCCGCAGGGAGCACGACGGGAGCCCCCGACTGCGATGCGCTCGACTACGATGCCCTGGCAGCGATCTGCTACGCTGCGGCCGACGGCGAGACCTGCGAGTCCTCGATCCCCGAGGCCTATCCGTGCGCCCACTGCGTCTGGGCGGACTTCGTGCCCACGACCCGCGATCCCGATGGCACGTGCCACTTCGGCCCCGTGAGCGGTTCGTGTAGGTTCGAGAATTTGGCATGGGGCGATGGGTGCGACGAAAGCATCGTCGAGTGTCTTCCACCATTCCTTCTCGCCGTATATCAAGAGACCCCGGAAGGAGACATCGAGCTCAGTGTCACGAGAGGGTGCCGCGGCTACTACGGAAGCAACGGCGGCACGTGCGGCGTCGATGCCGAGGGCAATCCTGTCGGGAGTTCCCCGCCCGAGTGCGCCTGCCTGTGCG
>RFGU01000013.1 GCA_003696955.1 Deltaproteobacteria bacterium | reverse complement strand
TCGAAGCAAAGTCATGTCGATACGGTACCACGGCGTCGGCGGCGTGGTGCAGGTACGGAGGGAAGGACGTCGGTCGGTGTCGAAGAGGGTGGGGGGGCGTCCCACCGCGAAGGGGTGGTGGTGCTATGCTGGAGCCAATGGACGCGCCGAGGGATCCCCTGCCGCTTTCGTTCTTCGAGGCCCTGCCGAAGACGGAACTGCACGTCCATCTCGACGGATCCATGCGCCTTTCCACGCTGCTCGATCTCGCGCGGCGCTACCGCGTCGAGCTGCCGGCCCGCGACGAGGAGGGCATCGCCGAGGCCCTCAAGCTCGGTCGCCCCACCGGGAGCCTCGTCGAGTACCTGCGCGCGTTCGACTTCACGCTGCAGGTGCTGCAGACCGAGGAGGCCCTTTGCCGGGTGGCGTACGAACTAGCCGAGGACGCCGCCCGCGAGAACGTCCGCTACATGGAGGTGCGCTACTCGCCCATGCTCCATACGCGGCGGGGGCTTCGGTACACCGAGGTGGTCGAGTCCGTCCTGCAGGGGCTCGGCGACGCCGAGGACCGCTACGGGATCAAGAGTCGGCTCATCCTGTGCGGGATCCGCAACATCTCGCCGGAGAAGTCCCTGGAGATGGCGGAACTCGTCGTCGCCTACAAGGGCCGCGGCGTCGTCGGCTTCGATCTGGCCGGTGCCGAACAGGACTACCCCGCCAAGGATCACCAGGAGGCCTTCGCCCTCGTGCGCCGCAACAACGTCAACGTCACGATCCATGCGGGCGAGGCCTACGGGCCCGAGTCCATCGCCCAGGCGATCCACGTCTGCGGAGCCCATCGCATCGGCCACGGCTGCCGCCTGCGCGAGGACGGCGACCTGCTGCACTACGTCATCGATCACCGCATCCCCCTCGAGTGCTGTCCGTCGTCCAACGTGCAGACCGGCGCGGTGGAGAGCCTCGAGCGCCATCCGATGCGCCTTTACTTCAACCTCGGCGCACGCGTGACGGTCAACACGGACAACCGCCTCATCACCGACACGACGGTGTCGCGGGAGCTTTGGTTGGCCCACGCCAAGATGGGATTTACGGTGGCGCACATCAAGCAGCTCATCGTCAACGGTTTCAAGTCGGCGTTCATCCCCTACCACGTGCGCCGGAGGTACGTCGCGTCCGTCGTGCGGGAACTCGACCGATTCCGCGACGACGGCACCATCGTGCCTGCGGACGACGCCGGGGAATCCGGGCCATGCCTTTCGGCCGGCGCATGATGCGTACCGGCGGCGGGGGCCGAACGGCGCGTGCCGGCGCTTGCGGGGGGTGGTGCTCGGCTGGCACGATGGGGCGCCGCTGCATCCGTCCCACCCCGTGAAGAATTCCGTCGCATCCGCTGCTCGCCCGACGAGAGGGCGCGTACGACCCGATTGGCTCGCCGTTGCCGGGCTGGTCGTGGCCGCCTGCAGCCGTGCCCCCGAACGGCCGGCGGTCGCGCCGGAGCGTCCCGAGCCGCGTGCGTCGAAGGCCGCGGCATCGGAGCCGGAGGACCGGGACGATGGCCTGGCGGCTGCGCTCGCCGAGGCGGAGGCCGGCGTGGCCGATCCCGATCTCGCCGCGCTCTTGCGGGACCACTTCCGCTTCGTGCTGGAGGACGACCCGCTGTTTGCGACCCAGCTCGGCGTACACGCCTTCGACGACCGCCTTCCCGACCCGTCCGGGGCGGCCGTCGCCCGTCGCCGCCGGATGCGCCGGACCTTCCTCGAACGGGGCCGGGCCATCGATCCGAAGGCCTTGTCCGAGGCCGACCGGGTCACGTGGGCCATGTTCGTGGCGGAGCTTTCGTGGGCCATCGACGAGGAGGTCTGCCGCTTCGACGAATGGACCCTGTCGGCGCGCGACAACCCCGTCACCCGCTGGAACGACCTGCCGCGGCAGCACAAGGTGACCGGACCCGCGTCGGCGGAGGCCTTCCTCGCCCGCGTGCGAGGGATCCCGGCCGTGGTGGATGCCCGAATCGAGCGGTTGCGTCGCGGCGCGGACGACGGGCTGTTCGCCAACGCCGAGTCCGTACGGCGCGTGCTCGCCATGGTGGACGCCCAGGTGGCCGCCGAGGCCCGCAAGTGGGCCCTCGTGTCCCTGCTGGCCGACGTGCCGGCCTTCGAGGGCAAGGACGAATTCGTCGCCGCCGTCGAGCGCGAGGTGGACGGCCCGGTCCGGGAGGCCTTCCGCCGCTACGCCACCTTCGTACGCACGCGGATCCTTCCGAACGCGCGCCCCGACGACGCGGTCGGCCTCGCGGCCCTGCCCTTCGGCAAGGCCTGCTACGCGGCGCGGATCCGCAGCCAGACGACCCTGCCCCTTTCGGCCGAGGAGGTGCATCGGATCGGCCGGGAGGGCATCGCCGCCACCGATCGCGAGATCGCACGACTCGGCCGTTCCGTGCTCCGGACCCGCGGGTTGGCGAAGACCATCCGCCGCATGCGAACCGATCGGAGCCTCTACTTTCGCACCTCGGCCGAGGTCTTCGATGCGGCCCGAAAGGCCCTGGCCGACGCCCGCGGTGCCATGCCGGCCTACTTCGGCCGGCTGCCGAAGGCCCCGTGCGAGGTGCGGGAGATCCCGCTCCACGAGGCGCCGTACACGACCATCGCCTACTACAGCCCGCCCCACCCCGACGGGTCGAAGCCGGGCGAGTACTTCGTCAACACCTACGCGCCCACGACGCGGCCCCGTTACGAGGCGCGGGTGCTCGCGTTCCACGAGTCCATTCCGGGGCACCACCTGCAGATCGCCATCGCCCAGGAGCTTCCCGCGGTGCCGGCGTTTCGCCGCCACGGTGGGGCCACGGCCTTCGTCGAGGGGTGGGCGCTCTACGTCGAGCGCCTGGCCGACGAGATGGGCCTCTATCGCGGCGATCTCGACCGCCTCGGCGTCGCGAGCTTCGACGCGTGGCGTGCAGGGCGCCTCGTCGTGGACACCGGCATCCATCATCTGGGGTGGAGCCGCGACGAGGCCAAGAAGTTCCTTGCCGAACACACGCTGCTCTCCCCGGAGAACATCGACAACGAGGTCGATCGGTACATCGTCTGGCCGGGACAGGCCCTCGCCTACAAGGTGGGCCAACTCGAGATCCTCAAGCTACGCCGCAGCGTCGCCGAGTCCCTCGGCGCGTGCTTCTCGCTGCCCCGGTTCCACGATGCCGTGCTCGGTGGGGGTGCCCTGACCCTGCCGCTGTTGCGTGCACGGATCCTCGCCTGGGCCGAGGCCGAGAAGCGCACGTGCAGGGAGCGCGAGGGGAGGTCGCGGCGAAATGCGACGGAGGCGCCCCGGTGATCGCGGCCCGTCTTGCGGCGGCCGCGGGATTCGTCGGGATGTTCGCCCTGGCCTACGCGGCCAGCACGAACCGGCGTGCGATTCGATGGCGGCCGGTGGCGGTCGCATGGATTGGCCAGTGGATGCTCGGGCTGGTGCTCCTCGGATCGGAAACGGGCCGGCGCGCCCTCGAGTCGGCGGCGTCGTTCGTGCAGGGCGTGCTCGATCACGCGTTCGCGGGTTCGGCCTTCGTGTTCGGGGATCTCGGAGCCAAGGGGGGCGGGGACAGCGGACTCGGCGTGGTCTTCGCGTTCCAGGTGCTGCCCACCATCGTCTTCGTGGCCTCCCTCTTCGGTGTCCTCTACCACGTGGGTATCATGCAGCGCATCGTCGCCCTGCTTGCGCGCCTCTTCATGGGGGCGTTCGGGATCAGCGGCGCCGAAGCCCTCTCCGTGGCGGCCAGCATCTTCATGGGCCAGACCGAGGCGCCACTGACGATCCGGCCCTACCTCGACCGACTCACCGAGAGCGAGTTGTTCACCGTGATGGTGGCGGGGATGGCGTCGGTGTCCGGGGCGATCCTCGGTGCCTACGTGCTCATCGGTGGCGTGGAGATGTCGCACCTGCTCACGGCGGTGGCCATGACGGCGCCGGCATCCGTGGCGATGGCCAAGATCGTCGTTCCGGAGACGGATCGGCCCATGTCGGCCGACACGGCGGCGCTCGGGGATCTTCCCAAGGCCCAAAACGTCCTCGATGCGGCGTCGCGTGGCGCCTCGGATGGTCTCAAGCTGGCCGTGAACGTCGGGGCGATGCTCGTGGCCTTCATCGCCCTGGTCTCCCTGTGCAACGCGGCGTTCGGGGTCGTGGACGTGGGTGGCGAGCCCCTGCGGCTCGAGCGGATCCTGGGCTGGTTGTTCTCCCCCTTGGCGCTGGCCATGGGGGTGCCGTGGCAGGACGTACCCGAGGTGGCCCAGGTGCTCGGCACGCGGACCGTGTTGAACGAGTTGCTCGCCTACGCGCAGCTCCACGACCTGGCCGGGGCCATCGGGAGCCGCGCACAGGCCATCGCCACCATCGCAATCTGCGGGTTCGCCGGGATCGCGAGCATCGGCATCCAGATCGGGGGGCTCGGCGCCATCGTACCCGGACGCAAGGACGACATCGCGCGTCTCGGCGTGCGGGCCCTGGTGGCCGCAACGCTCGCAAATTTTTCCAGCGCGTGCGTGGCCGGCGTCGTGCTATGAAGCGCGCCATGGCTGCGGACCAGATCCCGACCCTCGACCTGCGCCGCCTCGACAGCGATCCCGACGGCTTCGCCGCCGATCTCGGCGCCGCCTATCGTACCTACGGATTCGTCGGCATCGCCGGTCACGGTATCGACGACGACGTCGTCGGGGAGGCCTACGAGGCCGTGCGGGCGTTCTTCGCGTTGCCCGACGACGTCAAGCGTCGCTATGCCATGCCCGAGACGGGATATGCCCGGGGGTACACCCCGTTCGGGGTGGAGCATGCCAAGGACAGCGACCGGCCGGACCTCAGGGAGTTCTGGCACGTCGGCCGCGAGGTACCCGAGGATCACCCGGCGGCGTCGGCGTATCCGCGCAACGTCTGGCCCGAGGAGGTCCCCGGGTTCAAGGAGGCGACGCTTGCGCTCTACGACGCCCTCGAGGGCGTGGGCCTCAAGGTCCTCGAAGGGGTCGCGCGTCATCTCGGACTTGCGCCCGACTTCTTCGCCGACAAGGTGGATCACGGCAACAGCATCTTGCGTCCGATCCACTATCCGCCGATCCAGGGCGAGCCCTACGGTGTTCGGTCGGCACAGCACGAGGACATCAACGTGATCACCCTGCTCGTGGGCTCGGGCGAGCCCGGCCTCGAGATCCTGCGCAAGGACGGGACGTGGATCGGGGTCGACACGATCCCGGGTACCATCGTCTGCAACGTCGGGGACATGCTGCAGCGCCTTACGAACCATGTGCTGCGGTCCACGACCCACCGCGTCGTCAACCCCCCGCGGCCGTGGTCGGAGACGTCGCGCTACTCCATGCCGTTCTTCCTGCACTTCAACGCAGAGTACGTCATCGAGACGTTGCCCGGCTGCGTCGACGAGGCGAACCCGAACCGTTATCCGGAACCGATCACGGCCCAGGCCTACCTCGAGGAACGGCTGCGCGAGATCGGGCTTCTGGCCGATGGCTGAGGCGAGCCGGCCCCATCCACGCCCGGCCCTGGTGGCGGTGGCGGGCGACAACGACTGCGCCTCCGCCGATCCGCGATACCGCGAGGCGGTCCGCCTCGGGCGGGCGCTGGTGGACGCGGGCTACCACGTGCTCACGGGCGGTGGCGGCGGGATCATGGAGGCGGTCGCCTACGGCGCCCTCGCGGCCCTCCACGGTGGGCCGGGGACCACCCTCGGCATCCTGCCGGGCGGCGATCCCAAGGACGCGAACCCGTACGTGGATTTGGTGATCCCCACGGGCATGGGCCTTGCCCGCAACGCCATCGTCGCCCATGCACCCGCGGTGATCGGCGTCGGCGGCCGGGCGGGCACCTTGTCCGAGTTGGCCCTCGCCTGGCAACTCGGCCGCCTGGTGGTGGGTTTTCGCACCGACGGATGGAGCGGTCGCCTGGCGGGCGAGCCTGTCGACGACCGCGTGCGGATCCCGTCGGCGAACGACGACCGGGTGTTCGAAGCGGCCGATAGCGACGAGGTGGTCCGGATCCTCGCGCGTCACTACGAGACGTACGCGGGCCGCCCGCCACCTCGGCGTCCGCCGGTCCTCTATGGCCCGCAACCCTACGAGGCCCTCGACCACACGGCGGATGCCGGGATCGAGGTCGAAGGCGACACGGCGGAGAACTGCATGGCGAGGCTGATCCTGGCCTTCGGTGCCTTCGCCGCGGGTCCGGCCGAGTCCCTCGCGCCCCTCGTCGAGCGCCGCACCGTGATCTGCGAAGGCCCGGATCGAGCGTTCCTGGCGGTTGCGGTGCTGTCGGAGGTCGCCGACCGGATCCGATCGGGACGCGTCCCCGTCGCGGCGGCCGTCGAGGAACTTTCGGAGAGTGCGACTTGCGTGCGCGTGGGGTTCGTTCCCCGACCCGAGGCCTCGGACGAGGCCGGGATCGCCGCGGAGATCAAGGCCGTCACCCACCACGGTGCCCGCTTCGAGGCCGTGGCGCCGGATCGGTACGTCGCCCGGATCGTCGTGGACGTCTGAGGCCGCACCCGGGCCCGGGGCCTATACTTCTTCGGCCGTGGCCGCAGACCTTCGTCCCATCGCACCGTGCGTGTACGAGCTTCCCGCGTCCGGGGGGATGCGGGTGCCCGGGCGGATCTTCGCCGACCCCGACCTGCTCGAGACGATCGTCGGCGATCGCTCCATCGAGCAGGTGCGCAACGTCGCCCACCTGCCCGGCATCGTCGGCGCGAGCATCGCCATGCCGGACATCCATTGGGGCTACGGGTTCCCCATCGGCGGCGTGGCCGCCGTCGACGCCGACGACGGCGCCGTCTCGCCCGGAGGCGTGGGCTACGACATCAACTGTGGCGTGCGCCTCGTGGCGACGGACCTTCCGCGCAAGGCCGTCTTCGACCGGCGCGAGCAGGTTGCCGCGGCCCTCTACGATGCAATCCCCTGCGGCGTGGGATCCCGCAACCAGGGCCTGCGCCTCTCCCATCGGGACCTCGACGGCGTGCTGCGTAAGGGGGCCCGCTGGGCGATGGAGGCCGGCTTCGCGGTGGCCGAGCACGACCTCGAGGTGTGCGAGGAGGGGGGCACCTTCGAAGGAGCCGATCCCGGCGCCGTCTCCCGCAGGGCGCGCGAACGCGGGGCCCCGCAACTCGGAACCCTCGGCAGCGGCAACCACTTCTGCGAGGTCCAGGTGGTGGAGCGGATCTACGATCGTGAGGTTGCGGCGGCCTTCGGTCTCGCCGAGGGGGCGGTGACGATCACGATCCATTCGGGCTCCCGGGGGCTCGGGCACCAGGTCTGCGAGGACGCGGTCCGCGACCTCGTGCGCGCCATGGACCGGTACGGTCCGGACTATCGGGCAATCCCGGACCGGCAACTGGCCTGCGCCCCGATCGGAAGCCCCGAGGGCGAGGCCTACCTCGCGGCCATGCGTGCGGCGGCCAACTTCGCGTTCGCCAATCGGCAGGTCATGGCCGCCCGGGCGGTCCGGGCCCTCGAGCACGTCCTCGGCGTTGCCCCGGCGGATCATCGGGCACGTGTCGTCTACGACGTGTGCCACAACATTGCCAAGGTGGAGACGCATACCGTGGACGGTCGTCGCCGCCGCCTGCTGGTCCACCGTAAGGGGGCGACCCGGAGCTTTCCGGCCGGAGACGCGCGCATCCCTGCGAAGTACCGCCCGGTGGGGCAGCCGGTGATCGTGCCGGGCGACATGGGACGTAGATCGTACGTGCTCGTCGGCGCTCCCGCGGGCCTCGAACTTGCGTTCGGCAGTTCCGCCCACGGCGCGGGACGGGTCCTGTCCCGGCGCAAGGCGCTCGAGCGCGGCCGCCGCCGGGACATCGTGTCGGAGCTTGCGGCCGAGGGCATCGCCGTGGCCGCCCGCAGCCGAAGGACCCTGGCCGAGGAGATGAGCGAAGCCTACAAGGACGTCGACGACGTCACGGACGTGGTGGAACGAGCAGGCCTTTCACGGCGGGTGGCCCGCTTGCGCCCCATGGTCGTGGTCAAGGGCTGACGGCCTCGGACGGGGTGGGCGATGCCCGCCGTCGGGCGCGGGCATTCGGCATGCCCGGGGGCCGGTGACGGTCGGCGGCGGGTCAGACGCCGCTCGACGGCGGAACGCAGGCCTTCACCGAAAGGGGACTCGTGAAGTCGATGTTGGCCGAACAGTTGGATTCGACGTCGGCGGGGCGATTTTCGTTGCACTCGGACTTGTCCACGCAGATCCGGAAACAGTAGTTCTTTCCGTCGTCGTGGATCACGCACGCGGATCCCTCGGGGCAGTCGTCGTGGTCCATGCACCCTTCGAGACCGCAGTAACCGCCGGCGAATTGCGTAAGGCACGACTGGTCCTGCATGCCGTCGGTGTCCGCATCCTCCGGGTTGCAGTCGGCGTCGTTGGTGCACGCAGCGCCCACGCCCTTCTCGTCCGCTTCGGTGGAACCGTGGTGGTCGTCGCCGCATCCGGTGGCGGTCGTCGTCGCGGCCATGAAGAGGCAGATGGCGAGGTGTCGTGCGAGGGGGACCATGCACTCCATGGTACCCGATGCACTTTGGTGCACGCGCCGGCCGATGTGCGCGGCACCGCGTGGGCCACGGCGCGTGGGCACCGACCGACCGGAGGAAGGCCGGCCGAGCTACGGCCGCCGCGGCAGGGGGGCGGTGGGCGGCGCCACCGTGGGCGTCTCGTCGTCCGGGGCGTCGGCGGGCCGGGTGGGCGTACGCTCTGGCGTGCCCGGTGCTGGGGCGCTGCGCGGCAGGGGGCCGGTTCGAGTGGCCGGCACGGGCTCGGGCGGTCCGGCGGGCGCGGACGATCGACTCCCGGCGTGGGCGGCGAGCCGCGAAACGGAGATCCAAGGCAGGTTCCCCCGACGTCCCACGACGACGACCCCGTCGGGGCGGGCCTCGAGGGGAACGGTCATGGCGCCGTCCTTCTCGATCTGCGCCGAGACCAGGCTCTTGCGCCGCCCGTCCTCGTCCTCGACGTAGGCGACGAGCCGGGCGCCCTTGCGCACCACGTCACCTTCGACCCGGAGGGTGCCCGCCGCCCAGGAGACCTCGGCCGCCGGCCGGAAGACCCGTTCGAGGATCCACTCCGAGGCCACCATCGCAAGGGGCAAGAGGTGACCTGCCTGGTCGCGGTAGACGTGACGCGTGGCGTAGAGGGTGATCCGGCCTTCGTCGTCACGCTTCCAGGCCGCGAGGGCCCGGCCCGTTCGGGTGCGGACGTAACCGCGCTGCGCTGCGGGCCATCGATCGAGGGTCGCCCCTTCGATCACGCGATCGGCCAGGCCGGTGCCCTCGAGCAATTCCGCGGCCGCGGCGTGCGGGTCACGGGCGGCAAGTCGTCTCGGTTCGACGCCGGGCCATTCGGACAGGAAGTTCCCGGCGGTAAACGGTGCAAGTCCGGGCCATGGTCCGTCGCCGAGCAGGAGCGTGCGCAGGTCGCCGTCCTCGGGGAGGGCGGGGA